>DMPQ01000261.1:1009-28640 GCA_003455945.1 Planctomycetaceae bacterium
GCGGCCGACGACGGCGTCATGCCTCAGACCGAAGAGGCGATCTCGCACGCTCGGGCGGCCGAAGTCCCGATCGTCGTCGCACTCAACAAGAGCGACCTTCCGGGAGTCAACTTCGACAAGGTCCTGCAGGACCTGGCGACCCACAACCTGCTGCCGAGCGAGTGGGGTGGCGACGTCGAAGTGATCCGGACCAGCGCGATCACCGGAGCGGGCATCGACTCGCTGCTCGAAACGCTGCTCGCGACCGCCGAACTCTACGAGCTCAAGTCGCGCTTCGACGGCCCGGCGACCGGCATCTGCCTGGAAGCCGAGCAGGAATCGGATCGAGGCGTGATCGCGAAGGTGATGGTCCAGCAGGGAACGCTGAACGTCGGCGACATCGTCGTCTGCGGCGGCTCGTACGGACGCGTCAAGGCGATGTACGACACCCTCTCGTCGAACATGCGACACGAGACGGCGGGACCGTCGATGCCGGTCAACATCACCGGTCTCGATCACGCTCCCGCCGCCGGCGATCGCTTCTACGTGCTGGAAGACATCGCTCAGGCCCGCGAGATCGCGGAAACGCGAGCCGAACGCCGCCGTCAGCGAAGCCTCTCGGGCATCACCACCAAGGTCTCGCTCGAAGAGTTCCAGCAGCGGCTCGAATCCGGAACGCTCCGGACTCAGGACAAGGTGACGCTGAACCTGATCATCCGCGCCGACACGCGCGGGTCGATCGAGGCGATCCGGAAGGAGCTGTCGAAGCTCAGCCACCCCGAGATCGACATCCGCATCCTCCAGGCGACGGTCGGTGGCGTCTCGGTCGCCGACATCATGCTGGCTCAGGCGTCCGAAGCGGTGATCATCGCCTTCAACGTCGTGCCGGACGATGCGGCTCGCAACCAGGCCGACGAGCGGCAGGTCGAGATCCGTCGCTACGACATCATCTACAAGGTCGCCGACGACATCAAAGCGACGCTCGAAGGGAAGCTCAAGCCGACCGAGACGACGGTCGACACCGGCACCGCGATGGTCCTCAAGACGTTCTCGGTCAGCCGCACCGGCACCATCGCCGGCTGTCGCGTGATGCGAGGGACGATCGAGCGGGACAGCCGCATCCGGGTCATCCGCGAGAATCGGGTCATCGGCGAGTACGGCATCGAATCGCTGCGACGCGAGAAGGATGACGTCAAGGAGGTCCGGCAGGGCATGGAATGCGGCATCAAGCTGCAGAACTTCAACGACGTCAAGGAAGCCGACACGCTCGAGGCCTTCAAGATCGAGCACGTCGCGCGAACCCTGTGAGTCGTTCCGATTTCCGTTCGGTCGCCGCCGTCTTCCGCTTGCGGATCACGGCGGCGGCCGTCGTTTACGGCTCGCTCGTGTCCCGAGTCCCGCCCCCGCCAGCTCCAGCGCCCGGTAACCCCTCCGCATGACATCCCANNGTTGGTACATCGTGCACGCTTATTCAAATTTTGAAGCGAAGGTCGCCGAAGCGATCCGCGAGACGGTCAGTCTCGCGATCCTGACCGAACTGCGCGACCCGCGAGTCCGCGACGTCACCGTCACCTTCGTCGAGGTGTCGGCGGACCTGCGACACGCCAAGGTCCACATCTCGGTGATGGGGGACGATCGCAAGACCGCCCTCGTCCTCCACGGTCTCGATGCCGCCGCCGGCTTCCTCCAACGGAAGATCGCCGACCGGCTCGATACCCGCTACATCCCGCGGCTGAAGTTCGAGATCGACAAGGGAGTCAAGCACTCGCTGGCGGTCGCCCGGATCCTCGAGGAAGTGCTCCCCGAGGCAACGACTCAGGGAGCGCCGACGAGCGACGCCGAGCCGGTCGCGAACGACGACGACGAGTTCGCCGACGACGAACTCTCGGGCGATGAACTCGCCGGCGAGAGCGACTCGGACGACGAGCTCTCGGACGAGCTCGAAACCGACGATGACGATGACGATGCGACCCCCGGTCGCCGACTCGATTCCTAGACGCTCCGGTTTCGGAACCCCCTTCCGCACCGTATCGCCCTCGCCTCANNACCCGACATGGCAGCCGTCAATCGCAACGACCTGATCGCCAAGGTGCAGAAGGTCGCCCGCAAGCACTTCCAGCCGACCAAGTCTCCCGGCGATCGGAGCGTCTTCGAGACGCTGATCTTCGGCTGCTGTCTGGAGAACGCCACCAACGAACTGGCCGAAGAGGCGTTCGCGCGGCTCCAGGAGAACTACTACGACTGGAACGAGGTCCGAGTCACCACGGTGCCGGAACTCGCCGAATCGATGGTCGGGTACGTCGATCCTCAGGCCAGCGCCGCGCGGGTCAAGCGGAGTCTGCACGCGATCTTCGAGACGCACTATGCGTTCGATCTCGAACCGCTCCGCAAGGAGAACCTCGGCAAGGCGATCCAGCGTCTCAAGGCATACAAGGGAGTCACCGACTTCGTCGCTTCGTACGTCGCTCAGACCGCTCTCGGCGGGCACGTCATTCCGCTCGACGAAGCGATGCTGAAGCTCTTCGCCATCCTCGATCTCGCCGGCCCCAAGGATATCGCCGCCTCGACCGTCCCCGGACTGGAGCGAGCGGTTCCGAAGGCGAAGGGGAGCGAGTTCTTCGGCACCGTCCATCAGCTCGCCGTCCAATGGTTCGCCGCTCAGAACTCGACCAAGACCTGGGCGATCATCGCCGAGATCGATCCCGAGGCGCGGACGCGACACAACCAGGCGACCAAGGCGGCTGCCGAGGCGGCCGCCAAGGCCGAAGAGGTTCGTCAGCGCAAGGTCGAGGAAGCCAAGGCGGCGAAGATCAAGCATGCCGTCCCCAAGGGGACCGGCGCCGGGAAGGCGGAACCCCCGAAGGGGGCCGTCAAGCCGAGCGCCGACAAGGGAGGATCGTCCAAGCCGGCCGACAAGTCTCCCCCGCCGAAGCCTCCCGTCGCTCCGCCGGCTCCGGCCGCCGCCAAGAAGCCCGAGGTGAAGAAGCCCGAGCCGAAGGGGGCGAGCAAGCCGCCGGCCAAGCCGGCCGGCAAGCCGATCGCCAAGAAGGGGCCTTCCGACGCTTCGTCGAACAAGCCGAAGCCGAAGAAGCCGACCACGTCGGGCGGGAAGAGCGGCGGTCCGAAGAGCGGCAGCAAGCCCGCTCCTCGCCCCGCATCGAACTCCAAGAATCTGACCAAGCGCAAGCCGAAGTGAGCCTCGCCGGCGTCGTGGCCCCGGCTCGTCCCGAGCCGAGGGCGTGCGATGTCGACGCCGTTCGAGCTGCNNTCGGGGACGACGCGGGCCCACTTGATTTCCGTCGTGCGACCGACCCCGGTCGCAACGCTCGTTGACGAGGTGGAGGGCACGGAGATCCCTCGCTGACGCTTCGGGCTGGTTGGGTCGTTGACGGGTTCGTCGCCGGCGACGCCGTTCAGTCGTCCAGACTCCCCGGCCCTCGGAATCCGCCGGTCGGGCCGTCGGGCTGATCCAGGCGTTGGCCAGTCGCGGCTCGATGCGATTCGAGATAGGCGCTGAGCAGGATCTGAGCGGCGACGCGATCGATCCTCGCCTTGGTCTTCTTGCGAGTCAGCTGCGCTTCTCCCAGCACCTCGCGCGCAAACGCGGTAGAGAATCGTTCGTCCTGCAGCGCGACCGGCAAGCCGGTCGTCTCGCGCAGTCGATGGGCAAAGGTCGTCACCTCGCGCGACTTGCCGCTCTCGTTGCCGTCCAGATGGATCGGCCAACCGATGACCCAGCCGACCAACCGCTCCTCGCGCGCCAGACGGACGAAGTACTGCTCGTCGAGCGACGGCGAGCGGCGGACGTAGGTGTCCCACGGACTCGCCAGAATCCGATCGGGATCGGTCATCGCGATCCCGATCCGGACCGTGCCGTAATCGACTCCGGCCAGGCGCCCGGTCTCGGGGAGCGGATCGTCGGGAGGGCGTCGCGCGTTCATCGTCGCTCCGTCGCCGGAATCGGCTGCCGCAACTCCGGCGTCTCGAAGCACCCCTGCTTCAGGAAGCGGATCGTCAGCTCGATCACTTCGTCGCTCTCGGGCATGAACGTGTGATTGATGCCGACGCGGCGAAAGTCGCAGGCCCCCGGCAGTCGCGTCTCGTCGACGCTCACGATCAGATCGTCGTCGCCGTCGACCAGCGGGTTGGTCACCGCCAGATCGCCCCCTCCGGCCAGCACGCCGAACTCGAACGACGGCGTCGCCAGATGCGGTTCGACCTCGGCCCAATGATCCGAGAGCTGTTCCCCCGAGGCGCCCCAGACGATGCCGAAGAGCGGGTTGTCCTTCAGCCGGCGAGCCATCTGGGCACCGAGATTCGGCGGCCCCAGCATCACCATCCTTCCTCGCTGCGGATCCCCCAGCAGCGGTTCGGGACGTTCGTCCAGGTAGCGTCGGACGACGAGGTTCCCCAGGCTGTGCGCGACGAACGACACCGTTTCGCAGCGCTCGAGATGCCGCAGCACATGATCGAGAGCCGCCGCATGATCGCTCAGCGTCCCCCGCGTGCTCGCATAGCCGAACGTGACGACGCGAAAGCCCTCCTCTTCCAGCCGCGGCGCGAGCTCGCGCCAGCTTGTCCGGGCTCGCCCCAGACCGTGCAGCAGCACCACGACATGATGCCGATCGGCCGCCGCCGGATCGGTCGGCAACCGCCGATCGAGTTCCTGCAGGCAATGCGCGTAGTTCCCCCACCCCTGCCGCACGTTCCGCGGATCGAGCAGTCGGTAATGCCCGGTCATCTCGTTCCGCTGGATCCGCCATTCGGCCCGTACGACGAAGTCGGTCCAGAACTGCATGCCGCCGAAGGTCCCGAGCGACAGGTTGAAGTACCCCTCAGGGGCTTCGTTCGGGTCGGGAGGCGGATAGTCCGAGGCGCGGCGCTTCCCCGACGGCTCGTCCGAACCTGTCGGCTGAGCCGAGGCGGTCGTCGCCGCGAAAAACGTCAGCCACATCGCGAGGCCGACGATGCCCATCGCGAGCCGCCACGTTCGCGGCGCACCCTTCGACGATGCGGCGTTCGATGACGCCCCGTTCGATGGCGCCAGCGGCGCTTGGCACGAGGATCGTCGGTGGCGGTCCACAGGGAACATGGCGGACTCCGTTCGTCGGCCGGAGCGGAACACGGCGCCGGCGGCCGAGACGCTCCGATCAACGACGGATACCGTATTCCTCGATCTTGCGGTAGAGCGTTGCGCGACTGATGCCGAGCAGTTTCGCCGCTTCGGGGACGTTACCGGCGGTCCGCTGGAGCCCCTCGACGATCAGCCGCTGTTCCCAGACGTCGATCCTCAGCGATTCCAGTCCGGCCGGATTCGTGCCGCGCAGCGCCAGGTCTTCCGGCTGGATTCGACTCCCCTCGGCCATCACCACCGCGCTGTCGATGACGTTGCGCATCTGACGGACGTTGCCGGGCCACTGATACCCGAGCAGCTGCTGTCGCGCCTCGTCCGACAGTTCCAGTTCGGGGCGACCGTGGGTCCGCTTGAAGTGGTCCAGGAAGTGACGCAGGAGCTGCTCGATGTCCTTGCCTCGTTCGCGGAGCGGCGGGACGACCAGCTCGAAGACGCTCAGGCGATAGTACAGATCCTCGCGGAACTTCTTCTCCGAGACGTACTCGCGCAGATCCCGATTGGTCGCCGCCAGCACGCGCACGTCGACTCGGACTTCGTGGATGCCGCCGACCGGCAGAAAGGGATGCCCCTCGAGGATCCGGAGCAGTTTCGCCTGCCCCTCGAGCGTCNNAGCGTCAGCTCGCCGACCTCATCCAGAAAGAGCGTTCCCGCGTCGGCCTGCTGGAAGAAGCCGATATGGTCCGCGTCGGCGCTCGTGAACGCCCCTTTCTTGTGACCGAACAGTTGGCTCTCCATCAGATCGGTCGGGATCGCGGCGCAGTTGACGCTGAGCATCGGCCGGTCGTTCCGCAGGCTGGAGCGATGGACTGCCCGCGCCACGAGCTCCTTGCCCGAGCCGCTTTCGCCGCGGATCAGCACGCAGCCGGCGGCGCGCGCGACGCGCCGAATCCGACTCTTCAGGTCGAGCATCGACGGACTCTCGCCGATCAGCTCGTCGGTGTCTCCGGCCGACTCCTTCAGCCGCTGATGCTGGCGTTCCAGAGTCGCCTGGCGTCGGGCTCGCATCAGCGACCGGACGAGCACGTTCGCGAGCGAACCGGTCCAGTGGACCTGGCCGCGCGTGAATCGCCCCTTCTCGCGGCTGATCGCGATCGCCCCCTTCACGTCGTCGTCGTCGATCAGCGGAACCCAGTACGAGTGCGAGAAGCCGGTGTCGTTCTCGCGAGTCAACGGTGCCGGCTGCTCGATCCGAACCGCATGCCGACGCTGCGCGACGAGCTGCGACGCGAGTTCGTCCAGACGGAGTTCTCCGTCGCGATCGGTCGGAATCACCACCTGCGGCTTCAGCGAGCCTTGGTCGTCGAGCCACAGGAAGCCGACGACCGAAGCGCCGGTCCGATCGCGAAGCACCTTCAGACATTCGTGGATGACGTCATTGGCGTCGTGATGAGCCAGCAGCCAGTAGGTCAACCGGAAGAGCTGAAAGAGATCTTCACCCGACTGGAGCCCCTTGATCTCGGGCAACAGGAACTGCCCCGTCTCTTCCGAACGGAGCGTCTCCTCCATGACGATCGACGGCGAAGGGACTCCCGCTTCGGTCGGCTGAGTCGTCTCGGGTTCGGCGAGACCGAAGGTGAAGCGAGTCGATCCGACCTGGATCTCGGTCCCGTCGATCAGCTGCGCGGTGTCGATCTTCTGGCCGTTGACGTACGACCCGTTGCTGCTGTTCCGGTCCTCGATCCACCAGAGTCCTTCCGCGCGATAGATGCAGGCATGGACGCGCGAACAACGCAGGTCGGCGAGCACCACCGCGCATTCCTTGTCGCGCCCGACCAGATTCGGCCGGTCCTCGGTCAGCGGATAGCGGGCGCCGACATGCGGCCCTTCGGTCATCAGCAGAAAGACGTTCACCGGCAGAGAGTCTCGCAGCGGCGGAGGTGCGTGGCTCGAAGCGTTCGACCGACTTGACCGACCGGACAAGTCGAAGCGGCGATTATAGACGCTCGGCGCCGTCTCGCCCCGAGTCGCACGCTCCGTCCCCCGGTCGACCGCACCCGGCGCGCCGCCGATGCCTCGCGACGATCTCCTTGCGCGATTCGAGTCGGGAGTCGGGCCCGATTCGGCGATCGAGAGGCTCGACAACGCATCGAGGCCTCGGTCGATGTCTCGGTCGACGAAGCCGTCGTATCGAAACGAGACAATGCTCGTCTCGAATCGAGAGGCGGATTCCCGTTTCGAGACGGATCAAGGGGGATTCGTCTCGGGTCGAGACGCGACGGTGCGGAAGGGGCCGCGGATATCTTGGGGGTCGCGCCGAGACGCGGTCGGCGAGTCGCGTTCGGCACGGCACTTGCGAACGATCCCGTTCGACGCGGAGCTTCTTCAGGCGATCGTCGTTCGCTCGGACCGACTCGGGTCTCGGCCGGCGGCAAACGCACTCCGGCGTCCGATCCGAATCGCGACTCCTCGGACCGTCCGGGCGGACGTCGACTCCCCGAGCGGGAGTGTCACGAGCGAGTCGTTACGAGAGTGCGGTAGTGGGTGACGGGTAATTGCTGCCCCACTTGCCCCGAGCCCCTACCGCCTTTCTCTCCCTCGACGAGTTCGGTCACCATTCGACTGCCCAGTCACCATCGGTGCCGCCGCCGCTCGTCGCGACGACGCTTCAGGAGCGTCTCTTGTCGCGTCCCACCGGCTCCCCNNTACCCGCCGCTCGGTTCCTCTTCGCTCGCCGAGTCGTGTCGAACTCGTTCGGCAAGACCGCCCGATGCGGCGGCAACTATCGGCTTGTTACGGCGGCGAGCGGGTGGGAAGCGAGGGAGCGAGCCCCATTGACGGGGGCCGTCGATCGACCTTGTTCCCTCGGAAACCAAGGACTACGATGGCTCGGCGAAGGGGACGTCCCGGGTTTCGAGCGCGTTCGATCGGCGATCGTCGGGCCTCATGAGCGTCGGTCTCATCAGGCGGCGCGAATGGCCCGATCGCGTCTTGTCGCTCGTCCGTACCATCGTTCATCCCGGTGATCGCGCGGCGTTCGGCCGCGCGCCGTCGAGCTCGGACTCCGGTCCGACTCGGCGACCGAACTCATTCGAGAATTCCCTTCCAACTTCACGAGGAAGCGGTGATGCGTCGATCGGAAATGGTCTTGCGGCGCGGCGGTCGTCGCCCGTGGGTTTCGGCTCTGCTCCTCTCGGGATGCGTCGGCGCGATCCCGCTGGCGGTCCGCTCGGTCGAACTCCGCGAGGACTTCAAGGACAAGCAGATCGCCAAGGCGATCGCCAGCCGCATGCCGGTCTATCACCTGAGCAATCGGGTGATGGATGACGACATCTCGCGCAGCGCCCTCCAGCTGCTGGTCAAGGGACTCGATCCGCAGAAGCTCTACTTCCTGAAGAGCGACATCGAGGAGTTCTCGCGACAGGGAGATCAGCTCGACGACTTCGCCCGCGCCGGCGATCTGACTTTCGCCTTCGAGGTCTTCAACCGCTTCCTGCAGCGGATCGACGAGCGGCTCGTGACGATCGACCGCATGATCGAGATGCCTCACGACTTCACCCTCGACGAAGAGATGGTGACCGACGCCGACCTGCTCGACTATCCGGCGACGGTCGAAGAGGCCGAGGAGCGCTGGCGTCTGAGGATCAAGTACAGCTTCCTCGTCCTCAAGGCCGAGGAGACCGAAGGGGCGGCCGCCAAGGAGAAGCTCCAGCGCCGCTACCAGTCGTTCGCCAAGCGGATGAAGCAGTTCGACTCGGAAGAGGTGACCGAGCTCTTCATCACGGCGCTCACCAGCGCGTATGACCCGCACTCGACCTACCTGGCCAAGACGACCTACGAGAACTTCCTGATTCAGATGCGTCTGAATCTCGAAGGGATCGGCGCCTCGCTGCAGAGCGAGGACGGCGTGACGGTGATCAAGCGAGTCGTCCCCGGCGGCGCCGCGGACAAGCTCGGCGCGATCAAGGTCGAAGACAAGATCGTCAGCGTCGGTCAGGGCGAGACCGGCGAGATGGTCGACGTCGCCGACATGAAGCTCGACGACGTCGTCGGCATGATCCGCGGGAAGGCCGGGACGGTCGTTCGGCTGGGCGTCATGCACGACGGCACGAACGAAGTGAAGACCTACTCGATCGTCCGCGAGCGGATCGAGCTGACCGACAGCGAGGCGCACGGCGAGGTCTTCGAACAGGGGACCAAGGAAGACGGCACGCCGTTCCGCATCGGCGTCATCAACCTGCCGAGCTTCTACAGCGACATGGAAGGGGCTCGGCGCGGCGTCGAGGACTACAAGAGCACGACGCGCGACATGCGCCGGCTGCTGGAAGGATTCCGCGAGCAGGGAGTCGATGCGGTCGTCGTCGATCTGCGGACCAACGGCGGCGGCAGCCTTCCCGAAGCGGTCGACTGCACCGGCTTGTTCATCGATCGCGGCCCTGTCGTGCAGGTCAAGGACTCGGCCGGTTCGTCCGAAGTCCTGTCGGACGAACAGGCGGGGGTCGCGTGGGACGGTCCGCTCGTCGTGCTGACCAGCAAGTTCAGTGCGAGCGCCAGCGAGATTCTCGCCGGTGCGATCCAGGACTATCGCCGCGGCATCGTCGTCGGCGACACCGCGACGCACGGCAAGGGGACGGTGCAGAGCCTGATGGACGTCGGCCGCTTCCTGTTCCGTCTCGCGACGCCGCCCGAGAACATGGGGGCGCTCAAGGTCACCATGCAGCAGTTCTATCGCCCCGGCGGAGACAGCACGCAGCAGCGAGGGGTGCTCGCCGATGTCGTCCTGCCGTCGATCAGCGATCACATGCCGGTCGGCGAGAGCGACCTCGAACATGCTCTCGCCTTCGACAAGATCGCCAGCTCGGAATTCGATCCGGTCGGCCTGATCGACGACACGATGCTCGGCACGTTGCGCCAGGCGTCGACCGATCGAATCGCCGCCTCGGAAGACTTCGGCAAGCTGCGAGCCGACATCGATCGGTATCGCGAGCAGAAGGCCCGCACCTCGGTGTCGCTGAACGAAGAGCGGTTCTTCGAGCGACGTCGCGAGTTCGATGCCGACAAGGAAGACGAAGAGACGCTGCAGGATCAGGTCAACGGCGGCACCAAGATCGAACGTGACTTCTATCTCGACGAGGTGCTGAGCATCACCGTCGATTATGTCCGAGCCCTCGGCGGTGCCCGCATCGCCGTCCGCTGATCGAGCCGTCGCGGCGCCGATTCCGAACGCCGCNNGAACGCCGCATCGACGTAATGAGCGACACGAGGCACGCCTTCCGCCCGCGGAGACGTGCCTCGTTCGCGTTGATGACTCGCCTCGACCTCGCGTCGAGGTCCTTGTCGCCGCCGGCCGATCCGAAACGCTTCTCTCGACCACGCTTCGGAGTCCCGTCCGATGCCGCCGACCCCATCCCCCAGCTCCGGCCGATCTCCGTCGGCCCTTCTGGTCGTCGGTGGTCGTCAGCGACGCGATGCAGTCGATCGGAACGAGTGGCAGGCGTACGACCGAGGGCGAATCGTCCGCGTCGATCTGCGCACGGGAGAGGTGACGCCGTGGCTGGACGATACCGGCTGCGCGGAACGACTCCCGAGCGGAACACCGTCGATCGTCTTCAAGGCCGCTTCGATCGACGGCGATCGCCTGCGCGTCTGCATGACGACCGAGGTGCTCGAGATCGAGCTCGCGACCGGTAAGGTCCTGCGTCGTCGTTCGCATCCCTGGTTCAACGATCTGCACCATGTGGTCATCGACGACTCGGGCGAACTGCTCGTCGTCTCGACCGGCCTCGATGCGGTCCTGCGCCTGGATGGGGACGACGCGATCACCGCGACCTACGAGATCGGTCTGCGACCGATCCGGGAACGCTTCGATCGATCGACCGACTGGCGTCTGGTCCCGACGACCAAGCCGCACGAGACGCATCCGAACTACCTGTTCCGAGTCGACGGCGCATGGTGGGCGACTCGCTTCCTGACCGGCGACGCGATCGAGCTCGCGCCGACTCGGCGCACGGTCCGTATCGCGCAGCGGCTTGACGCGACGACTCCGGTCGCCGGTCCGCATGACGGCATCGTCTCGGCCTNNGCTCGATCGGTTCGCGCCGCTCGGCGACGCTCGCAGCGCCGGCCGAGTCGTGACGCCGCCGGGCGACGACTCGGAGATCGGCATCGCGCGAGTCGAGTTGCGCGATGCCGACGGAGAGCGGGCGACCGGTTGGTGTCGCGGCCTGGCGCCACTGTCCGACGGAACCGCGTGGGTCGGCTTTTCGCGGATTCGGCCGACGTCATTTCGGCGGCACGTCAGTTGGCTGAAGCACGGGATGCGCCGAGTCGGCCTGCACGCGACCGCGCCGACTCGCATCGCGCAGCACGATCTGGTTTCGGGAGCGCTTCGCACCGAGATCGATCTCGAACCGCACGGCATGGCTGCGGTCTTNNCCATCCGTTGCCCTGACGCCCCTCGCTCGATCTCGTTCGGCGTTCCGGCGGCGTCCGATGTTCGCGAGCGTCGCGTCAGTCCTTCAGTCGATAGCGGACGATGCACCAGAAGGCGCGAAAGGCATCGCGCAGTCCGATCTTCTTCCCTTCGGCATAGCTCCGCTTCCGATACGCGATCGGCAGTTCGCACAGACGGACTCCGGGTTGTCGAGCGAGCTTCGCCGTCATCTCGAGCTCGATACCGAAGCCTCGTTCGCGCAGTGTCGGAGCGACTGCGCGGACCAGCGGCGTCCGGACCAGCTTGTAGCACGTCTCGACATCGGTCCAGTCGCAGCCGGTCAGCAGGTTCGACGCGATCGTGATCAGTCGATTCCCCAGACGATGCCAGCCGGGCGAGTCGCTCTGCGCGCCGCGCGCGTAGCGACTGCCGTAGACGACGTCGGCACGCCCGTCGATCAGCGGTCGGAGCAGGCGGAGGAACTCGAGCGGATCGTACTCGAGATCGGCGTCCTGAATGATGACCGCCTCGCCCGATACCTGACCGAATCCGGTCCGCAGCGCCGCTCCCTTGCCGCGGTTCGCTTCGTGCAGCACGAGCTCGAGGCTCATGCCGTTCGACACGCGAGTTCGCCAAGTCTCGATCCGCTCGGCAAGCAGGGCGCGCGTTCCGTCGACGCTCCCGTCATCGACGATCACGATCTCGAGCGGCAGCGGCACTTCGAGCAGTCGTTCCATCACCTGTTCGATCGTCCGCGCCTCGTTGAAGACCGGCACGATCACCGAGAGTCGAAACCGTTCCGGCAGCGCGTCGCGCGAGATCGGTTCGCAGTCGGCAAGGCGAAGGACGCGAGGCATGCGTGGGTCCGAGTGGGAGCGTCGACAAGTCGACGTGCGGGATCGCAGGTGAACGAGTACGAGCGAGCCGCGACGAACGGCCGGATCGCGAAGCGAACATCGTAGGTCGCGGCGGTCGCGGCGTACAAGCGGCAGCGTCGATCCCCTCGGGATCCGCGGCGAACTGCAGGCGATTCGCGGCGTGTGACCGACGGCGCGAAGCAGGAGCAGCGAATCGCTGAGCCGAGTCGCTGCGACATTCCGTCGCAGGCCGAGGCGATTCCGAACGATCGTCGCACTCGCCGCGCGACGCGCTGCGCTCCGTCTCGCACGTGGCGTGTCGATCGGACGCACTGCGTCTCGTTGCTCGCAGTGAAACGACGCTCGCTGCGAAGCGCATCGGATGACTTGTCGCTCGCATCGCGCAACGCTGCGCAGCGTTGCGTCATCTCGAGTGCGAGTGCGAGTGCGGCAACGCGCGTCGCATCGCGATCGACAACCGCATTCGTCGTTCGCGATCAAGTGGTGATCGCGCGAAGAGCGACGTTCGACGCGCAGCGCAGCAAAAGATTTCCGGACGTTGCTTGACAGGTTCGCTCGCTCCGCCACAATGTCGACCACAACGCGACGGACGAGCGACTCGATCGCACGAACGCACGCGAGACGACTCGACGCCGAACGACAGTGCGAGTCGGGAACGACAAGGATCAACGGACTCGCGAAGCACTCGCGAGTTCCGCTCGAAGCAGCGAAAGGGGCGGCGACAGAGGGAGCCGACAGTCGGCGGTCGAAAGATCGTGGACCGGATGTCCCCCCGATCCTTCCAACGCGTCGCGACCGAGGACGAGGTCACGATGCCGACGAGAAAAGGCGGCTCTCACGAGCCGCCTTTTCTTTTTTTCTGCACCGATCTCTTCAGGTCGATCGCTCGACTACTCGTCGAGCAGCGTGCGGATCATCTCGTCGAGAGCCGTGGCGTTCGCTTCGCCGCTGCCGACCTTGATCATCCGGACTCGCCCCTGACGATCGATCAGCACCGCCTGCGGAATTCCGGTGACGCCGTAGAAGTCCTGCAGTTCGGACGACTCGGTCACGGCAAAGACGTGCTTCAGTTCGTGGTGCGCCGCGAACGCTTCCATCGCGGTCCGTTCCGCAGCCGGATCGAGCATCTCCTTGCGCACCGGACGCGACGCCGCCGCATCCCAGTCGTAGTTGTAGTAGCGAGTCACGCCGACGATCTCGAAGCCGCGCTCGGAGTACTCGTCATGCCACTCGCGCAGATGCGGGAAGGTCGCGATGCACGGTCCGCACCAGACCGCCCAGAAGTCGATCAGCACGACCTTCCCCTGGAGATCTTCGGGGGTTCGCTCGCTGCCGTTGACCCACGCGGCCGCGGTGAGCGGCATTCCCGGTTCGCCGATCAGACGGACATGCTTGAGCGACGCTTCGATCCGCCGTTCGACCGTCGCGAGCGAACGCTCCGTCGCCTCGAGCTGAGGGAGCGGCGACTCGGAGCCTTCGCGCACCGCGGCGATCGCGGCGCGAAACGCGGTCAGTCGCTCCATCGCTCGCTCGGGATCGTTCGAGGCGGCGGCGCCGACGGCGCTCGTGTTCAGACGAATCCACGCCTGCATCGCCTCGGGCTGATCGCGATGGGACAGGATCCATTCGGTCGACAGCGTCTCGACCGCTTCGTCGAGCTTGCCGTCGTCCTGCATCAGGTTCGCTCCCTGCAGCAGCCACTCGGCGAGCGCGATGCGCGACGGTACCGACTCGGCATCGGCGGCCAGACTCTTGCGCAGCCGCTCGATCGCTCCTTCCGTTTCCGCGACCGCCTCGTCGCGACGCTCCGCCTGCATCAGCATCGTGACTCGCTGGCGCAGCAGCGTTTCGGCAAGGACCGGAGTCGCTTCGAGTTTCGCGGCCGCCTCCGACAGGACGCTCAGGCCGGCGTCGACGTCTCCTTGGCGAGTTGCCAGCGAGGCGCGGATCATCGCGGCCGATTGGATTCCCGAAGCCGCGGCCGAATTGTCGCCGGCGAGCGGTACGAGCCCTTCGAGCGCGCGATCGACGACGCCGATCGCCACTTCGGGCTGACCGGCTCGCATCAGTCCCGAGCTCAGCGCCACTCCCTGCATCAGGATCGGGACCGAGTCGGCATGCCCCTCGACGGCGCCCTTCCAGGCGGCGAGCGCCCCCTCCCAGTCCTGCTCCGACACCTTGGCTCGGATCGCGGAGAGATGCTCCGCTTCGGTCTGCTGCACCGGATCGTCGGCGATCACGGCGGTGGTCAGGGCCAAGGCGAGCGCCAGCCCTCCTGCGAATCGGAACATCGTCGGCTCCTTCGTGCGGAAGATCGCCCCGACGATCCGGACGCCACATCGCGTCGGGAACCGCGAGGTCCGCAACGGCGATCGCCGAGATGCTCGACATGGTAGCGGAAGCCTCTCGTCATCGCCGTCGCAATCCGCACGAACCGGCCGATTCGTCGGCTCGAATCCCGAGCGAATCGAGCGAGTGGCAAGGCGCAACCGGGAGGCATCCCGGCGGCTCGTTAGACTGGAACTTCGCCGCGGGCCTGCCGTTTCCGTTCGCCGTTCCGGGAGTCCGAATCGACATGAAGCGTCTGCCGCTGATCGCCGCCTTGCTGCTCGGTCTGATCCTGCTGTCGGTCGCCATCTGGTACGGCATCGGCGCCTCGACCTTCCGGTTCGAAAAGAAGGTCGAACTCGGACTGACACGCGAACAGGCATTTCGCCTGCTGACCGATTTCCGCTTCCTGAAGCGCTGGGCCGGCGGGCGCGAGAATCTGCAGCGCACGCCGAAGAACACCTTCGCCGTCGGCGCCGTCACCAGCTACGCGCTGGTCGACGGGACCGAACGCTACGAGTTCGCCGAAGAGGTGCTCGAGGTCGATGTTCCCGAACGGTTCGTCCTGAAGATCACCAACCCGCTGTTCGTTTCGACGCAGACGTACGAGTTCGAGGAGGTCGGTTCCGACACGACTCGATTGACGGTCAAGGTCGAAGGGCATCTGCTCGGCCGCGCGCGATGGGGCGGGACCTACGCGCGCGGCGCGATCGAAGAGCGGTTGGGGGCGGAGCTCGAGACGCTTCGCTTCTCGGTCTCGCAGACCCCCGATCTCCGCCGCCTGCTCGACGAAGCGGCAGCTCGCCGCTGACGATCGCTCGAACGCGCGCCGGTGACCCAGCGACCGAGACGTCGTCGCTAGCGCGCCGAACGCCGCGCGAGCGACGCGAGGCTGATCCGGCAGGCCTCTTCCCCGCTCAGCGCTCCGGACGCTGCAGCGGAGCGCTGTTCATGAAGCCGCCGCGCATCTCGTTCACGTCGATCTCGAACCGTCCCGAGATCGCCTCGCCCGGTTCGGTCGATCGCTCGTCGAACGTCACTCGGCCGGCGAGCATCCGCATCGGCCGTCCGCCGCCGAACCCTCCGAAGCCGAATCCGCCAGCTCCCTCGGGCAGCATGCCGGTCACCTCGATCGTCATCGCTTCGTCGCTCAGTCGACGACGCTCGATCATCATCGTCACCGTCAGCGGTTCGTCACCGCCGTCCGGCATGCCGGTCACCACCAACGTGAACGGCGGCTCGCCACCACCGAACGGCCCCGGACCTCCAGGAGGCGGACCGCCCGGCGGCGGACCACCTGCAGGCGGACCACCAGGCCCGCCGGCGCCAGGACCTGCTCCTCCCGGTCGCGGGCCTCGCGGTCCCGGACCGCCGGGACCTGCCGGACCGGGACCACCGGGACCAGGGCCCCCCGGTCCTCTCGGTCCAGGCCCGCCGCCGAATCCGGGGAAGGCGAACGGGCGGAACGCCGCCGTCCCCTCGGCGACGACCACATCGCGTTCGTCCAGTCGCCCTTCGATCCGTCCGCTCGTCGATCCGGTCGCCTCGTCCGGCCCCCCTCCTGGACCGAAACCGCCGCCGGCCGAGACGACGGTCGCGAAGGTGCCGCTCAGCTTGCCGACCGCCACCGTCGTCATCGGTTGACGGTAGGTGGCCGGAGCCGGCAGGGGCCAATCGGCGAGCGCCTGTTCGACCGCTGCGCGACGCTCGCGGACGAACCGACGGNNCCCAGGTCGCGCGCGACGAGCTGCTCGATCCGATCGATCTCGGCGAGCAACTTCTCCTCATTCCAGACCTTCGCCATCACCTCTTCCAGTCGCGCTCGATAGCGGTCGGCGAAGCCGGGGGTGAAGTACAGACGATTCGCGATCGCGCTCTGGGCATAGACGATCGGCGTCCCCTGATTCCCGCCGGCTCCGAACATCCCGCCGCCGAAGCCGGGCATCGTGTCGAACGCCGCGTCGGCTCCCCACGGCACGAAACGGAATCGCCCGTCGCTCGGATCGCGGTAGACGAAGTAGTTGTTCTGGTTGTTCGAATAACCGTCCCAGAATCCGATCAGCCCCTCGACCGCCCAGAAGGTCATGAACTGATCGAGATCGATCAGACGCTCGAGCGCCGCGACATCCAGCGGGCCGTCGGCGGCGAGCACGCGAGCCAGCGCCGCAAGCTGCTCGTTCGCCTCAGGATCGTCGTCGAACTTCGCTTCGATCTTGGCGACCGAGTCGGGGAGCAGGTCGGTCAGCGTCCCTTCGAAGAGCGCGCCGCCGTCATCGCCGAACCGATCCTCGAGAAAGGGACGCTTGATCGATTCGACGTTCGCATAGATCCCCAGATAACGACCGTTGACGGTGACGCGAGCCAAGCCGACTCGCGGTGCCGCGATCCCCGCTTCGCGAAACAGTCGATACGCGAGCAGTTGACTGCAGAGCGACGTGTCCTGCTTGTTGTTGTTCAGCGTCAGTCGCCCGAGCCCCTTGATCGGCTTCTGATCGACGTACCGATTGAAGTCGACCAGCAGCGACGGCGTGTCGACATCCTGCGAGCCGAAGAACCCTTTCTTGCGGATGCCGACGTCGGCGATCTCGAGTCCGTCGATCGACACGTTCCCCTGCACGTACTCGTACGGCTTCTCGCTCGGCAGCGACATCCCCGGGCCCGGCGTCAGCGATTCCAGACGCAGCTTTTCCCACGCTTCGGCCGGCAACTCGATCCGGATCTCGCGCAGCTGCCGGTCGTCCAGCACCCGTTCGGCCTTGGGACGGTCGTTCGCCGAGACCCGACCGCCGACCGTCTCGGACAGGCCCCCTGTCGCAAACGCCATCAGGATCGCCGCAGCGACGATCCCTTTGCGAATGCGTTCGGATCGTCCGATCACTCTCGCCGCTGCTGCCGTCGTCCGAGGGCTCATGCCGCACCCCGCTCGGTTCGATTTTCGAGAAGAAACGATGAAGAGGCGGCCGGCAGTATACGCGTCGCCGTGAGGTTCCGCAGCGGAATCGGCCGTCGATTGCCGCCCGGGAGCAGGCCGTTCGACCTTGCCCGAATCGTCCCGATTCGGTAGCTCTTTCCCGACGAAATGCCGAGCGACTCCGACGGGCGGAGCCGCCGTGCCGNNCGTGCCGCTGCGAGGAAACGGTCCGATGGCGAGCTGCCGGTACGTCGGCTGGTTGGTCGCCCTGATGGCGCTCGGCTCCAGCGGCTGCAGTCTGTTCCACCCTCGCCTTGACCCTCATCGCCTGGACCAGGGCTACACGATCGTTCTGCCGGGGATCGAAGGGGAGAGTCTGTTCAACGGACAACTGGCGCGCGGGCTCGTCGACGGCGGCGTTCCGACCGCGATCGAGGTCGACGATTGGACCAGCGGCTTCGCACCGGCTTGGCTGTTTCACCTGCGCGGCGCCGCGCGTCACGAGCGCGAATCGGAGCGGATCGCCGCGAAGATCGTCGCCTACCGACGACAATGGCCCGGCCGCCCTGTCTATCTGGTCGGGCATAGCGGCGGAGGGGCGATGGCGGTCCGCGTCCTGGAGCGTCTTCCTCCCGACGTCACGGTGACTCGCGCCCTGCTGCTGGCGCCGGCGATCACGCCGGAGTACGACCTGACGCGGGCGCTCGCCGCGACCGACGGCGGGATCTGGAACTTCCTCTCGCCCGGCGACGCGATCTTCTGCGGCCTGGGAACGACGGTGTTCGGAACGGTCGACGGCAGCTTCCGACCGAGTGCCGGTATGGTCGGCTTTCGCCGCTCGCCGCGCGACGCCCTGATCGGCGAGATCGAACCCGGAGCTTGGCTCTCGGCCGACGGTTCGACCGTTCCGCTCGAAGCGCTGCAGTGGGGCCCCGAGCTGCACCAGGTGCCGTATCGTCCCGAGATGTTCCTGAGCGGACATCCGGGCGGGCACTTCGGCTGGACGTCGCGGCCGTTCGCCCGACGCTACCTGGCGCCGCTGCTCCGTCTGGAATCGGCGCCGCGCTGAAGGGGGAACGCGCCGAGAGGGCGAACGCGTCTCAGCGATCGAGCGTCGACTTGACGAACGCTCGCTCGACCAGCAGATAGTTCCGGCCGTGGTACTCGGTGACCCGACCGTCGATCTGCCAGATCAGCGTCAGGCCATCCTCGAGCTCGTCGACGATCCGCTCGAGCGCCAGATTCTCGAGACAGATCAGCTTCGTCTCGCCGGGCGACGCATGAAACTCGGTCCGGTCCGCGGTGATCCGGAACCAGCCGGTCGCCGATTCGAGACGCGAGCCCTCGCGCAGCCGGACCGCCGGCCCTTCCGGAACCGCCTGAGTCGGATCCTGTCCCGAGAGCGACGCGATCAGAAGCGTCACGAGCAGACCGGTCGGGAGCAGCAGGACGATCGAGCGAACGGCACGCATGGCGAACGTCCTCGCGGAATCGAGCGGAACGCACCGGCGAGGCGACATCGATCGGTGCGACGGGGACGGAACTCGGGGCGGGGAAAGGCTCCCGCCGACGCGATCAGCTCGGCTTCGGCAGCGCCCAGCTGTGCAGGATCAGCACCGAGCCGACGCTCATCATCGCCCAGCCGAGCCAATTGGGCGGGGTGATCGTCTTCTTGATCGTCGGACGCGGGCCCGAGGCGGCCAGGTAGGTTCCGAACGACTGCGGTTGTTCGACCGGCAGCTTGTCGACGTTGCGAGCCAGGAAGGTCGTCGCCTGATCGGTCAGCACGTAGCTCTTCACCAGATGAACCTGGATACCGAGCAGCAGGACGATGATGCCGATCGCGTAGTAGTGATGACGGTTGAACTGCATCGTGCGGCTCCCGATCGGCATCCGGGGAAAGGGACAGGAGACGGGTCGGACCGAGGTTCGTCGAACCGGCCGGCTCGACGCGCGACGAACGACGAGCGATACGGGGCAGCGAACGACTCGTCTGCCCATCCATCGACCTTGCTCGCTCCCGCCTCCATCCGAGCGGAGTTCGAAGGGGCTGGGGCGCGCGTAGTCGGCGAACCGATGAGGCAAGCACTGCCGATCCGGCAAGCGAGTCGGAGCGTGCCGGGACCGGAGCTTGACGGGGTCGGAGGGGCGTTCGACAATCCGCCGATTCGTGTCGCAAGCGGCTCTGTCGGGGACGAGGGCCCGCCACCGTTCGACCGGAACCGAGCCCCCTCCGTGCGATCGCATCGGCGATCCGATCGCGCCGCCGTCACGAGCCTTCGCCGGCGAGCCCTTGCGGATGAACCTCAAGCCTCGGAGAACCGCGTATGCCGTTCCGGGGAAGGAGCGGATCGATTCCCCCGGCTTCCTCGGTCTCTGGTTCACCCAGTGGCTGACCGCGATCGACGACAACGCCTTTCGCTGGCTGGTCGTCGGCATCGCCAAGGACTTCTTTCCGCCGGCCGATCACACGACGATCCTGACCGTCGGCCTGGCGTCGTTCGTTCTCCCCTACCTGCTCCTGGCCGCTCCGGCCGGCTATCTGGCCGATCGGTTCGGCAAACGCGACGTGATCCTGGTCGGCAAGGGGGTCGAGTGGCTGACGCTGGCACTCGGCATGGTGGCGATCCGTTGGGGGAATCTGCCGCTGCTGTTCGTCGTCGTCGGACTGATGGGCTGCCAAAGCGCTCTCTTCGCGCCGGCCAAGATGGGGCTGCTCCCCGAGATGATGTCGGCCGAGCGGATCGCTGCGGCCAACGGCTGGTTCGGCCTGTCGACCGTTACCGCGACGATGGTCGGCATGGGGCTCGGCGGACTGCTCGCCGACATCATGGCGCCGCAGGGCTCGCGCAATCTCGGCGCGGCGACCGCCGTGCTGATGGGCTCCGCGACGCTCGGCATCGTCTCGGCCTCGATCATTCCTCGCTATGCGCCGGCCGATCCGCGTCGCCGCTTTCCGTGGAACGCGGTCGGCGAGACGATCCGCGATCTGCGGACGCTCCATGCCCGTCGCTCGCTCTTTCTGATGGCGCTCGGCATCGTCTTCTTCTGGTCGATCGCCGCGATCGCTCAGCTGAACATCGATCAGATCGCGTACGAGGCGGGGGCGTTCTTCGAATCCGAACGGACTCCCCTGCTCCTCAGCCTGGTGCTCGGCGTCGGCGTCGGCTGCGTGCTTGCGGGAGTGCTCAGTCGCGGTCGAATCGAACTCGGCCTGCTCGCTCCGGCACTCGTCGCGATGG
Organism: Planctomycetaceae bacterium; assembly: GCA_003455945.1. Taxonomy (GTDB): domain Bacteria; phylum Planctomycetota; class Planctomycetia; order Pirellulales; family Pirellulaceae; genus UBA11682. Next base: position 21,852 of record DMPQ01000261.1, read on the forward strand.
CGCTCTTCTCGATCCTGCTCGTCGCTCCCGATCGCCCCTTCTTCAACGTCCCGCTCGAGCCGCTGGTGATCGGCGGCCTGCAGATCCCGTGGAACGGCGATCTCTTTCGAGCGATGGGGCTGCTGTTCGCGCTCGGCGTCGCGGCCGGCGTCTTCGACGTTCCGCTCGCCGCCTACCTGCAGCACCGCTCGCCGGCCGACAAGCGCGGCGCCATTCTCTCGGCTGCCAACTTCTGCATCTTTTCGGGCGTACTCCTCTCGGCCCTGCTCTTTCTGACGCTGCGAACCCCGTTTCATCCGGGAGCGAGACATCGGGTCTTCGAGGCGCTGGAACCGATCGATGCGATCGCGGTCCACGAGATCGATCTCGAAGCGACTCGGTGGGGCGAGGCATGGCGGCGAGGCGAACGTCCATCGCTCGAGTCGGTGCTCGACGTCGCGGCGAGCGAATCGACCGGCGACGCTGCCGAGCCGAGCGACCTCTCGCATGACGACACGGCAACGAGCGACGCTTCCGACTCNNACTCGATCGACGGCGATGCCTCCGACGCGGTTCCGATCGCCGTCGAAAACGCCGCCGCCGGCGAATCGTCCTCCCCGCTGCTCGCCCATCGCTACGCGGCGCTGCTGTGGGAAGAGGTCGCGGCGCGACGCGCGCTGAAGGAGAAGCCGGTACCGGTCGAGTACTACGAACGCTTCGCTCGGCCGGAGCTGCGGACGATCACCAAGGAGGTCTTTCGCGAGAGCGGTCGACTGCCGTTGCTCTCGGCGCGGCAGGTCTTCCTGCTGATCGGACTCGTCACGCTGCCGATCGCGCTGCTGGTCTTTCGAGGCATCCCGCAGGCGACGCTTCGGTTCCTGGTCGGCAACCTGCTGCGGCTGGCCGGCCTCGCTCGGATTCCCGGCCGCCCGCCGTTGCCGGAAACCCAGGTCGTGGTGCTCGTCGCCAACCGCTTCGGCTCGCTCGGCCGGATGCTGCTGCATGTCACCGTCGGTCGGCCGCTGATCGAGGTGCGATGGGAGACGGGATCGCGGCGCGGCTGGGGACCGGTCTGGGATCGGTGGTGGGGGGTGATCCGAATTGCCGGTGGGCCATCGGCCGTGCAGGAGGGGCTGATTCGGGCGCGGCGCACGGTGCTCAACGGCGGCACGCTCGTCATCCCGCCGCGGACCGTTCGCGTGCCGGGGCGAGGGGCGGTGACGGGGGACGACGCCTATCCGGACGAGGTCGAACGGATCGTCGAAGGGATCAAGGTGCCGTGGGTACCGCTGTTCGTCGACGAACCTCCGGCGGCGGCTCGCGCAAGGACCTTTTTGGGTAGACTGTGGGCCGCGCGCTGCCGGCCGCTGACGATCCGCTTCGGCGAACCGAGGCCTTGGACGTCGCGCGAGACGGGGGAGTTGCGACGCTGGGTGCATGAGATCGGGAGCGGTCTGATGAGCGGAACGACGAATGACGGTGCCGATCCGAGCGACCTGCTGATGCCGGCTGCCGCGTTCCTGCGCCGCTGTCGCGAGGCGGGGAAGCGCAAGAAGATCGCCGACTCGACCGGAGCCGACTGTACCGGAGACGATCTGCTGCTGCGCACGCTGATCCTCCGCCGACTGTTGCGACGGCACGTGCTCGACGACTCGGATCGCTTCGTCGCGCTGCTGCTGCCGCCGAGCGTGCCGAGCGTGATCGCCAACATGGCGATGGCGATCGATCGTCGGATCGTCGTCAATCTGAACTACACGCTGCCGGCCGAGACGCTGGAGGCGTGCCTGAAGCTCTGCGGCATCCGCAAGGTGATCACCAGTCGCCGCGTCGTCGACAAGCTCGGCCTGAAGCTCTCGGCCGAGATGGTGATGCTCGAGGATCTGCGCCCCAAGGTCACCTGGCAGGACAAGCTCTTCGGCTTCATCGATGCGCGACTGAGAAGCATCCGCTCGCTCGAGCGTCGCCTGGGACTCGATCGGGTCAAGCCCGAGGATCCGCTGACCGTGATCTTCACGTCGGGATCGACCGGCGTTCCCAAGGGGGTCGTCCTGTCGCAGCGCAACATCGCGACCAATGTCCGCGCGATCCGCGACGTCATCCGACTGGACAAGAACGACGTGATGGTCGGCGCGCTCCCGTTCTTCCACAGCTTCGGCTACACCGTGACCCTCTGGGGAACGATGAACCTCGACCTGTTCGCCGTCTATCACTTCAGCCCGCTCGATTCCAAGATCGTCGGCCGGTTGGCCAAGCACTTCGGAGCGACGGTGCTGCTCGCCACGCCGACCTTCCTGCGCGGCTATCTGAAACGCTGCCTGCCGGACGAATTCTCGAAGCTCGAGATCGTCGTGGCGGGAGCCGAGAAGTTGCCGACCGACCTGAGCGACGAGTTCGAGCGGAAGTTCGGCTGCCGTCCGGTCGAAGGCTACGGCGCGACCGAGCTCTCGCCGCTCGTCTCGGTCAACGTCCCTCCCGCGCGCGATCCGAACGACGGACGGGTGCTCCGGCGCGAAGGGAGCGTCGGACTGCCGATCCCCGGCGTTCGGATCCGGATCGAGGATGTCGACAGCGGCGCCGTGCTCGGCCCCAATCGCCCCGGCATGCTCTGGGTTTCGGGACCGAACGTCATGCAGGGCTATCTGCATCGCCGCGATCTGACCGACGAGGTGCTGGTCGACGGTTGGTATCGGACCGGCGACATCGCCTATGTCGACGACGACGGCTTCATTCACATCACCGGACGGGTCAGCCGGTTCTCGAAGATCGGCGGCGAGATGGTGCCGCACATCCAGATCGAAGAGGAGCTGACGCGGATCATCGACGAACGACTGGCGCGCGAAGGACGCTCCGATCAGGCCGACGGCTATGTCGTCGCCGTCTCGGCCGTTCCCGACGAGCGCAAGGGCGAGCGATTGGTCGTCCTCTACGTGCCGCTGGGGATCGAACCGGAGACGATGCGCACCGGACTTCAGGAGGCCGGCCTGCCGGCGCTCTACATCCCGTCGGCCGACTCGTTCGTGCCGGTCGAGAAGATCCCGATCCTCGGTTCCGGGAAGCTCGACCTGAAGGGGCTGCAGCAGACGGCATCCGAGAAGGTCACCGCCGGATGATCGATCTGCTGATCTACCTGGCCGATCGCTCTCCGGCCTTTCGTCGCTTCGTCTGGAAGCACTGGTATCAGTACCTCGCGGGCTACGATGTCCGCGACTGGCACTTCATGAACTACGGCTTCCTCGATTCCTCCCCCGACACGTTCGTTCCGCAGCTGGAAGAGTCGGACGAGCCGAACCGCTACTGCATCCAGCTGTACGATCGCGTCGCCCGCGCCGTCGATCTGCAGGGAAAGCGGATCGTCGAAGTCGGCTCCGGTCGAGGTGGCGGAAGCTCGTACGTCCATCGCTACCACCGACCGGCCGCGACGACCGGCATCGACTTCTCGGCGCGGGCGGTCCGCTTCTGCCGCGGTGCCCATCGCCACGCGGGACTCGACTTCATCCGCGGCGACGCCGAGCGACTGCCGCTCGACGATGCTTCCTGCGACGCCGTGTTGAACGTCGAGTCGTCGCATTGCTACGGCTCGATGCCTCGGTTCGTCGCTCAGGCGTTTCGCGTGCTGCGCCCCGGCGGGCACCTGCTCTTCGCCGACTTCCGGATCCCCTCGGTCGCCGCCGAACTTCCGGCGACCTTCGAACGAGCCGGGTTTCGGATCGTCGAGCGCCAGTCGATTACCGAGCAGGTCCTCGCGGCGCTGCGAGCCGACAGCGAACGCAAGCTCCGACTGCTCGAACGCCACGTCCCGCCGCGCCGTCTCGCGACGCTCCGTCGCTTCGCCGCGATCGAAGGCTCGGACGTCTTTCGCCATTTCGAGAACGGCACGTTCGTCTACGAACGTTTCTCGCTCGAGAAGCCGGCGTCCTGACGAGCGAACGAGTGTCCGAGCGGATCTTCGAACGCCCTGCGGGAACTGCTCGCATTCCCGGTCGAGCGATCACGGGGACTCCATGATCCCCGAGGCGCGGACGGTCGAAGGGATCGTCGCCGAGCCGGCTCGGCGCGGCAGCTGCGATTCCAGACGATGCTGGGCGCGGCGGTGAGTCAGCATCGCGAGTTCGGCGAACTCGCGACGGATCTCGGGGCTGACATCTTCCATCTCGTTCGCCATCTGCTGGACGCCGATGCCGTTCTCTTCGGCGCTCCGCGACAGCCGACCGAGGAAGTTCGCCGTCTCGATGAAGTTGTGATCGGCCGCCTTGCCGACCATCCCCTGCAGCCCCTTGGCGACCAGACCGACGCTCCGCTGATCGACGACCATGAAGACGTCCAAGCGGTTGTTCACCTGAGTCCGGCCCGACTCGCCCGCTCGATAGTCGCTGTGCAGCACCATCACGCAGCGACCGGTGATCCGATTCCGCAGCAGCGAGCCTTCATAGACCCCTTCGGCGTACATCACGTGCAGCGTCGGCGTCCCGTAGACCAGCTCGATCCGACTCTGAGTCCCCGCTCCGTCGCTCGCATCGACCTGAAACTCGCCGACACGCCGCGTGTTGATCTGCGTGATCCCCATCAGATGCCAGATGTTGACCACCACCTCGGGATGCCGGATCAGGTGCAGGTAGAAGTCGGGATCGGATTCGATCGCGACGACCGGCAAGCGGCGGTACAGATCGGGGCGCGAGATGATCGGCATCAGCTTCGCCCGCGTCTCGTCCGTCAGCTGATCGAACGGAATCGAGCGGATCGCGTCCGCCTTGTCCTCGGCCGACGTCGACGACTCCTGCAGCGTCTCGGCGGCGGCCGGTCGCTCCCAACCGACGGACAGGCAGAATGCCAGCAACCCCCAGGCGACGAATCCGCCGAGATCTCGGCGAGACCGACCACCCGGTCGCTTGCGACCCGTGACCATGAGTCCGAAGGGCATGTGTTCGTCCTGTTCGATCCCGACCGCGCGAGTCACCGAAACAGGTTTCGGCAGACCGAAGGGCCGAGCGCAGTGGTCGACGGTGTTCCCCCGTCAGGCTGCGCGAATTGCCCGATCTGCCGAAACGGGCGTCTCCCTCCCCGTTTCGATTCGCTGCACTGCGGAAATGCGGAACGCCGTTTCGATCGTCGAACGAACGCTCTTGTCGGAAATTCGAGATTCTCCCAGAATCCCCACCGAGATCGCCGCGGCAATGACGGTCGGCCATCCGCCCGCGCCTCGCCGCGACTCTTCTGTTGTCGGATCCGTTACGCCTCGATCTGCACTTTCGTTCGCTTCGGCGCGACGGGGCTCTCCCCTTCGCCTCGCTTGCCCGAATCGCGTTCGCTTCCGATCTGACCCGAGGGGACCGAACCGATGCCGCTCGACCGGACGACTGCCACGACGAGCGGAGCGTCGCGCCGCGTCGACACGCCGCTCGGGTTGCGGGCCCGAGTCGCACCGTCGCGACCTCTTCCGCGCTCCCGACCTCGAACGTCCGGTTCGCGCGCGATTCCGGTGCGAGCCCTGATGACGCTCGGCCTGGTCCTCGTCGTCGGTCTCGGTTGGTGGGGCGCGGCGAGTCTGTGGCGTCAGCGCACCGCCGCCGCGATTCTTCGGCAGCTCGATCGCGAACCGGTCGAGTCGTTGGAGGGACTGCTCGCTCGAGCGCGTGTGCTCGGCGACGACGGTCGCCGTGTGCTGCTCGAAGGAACGATTCACTCGCGCGACGTGGTTCGCAGCGCTTCGCGCCGACAGCTCGATGCCGAAATCGACGCCTGGCGAACGCTCGATGCGGCGACTGCCTCGCGGCGCATCGCCTGGCTCGCCGACGAGCTGGTCGAAATCCTGCCGCGGACGCCGGCGACCGGCAAACGCTATCTCGCGTCGCTCGGATCCGAACTGCTGACCTGGCCGATCGATCGGGACGCGATCGATGCGACTCGACTGGTCGCCCGGTGCGAAGTGCTGTTGCGAGCGGGATTCGACGCGGCGCCGCTTCGGTCGATCGATGATCTTGATCCCGAGTCGACCGTTCCCGACGAGACCGCTCCCGGTCAGGTCCCGGCGATGATGGCCAGTCGCGCGACGCCGCTCGACGAGCCGAGCGAGTCGCTGCCGACGATTCCGCCGCTCGATCCGACACCGCCGATCGTCGATCCGTGGCAGGAGGTTGCCGAGGGGAGTTCCGAGTCGCCGCAGCCGGCCGAAACGACGGAGCCGAATCGCTTTCGGCCGCTCGACGAATCGACCGAACTGGCCGACGCCCCTTCCGGCCGTCCCGATTCCCCCGACACGCCGACGATCGTCGATCCGAACGTCGGACCGCCGGCGGTGGCAGATGTCTGGAGCGAGGGGCGCGTGCGCGGAGCCTCTCATCTGGAACTGCTCCGCCGACTTCATTTGGCGGACATCGCCGAGAGCGCGGCCGCGCTGGCCGAACTGCGTCGTCGCGGCTTCCGCCCCGAGATGATCACGCTCGGCGAGCGGCTGACCGATCCCGATCGCGAGATTCGATTGGCCGCGATCGAACATCTGCGCGAGAACCGGCGGCTGGATCCGATCCCCTGGCTGATGGTCGCCGCCAAGGACCAGGACCCGCAGGTGCGGCGANNTGGTCGCTCTGGCCGGCGCAGAGGATCCGTTCCAGGCGCGATGGGCTCAGCGCCGTCTCGAAGAAATGGGAGAGTCGACGATCGAGCGCCGCTGACTCGTCCGACGCGCGGTCGATCGCCGCGGGTACCGGTCGCGGATCCGAGATCGTTGACCGTTCGGGAAGGGTGGTTTGGGAAGACCGCCGCTCGCCGGACTTCTTCGCCCTGCTTTCCCCGCTTCGCTTGGCGTGCTGCGAG
>DMPQ01000286.1 GCA_003455945.1 Planctomycetaceae bacterium
CACGGAGTGGCCGGGCCCACGAAAACGGCAGGGCACTCGGAGGTGCGACCGGGGTCGGTCGCACGACGACGGACGCTGCGACCGGAATCGCGCTACGACGACTTGCGGGACAGGACGTAGATCCCCGGAGCGACGACGCCGAGGACCGACTGGTGGAACGCGATGCGCTTCATGATCGCGTACGGCAGGTCGCGGTACTTGAACTCCAGATAATCGCGAGTCAGCCAATGCCGCTCCGAAAAATGCTTCGCCAGCAAGCCGTCGAGTTCGCGGCGCGAGAAGCCGGCATGGGCTCCGCACTCGTTGCGGAACCGCCCTCGCAGGCGAGCCGACCAGTCCTGAAGATTTTCGCGGAGCTTGTTCTTCAGGTTCGAATCCCAATCGGTCTGGCGATGAGCGCCGACCGCGCTCACCAGCCGATGGCGGTTCGGCGTGCCGATGAAGAGCCAGCCGCCGGGAGCCATGACGCGGTGGATCTCTTCGAGACTCCGGACCGGATCGTCGACATGCTCGATCACGTGGTGATAGAAGACCGCTCCGAACCGTTCGTTCGCGAACGGCAGCTTACAGACGCTCGCCTCCTGAAACGTGACTCGCTCGGCGTTCCGATGCTCCGGATAGACCGACAGCTCCAGATCGATCGCGTCGACTTCGGCATCGAAGCGGCGCTGCAGCACGACCGCCTCGTGTCCGCCGCCGCAGCCGGCGACCAGAATCCGCGGTCGCGGAAACGACTCGACGAAGCCGCGCCGTTCGAGCTGCTCGCACAGGAAAGCGACTCCGGCATGGCTGACGATCTCGTCCCGATCGATCTCGTCGTGAGCACCGGGCGCCGAGGCGAAGGGGGCGATCGGAGGGGTGATCGATTCGGGTTCGGTCGTGCCGCTCATGACGTGTCTCGCGAAGGGGCGTGAGAGGGGGCGTTCCGATCGCGGAGGTCTGATCCCGGACGATCGAACGCGATCGGACTGCGGGCGAACCGTAGCATCCGTTTCGACCGCCGGACGTCCGCGCACCCCTCGGTCCGTTCGCCCTGGCGGAACGGCCGGGCTCCTCCGAGCGACCGCCACTTGTACGTCGACCCGTTTTGTCGTCAGATCTCGTGCATGATGCCCGGCGAGCCGAATCCGACCGTCTATCGCGTGCTCGATGCGAACCACAATCGCTGTCTGGAAGGGCTGCGCGTCCTCGAGGATCAGGTCCGATTCGAGCGTGAGGATCGTCGCCTCGCGTCGCGGCTGAAGGAACTCCGCCACGCGGTCGCGGTCGCACTCCCCGCCGAACTCGTCGCGCGGATGCATGCGATGCGGGACGCGGGCGGGGATGTCGGGCGAACGATCGAGGCGGCGGACGAGTACGTCCGTCCCGATTCGACCTCGCTCGTGCGAGCCAATGCGTCTCGCGTCAAACAGGCGCTCCGCGTGCTCGAGGAGTACGGCAAGGCGGTTTCGGCGGAGTTCGGCCATCGCTTCGAACAGGCGCGCTACGACTTCTATGCGATCGAGATGCTGCTCGACCGCGACTCGTTCCGCCGGGGACGGATCGCGGCGGCGCGACTGTACGTGCTGATCGACGGGGGTGTTTCGGCGAGCGATTTCGAGAGGCGACTCGGGCAGATCGTGGCCGGCCGCCCCGACGTCGTGCAACTGCGCGACAAGTCGCTCGACGATCGGACGCTCGTCGAGCGAGCCAGGCGGATGGTCGAGCGGTGTCGCGACGCCCAGGTGCTGACGATCGTCAACGATCGTCCCGATCTGGCGCTTCTGGCCGATGCCGACGGCGTGCATGTCGGTCAGGAAGAGCTGACGGCGGCCGACGTCCGAAGGATCGTCGGTCCCGAGCGGTTGATCGGCGTCTCGACGCATGCGATCGACCAGGCGCGCCGTGCGGTCGACGACGGTGCCGACTATCTCGGAGCCGGCCCGACCTTTCCGTCGGGGACGAAAAGCTTCGAGCACTTCCCCGGACTCGATTATCTGCGGCAGGTCGCCGCCGAGATCGGACTCCCGTCGTTCGCCATCGGCGGCATCGGGCCGGAACGGATCGAGCAGGTGCTGGCGACCGGCATGACTCGAATCGCGGTTTCGGGGAGCGTCTGGGGGAGTGCCGATCCGGTCGAGACGTTGGGACGCTTGCGCTCGGCGCTCGAGAGGGACCGCGAGCGGGCGCCGAACGGCTGAAGAGCCGCCTGAAGCTTGCGGCTCCCTGAAGGCTCGCGCCCCGGTTCGTTCGCGATATCGGCAGGCAAGCATCGTCGGAGAGGTAGAGCGTCCGACTCTTCGGCCTCCGGCCATACGGTCGATCGACCGCCGGCCGAGCCGACCAAGCGCACGATCCGACTCATCACGATCGCACCTCCGCAGAGCGAGCGGGAATCAACGATGGAACTGTCGATCCGCGACCTGTCCAAGACTTACGCCAATGGTGTCCGAGCGCTCGACCGAGTGACGTTGACGATCCCCAAGGGGATGTTCGGTCTGCTCGGGCCCAACGGCGCCGGCAAGTCGACGCTGATGCGGACGATCGCCACGCTGCAGGAAGCCGACTCGGGGAGCGTGCGTCTCGGCGACGTCGACGTGCTGCGCGACAAGCAGCAGGTTCGCCGCCTGCTCGGCTATCTGCCGCAGGAGTTCGGCGTCTATCCCAAGGTGTCGGCCTGGGCGTTGCTCGACCACCTGGCGTTGCTCAAGGGGATCGATCGTCGGCGCGAGCGGCACGAGCTGGTCGACGCGCTGCTGCAGCGAGTCAATCTGTTAGAGCATCGGCGCAAGGCGATCAGCGGCTTTTCGGGAGGGATGAAGCAGCGGTTCGGCATCGCTCAGGCGCTGCTTGGAGATCCTCGGCTGCTGATCGTCGACGAACCGACGGCCGGTCTCGATCCGGGAGAGCGGAACCGCTTCTACAACCTGCTCAGCGAAGTCGGCGAGAACGTCATCGTCATCCTCTCGACGCACATCGTGCAGGACGTCAAGGAACTCTGCAGTCAGATGGCGGTGATCCACGGCGGACAGGTCCGCTATGCCGGTTCGCCGGCCGATGCCGAAGGGGAGAGGGCCGGAGCGATCTGGTCCAAGTCGATCGCCAAGGATCAGCTCGAATCGCACCGCGAGCGCTACCGGATTCTCTCGACCAAGCTGATCGCCGGCCGCCCGCAGATCCGCGTCTTCGCCACGACCTCGCCCGGAGACGGCTTCACGGCGGCGGAGCCCGATCTCGAGGATGTCTTCTTCTCGAAGATCGCCGATGCGCCGCGCGAGGCGGGGACTCACGCCGCCTGACTCTCCGGTCGCCGCAGAGGTTTCGCCGAGTCGTCTCTCCTTTCGCGAGTCGCGTCGATGTTCCTGACCTGCTTCTCGTTCGAACTGCGCTACTGGCTCCGCGGCCTGATGGTCTGGGTCTTCCTGCTGATCGTCACGGCGCTGCTCTTGGCGGCGGGATCGAGCGATGCGGTTCAGGTCGGCGGCGCCGTCGGGAATACCGATCGGAATGCGCCGTACGTCATCCAGAATTTCTACGCGACGATGTCGCTGCTCGGGATGCTGTTCACGACCGCCTTCGTCAATTCGGCCGCCTCGCGCGACTTCTCCTGCGGCATGTCGCAGCTGATCTACACCAAGCCGATCCGCAAGGTTCCGTTCCTGCTCGGTCGGTTTCTGGGAGCGATCCTCGTCTCGCTGATTCCGATCCTCGGCGTCTCGCTCGGGATCCTGCTGTCGCCGCTGATGCCGTGGGCCGATGCGTCACGCTTCGGTCCGATCAGCTGGAACGCCCATCTCCAGTCGCTGCTGGTCTTCGCACTTCCCAATGCGCTCTTCTCGGGAGCGGCGATCTTCGCGGTCGCCGTGCTGACTCGCAGCTCCGTCGCGTCATTCCTGGCGGCGATCGGCCTGCTCGTCGGCTACTCGATGGCCGATGCGATCACCGGAGATCTCGACAACGAACGAATGGCGGCTCTGATCGATCCGTTCGGCGTCCGAACGTTCGTCATCGCGACGAAGTATTGGACCGTCGCCGAACAGAACTCGGCCGTCGTCTCGCTCTCGGGGCTGATGCTCGTCAATCGCCTGATCTGGATCGGAGTCGGCGGGGTGATCCTCGCCGGAGCGATCGCCCGCTTCTCGTTCGCCGAGAGGCGATCGGCAGCGCGGCGGAGCACCGATACGCCGGCGACGAGCCGAGCATCGACCGCCGCGCTCCCTGCGGTCCGATTCGGCGACGGCGCCCGACTCGGTCTACGGCAGTTTCTGGGAACGTTCCGCTTCGAGGTGCGCGGAATCGTCCGGAGTCCGGTCTTCCTGGTGATCCTACTCACGTCGCTGGTCAACCTGGCGACCGCGCTCTCGCTGTCGACCGAACAGGGGTTCGGGCTGTCGGCCGAGCCGGTGACCTACATGATGGTCGATCTGATCCGCGGCTCGATGTACCTGTTCCTGATCTCGATTCTGACCTTCTACGCAGGAGTGCTGGTCTGGCGCGAGCGCGAGGCGAAGCTGGATGACGTCTTCGACGCCCTCCCCTACCGCACCGTTTCGGTCTTCGCGGCGAAGCTCGCGGCTCTGCTGGTCGTCGTCGCGGCCCTTCAGCTGATCGGGATCGTCGCGGGAATCGCCTCTCAGGCGCTGCAGGGCTACCACCGTCATCAGGTCGGGCTGTTCCTGACGGAACTTCTCGGGACCGACCTGCTGCGCTTCTTCCTGCTGATGGTCCTGGCGTTCGCCTGTCACGTCGTCGCGCCGAATCGTTATGTCGGCTACTTTCTGTTCGTCGTCGCGCTGATCCTGAACGCGTTCCTCGGCTATCTGCTGGACGTCGAGTCGAATCTGTTCCGGTACGGAGCTCTTCCCGACTACGTCTATTCCGACCTGTTCGGACTCGCTCCGTTCGCCGAAGGGCTCGTCTGGTTCGGGCTGTACGGACTCGCCGGTTCGCTTCTGGTGGCGCTGCTGTCGCTGCTGATGTGGCAGCGGGGGCGCGAGACGAACTGGCGTTGGCGATTGGCCGAGGCGCGTCGGCGGTGGCGCGGCTCGCTGAGGACCGCGTCGTTCGCGGCGGTCGTCGTCTGGTTCGGACTGTTCGGCTGGATCGCGTGGAACACGATGGGATTGAACGAACTGACCAGTCCCGAAACGAGGATTCGGCGGCAGGCCGCCTTCGAGAAGGAGTTCCGTTCGACCGAATCGAACCCGATCCCGACCATCGTCGCCGTCACGTATGACATCGATCTCTATCCGTCGCGCCGCGCCTTGCGACTGGAAGGGAGTCAGCGGTTCGTCAATCGGCACTCCGAACCGATCGTGACGATCCCGATCACGACGGCGGAGTTCTACGAGACGACGCTCGAGATCGACGGCGCCGCTCCGACCGAGACGCATGATCGCGGCTACTTCACGTTGTGGACCTTCGATCCGCCCCTCGCTCCGGGCGAAGAGCGGACGATGCGCTACGTCGTGACGTACGAGCCGAAGGGATTCGAGAACGAGGTGGTCAACCGCGAAGTGGTGCAGAACGGCACCTTCTTCAACAACGGGATCGTTCCGCTGTTCGGATACCAGCGATCGCGCGAGGTGACCGATCCGAATGCGCGGGCTCGCCATGGACTCGGTCTTCCCGAGCTGATGCCGGCGCTCGATCCGAGCGATCTGGTGGCGCGCGGGCGGAACTACCTGGGGAGCTTCGGCGACTGGGTCACGGTCGAGACGACGATCTCGACCGATCCCGATCAGATCGCGATCGCGCCGGGTTCGCTGATCGAGCGATGGGAAGAGTCGGGGCGGCCGCACTTCCGCTATCGACTGGACCACCCGTCACTGAACTTCTACTCGTTCATCTCGGCGCGCTACAAGGTCGCGGTCCAGGAGTGGAACGGGATCAGTCTCGAGGTCTACTACCATCCGGAGCACGGGCGGAACGTCGACAACATGCTCCGGGCGATGCGAGCCGCGCTGCAGTACGGCTCGGAACAGTTCGGGCCGTATCGGCACAAGCAGGCGCGGATCATCGAGTTCCCTCGTACCGCCACCTTCGCTCAGGCGTTTCCCGGCACGATGCCGTATTCGGAGGGGATCGGCTTCATCGCCGACGTCGACGGACCGGACGACATCGACATGGTCTTCTATGTCGTCGCTCACGAGATCGCGCATCAGTGGTGGGCGCACCAGGTGATCGGAGCCGGCATGCAGGGGTCGACGCTGCTTTCCGAGACGCTGGCGCAGTACACCGCGCTGATGGTGATGGAGCGCGAGTTCGGACGGGATCGGATGCGGAAGTTCCTTCGTTACGAGATGGACTCCTATCTGAGATCGCGCGGCGCGGAGCGTCTGGCCGAGCGCCCGCTGCGAACGGTCGAAGCGAGTCAGGGGTACGTCCACTACCGCAAGGGGAGCGTGGTGATGTACCAGCTCAAGGAGCGGATCGGCGAGGAGCGAGTCAATGCCGCGCTCCGTTCGCTGGTCGATCGCTTCGCGTATCGCGAGCCGCCGTTTCCGACGTCGGTCGACCTGATCGAGGCGCTGCGCTCCGAAACGCCCGAGGAGTATCGCGCCGGACTCGACGAACTCTTCCACACGATCACGCTCTACGGCAACCGAGCCGTTTCGGCCGTCGCGGTCCCGCTTGACGGCGATCGATACGAAGTGACGATCGAAGTCGAGTGCCGAAAGTTCCGAGCGGACGAGCAGGGAGCCGAGACCGAGGTGCCGATCGACGAGCTGCTGGAGATCGGCGCCTTTGCCGCTCCGGAGCCGGGGCGGAAGTACGGCGATACGCTGTACCGTCAGACGGTCCGGATCACCGAACCGATCTCGAAGCACACCTTCGTCGTCGACCGTCTCCCCGACACCGCCGGCATCGATCCGTTCGCGTTGCTGATCGACCGCCAGCCGCTCGACAACACGACCAAGGTGACGATCGAATCGGCGCCGCAGTGAGGTCTCGGAAACGAACCTGTCGCCGACCCGACCAGCGCCGGGATCGCCGTGCCTTCCAGCCCGCCGCGTCAGCAAGGGGGCCCCGTGCCTCAGCACGGCAAACGCTGCGACTTCCGACGCGTCGCCCCTGTACGTGGGCCCGCGTCGTCCCCGACGCGCGGCCGAGCGACATCGAGCGATCGAAACGCTCCGAAGGTGCGATCGACATCGACATCGCAAGCCCGCGGCTCAAGACGAGCCGGGGCCACGATGAGTGCGAACCTGTCGCTGGTCCAACCAGCGCCGGGATCGCCGTGCCTTCCAGCCCGCCGCGTCAGCAAGGGGTCCCCGTGCCTCAGCACGGCAATCGCTGCGACCGGGGTCGGTCGCACTACGCCAAACGCTGCGACCATGCTCGGTCGCTCGACGGCACTCGATCAGACGACAGTGCGGCCGAGCGCTTCGGCCAGGCGTCGCAGGTCGGTCAGCAGCACGTCGAACTGTTCGAGCGTCAGCGTCTGGGCTCCGTCCGACATCGCCGTTTCGGGCTTGGGATGGATCTCGACGATCAGTCCGTCGGCTCCTGCTGCCAGGCCGGCGAGCGCCATCGGATGGACGTAGGCGCGCTTGCCGGTCCCGTGACTCGGATCGACCAGGATCGGCAGGTGCGAGAACTGCTTGGCGGGAGGGATGACCGACAGGTCGAGCGTGTTGCGGGTGTGGTCGGCGAAGGTCCGGATACCTCGCTCGCACAGGATCACCTGCTTGTTCCCTCCGGCGAGCACGTACTCGGCGGCCATCAGCCACTCTTCGAGCGTGGCGCTCATGCCTCGCTTCAGCAGCACGGGGCGCTGCGCCTTGCCGACTCGCTTCAGCAGCGGGAAGTTCTGCATGTTGCGGGTGCCGATCTGCAGGATGTCGCTCGCCTGCTCGACCCGCTCGACCTGATCGGGTTCCATCACTTCGGTGACGATGCCGACTCCGGTCCGTTCGCGGACCCGCTCCAGAATCCTCAGCCCTTCGTCTTCCAGTCCCTGGAACGCGTACGGGCTGGTGCGGGGCTTGAAGACGCCGCCGCGAAACAGGCGGACGCCGCGTTCCCGCAGGAACTCGGCGATCTCCATCGCCATCGACTCGTTCTCGACCGAACAGGGGCCGGCGATGACGGTGAAGGTCCCCGGTCCGATGCGGGTGCCGGCGACCGGCACGACGGTGTCGTCGGCGTGCATCTCGCGACTGGCGAGCTTGTACGGCTTGGTGACTCGCACCAGTTCTCGCACTCCCGATAGGGCTTCGAAGCTTCGAGCGTCGATCGCGTCGATGTTTCCGGTGATGCCGATCGCCGTTCGAGTCGCTCCGGGCATCGGATGAGCCTTGAGGCCGAGCGATTCGATCCGGCGACAGACCTCGGCGATGTCGTCGCCGCTGGCGTGGGTCTGCATCACGATGAGCATGGAGCACCGAACGTCCGAAGGGAGAGCGAGGCCGCCGAACGGAGGCCCGAAGGTACCAGTCTATTCGAACGTCCGAAGTACGTCAGGGTCCGTCGCCGAAGGAGACGAGTCGCTTCGGTGCCTCCCAGCCCGCCGCGTCAGCAAGGGGGCTCCGTGCCTCAGCACGAAAAATGCTGCGACCGGTGTCTAATTCGCACGCCCGCGGCTCGGGACGAGTCGGGGCCACGGCGGGGCCGAACCTGTCGCCGACCCAACCAGCCCGAAGCGAAGCGCCGGGATCTCCGTGCCCTCCAGC
>DMPQ01000448.1:0-177 GCA_003455945.1 Planctomycetaceae bacterium
GCGAGGCGTTCCATGGCGGGAGTGCGGTAGAGATCGTTGAGCGGATGGCGAGCGGGAGATCCGTCGGGGCCGGTGAGGAACGGGACCGAGGTGTCCATGAGCCCCATGTCGTCGACGAGAAAGACGACGACGTTCGGCGGCGAATCCGAGACGCGAGTCGATGTCGTCTGAGCCGCA
>DMPQ01000448.1:242-29642 GCA_003455945.1 Planctomycetaceae bacterium
ACCCTCTCCTCCCCGCTGCTGACTCCCTCAACCTACCGCAGTGTCCTGCGTCGACGCACCACCCCACGGCGATGTCGTTTCAGCCGAATTCCCAGGGAAAATCACCGGCCGGAAAGAATCCGACAGAAAACCGCAAGCGGAGCGTGACCNNCGAATCCTGTCCCCGCCACTTTTTCTAAAGTCCGCCGAGTCCTGTACTTAGGACACCTGCCGACGTCAGGCAGAGCGGCCCGTTCTTCCCCGAGAATCCGGTAGTCTACCGGATTCGGGGTCGAGGAGGCTGCTCCATGCGTCGTGCTCTCTCCGGGCGGACCGTTTCTTCCCGCCGTATCCCAGCTTACCGGCGGCACAAATCCACCGGCCAAGCGGTCGTCACCCTCGACGGTCGCGACTTCTACCTGGGGCGGTACGCCAGCCCCACCAGCCGTGCCGAGTACGATCGCCTCGTCTCGGAATGGCTCGCCCGCGGGCGCAGTCTTCCCCGCCCCGCACCCGATCTGACGGTCACCGAGGTGGCCGCGGCGTTTCTGGATCACGCGACCGGCTACTACGTGAAGAACGGTGAGCCGACCGGCTGGCAGTCGCACATCAAGCTGGTCCTCAAGCTCGTCCGAACGACCTACGGTCACACCCCGGCCGAATCGTTCGGGCCGCTCGCGTTCAAGACGCTCCGCCAGAAGCTCGTCGACCGGAAGCTCTCGCGGGCCTACGTCAACAAGCTGATGTCGATCCTCGTCCGGATGTTCAAGTGGGCGGCGAGCGAGCAGCTGGTCGCGGCGCGGATCTACCAGGAGCTCCTGGCGGTCGACGGGCTCCGCAAGGGGCGCTGCACCGCTCCCGATCTCCCGCCGGTCCGTCCGGTCGATGACGCGATCGTCGACGAGACGCTGCCGTTCCTCGGAAGGATCGTCGCCGACATGGTGCGGCTGCAGCGGCTGACCGGCGCGCGACCGAACGAGCTCTGCATCATCCGGCCGATCGACGTCGACCGATCGTCGGACGTCTGGCTCTATCGCCCCGGCGTCCACAAGACCGAGCACCACGATCGCGACCGCGTGATCGCGATCGGTCCCAAGGCCCAGGCGGTCCTGCGCCCCTATCTCGATCGCGAGGAGCAGGCGTACTGCTTCTCGCCGAGCGAAGCCGAGGCGGAACGTCGAGCCGCGATGAGTTCGCGCCGAACGACACCGCTGCACTACGGCAATCGTCCCGGAACGAATCGCAAGGCCGCGCCGCAGCGTCGACCGAACGACTGCTACACCTCCGATTCGTATCGTCGCGCGATCCATCGCGCGTGCGAGGCGGCGGATGAGGCGCGAAAGCAGCGCGAGAAGGAAACGAAGGCCGCGCGTCGGCCGATGCCGAAGTGGAGTCCCAATCGCTTGCGGCACTCGGTCGGCACCGAAGTCCGTTCGACGTTCGGTCTCGAAGCGAGTCAGGTGGTGCTCGGTCACGCGAAGGCGGACGTGACGCAGGTCTACGCCGAACGAGACCTCAAGCTCGCGATGGAGGTAGCGCGCAAGATCGGCTGAGTCATCGCTCGAACAGCCTGAAACCAATCCCGAGCCGCGCGAAGCAGGACTTTGCGCGGCTCGTTTCGTTGCGCGGGAAAAAAACTTTGAAGCCCGAATTCGTTGGGATTCGGACGCATTTCGGGGCGTCCGGAAAGGGGCCGGAGACATCTTCCGTAGAGGATTTTCGGGACGGCAGGTTCAATCCTCCGCAGTTCGCGAGCCTTCGCGGTGCTTCGCGATTTCGTGTCAGGAGGAGAGAGCATGACCATCCGAATCGAAACCGAACAGCTCGTCTCGCTCAGCGAAGCGGCGAAGCTGCTGCCGAAGCGACGCAACGGCAAACGCCCCCACATCAGTTGCCTGTATCGCTGGACGACTGTGGGTCTTCAGGGCGTGGTGCTGGAGTCGATTCAGATCGGCGGCACGCGCTGTACGAGGATCGAGGCGCTGAGCAGGTTCTTCACCCGCCTGCGTCCCGACATCTCGAGCGAGCCGCTTCGGACGCCTAGCGATCGACGTCGCGCGATCGAGGCCGCGGAACGGCTACTCGAAGCTCACGGTGCATGAGGAGGTCTCGCTTCGGAGACGTCAGCCGGAGCGAAATCGAACCGGTTCGAGCTTCGGTCGGACGCGCCGGCCGGTCGGCCGCGAACGTGGGACATCGACCGATCGTTGCTCCGACGGATTTACTCGGCTTTCGAAGGAGGTCCGAAATCGGCAGCCCTTCGCGGTGGAGCCGTTCGGCAGTCCGTTCTCGACGGGGCAGGAACGGCGTGTCGCAAGCGATCGGTTCTTCGAGCCTGTACGAACCAACTGTCCGATTCGGGCGCGCCGTTTCGACGTGCCCCACGGTCGAGTTCGGACCTTGGACATGCGTGGTGAACGGTGTGCTCGTGTCAGACCCGATCGCTTTCCTACGATGAACGACTTGCTTTACGCAACTGTCTGAGGCGGCAGGACTTGGACTTCCCGGCGCGTTTTCGGCGCTCCTCGTTAATCGTCCATAGCAGCGGCGCCATAACGAATCGAAAGCGCCATCGTCGATCGGCATTCCGTCATCGTCGACTCACCGCGATCCATCGACTCTGTCGCGGAAAGCTGAATGACCGGCGGCGGGCAGCGAAGACGTTTGATCCGAAGAAGACCCGCGTACTATCCAAGCGGCGCAATCTCGACGGAAGCGAGTCGTAGGCCGGAAGCTCGAAATCGATCCGATCAGGTGGAGTCGCACGATGTCGCACGGCGAGCCGGTTCCGAGTGCTCGTCCGACGGGAAACACGCGTCAAGCTCGCTGGGCTCGTAAGCGATGCGGGTTCCGCTTCGGAAGGCTGAGAAGCGGGTCGCACTCGGATGCTGGTGGCGAATCCCGTCGTTCGGGCAACTCGCACGCATCGTCATGCCCTGATTCGCTGTCGGCGGACGCTTTCGAGATCGTCTCCGCCGAATGGCTCGTTGTCCAAACCCGTTCGACTCCGACGACCTCCACGCGTCTGCGATGAGAGCTTATCCGACTGCTGACGCTCGAAGCCTGACCGGCCGGAACGTCTTCCGGCTCGTTGCCATTCCCGTGCGACGCTGCGGGTACCGGCTCGTCCGTCGATTTCCGACAGGGATCACGCCAGAGCTCGAGCCCAACCTCGGGAGCTCGTGCCACAGACGATCTGACCGTAATCGATGCCGGCCACGACTCCGGCTACAAACCCTCTCTTGGATTCAGGAACCGATCCATGGCATCCGATTCCGTATCGGCATCCGTTGTCCCCTCCGAAACTCGCACGGCCGACGACAATCAGCGATCGACGCGCGAGGTGTGTGTGTATCGCTTCGAAGCCGTGCAACAACGCGACGGGACGACGCAACTCCAGCGAGTCGAGATCGAACAATGGCTGGCGAGCCATACCGACTACCGCCTGCTTGTCGAAACCGTCAACGGGAGGATCTCGTTACGGTGTGCTTGTCTTTCGCACTTTGACGAAGCGGGCTATCGATTCGAGCCCTCCGTCGGCGATGCGTCGCGGGCCGAGACAGGACGACGACAGCGTGCCCGAATCGACGCGATTCTGGATGCCGCTCGCCGAAACGGTTCGCCTTCCGAGTTCGCTCTCGCGACCGACTTGCTGCAGCAACGGACCGGACTGGTGGCCGCACCGAATCGTCTGGCGCTGCTCCAGGTGATCAGGTTGCTCCGTCGACTCGCACCTGGACTGATCAGAATCGGTGTGGCGGCGCGGGACTTCCCCAGGGCCTTGGCACTCAAGGCCATGTACGAGCAGCGTTTCGGAAAAGACCGGGACATCGCTGACACGAAGTTGGCGGAACTTCGATTCGGCAATTGCCTTCCCCCGGAACGCATCGACGCGCACGGTTTCCGAGAGCAACACGATCGGTCCGCGCTCATCTTCGGCGGACGGGGCTTGGTCGCATCTCAATTGCCGGTCGACTTGCTGGTGCTTGTGGACCCGGAAGTGATGATCTACCGACGGCTCTCGCAGCCGGCGTTCGACGGCCAAAGAGAGCTGATCTGTTCCGCATTTCAGGTCGCGGACTACATCGACTCGGACCACTCGCCGGGCGCAGTGAGAGCATGGATCGGTCGGCACCGCGACCTCACGTCGACCGAACGCGCTGCGATTCGATTCTGGATGCCGGGTACCGTGGTCAGTGTCGACGACCTTTGGAGACGGCAGCGTCCTTTCGAGGTCGAGTGTCGAGAGATTGCGGTGCCGACAGGATCGGGTTGCCGGGCGCAGCGTCGTCACCGATTTCGGAGCGCAGTGGCCGAAGCGATCGCCGCGGAGATCCGGACTCAGCAACGGCCGGAGACGGGTCGAGTCGTCGTGTTGGTCGACGACGAACGGACGGTCCAGTGCGTCAGGTCAGCGATCGGAAGTCTGCGGACGCGTCGAGGGCTATCTCGCCCGACCGTCGATGTCGTTACGGTCGGCGAGTTCCGACGGCTCGTGAAGCAGCAGTGCGACGTACTCCACGTCGCCGTGACGTGGCCATTCGACCTCCGGCTCGGCCGGTTCCTTCCTTTTCCCGATCCTCCGCTGCCCTCGCTTAAGGTTGTCCTTTGGGCTCGGGAGGGACATCGATTCCCCGATGATCCGGTGGCTGACCTGATGTTCGGGCACTTTTCGGTTAGCCGTGAGAAGGAACCAAAGCCGGCCGAATACGGAAGCAACGTTTCGCGGGATGCTCGACGAAGACAGCGAGCTCAAAGCCGCAGCCAAATCCGCAACGACCGGAACACGAACGCTCGCCGTCCCGGTTCAAGCCTCGACCGGGACGCCTTGAAGGACGCCGAGAACGCGGTCTTCGCAAATGACACGTGCGGTCCGGACGGAATACGTCCGAGTCAACTTTCGCAATTCGATCGAACCGGACTGCGCAACTACCTGGCGGGCGAGAAGTCATGGCCGGTCAGGAGGTTCCAAATCGGGCGATTTGTTCCCGGACCCTATCGCACGGTCGATATCGGGGGACGTCAGATCCATATTCGCGGCGTGTTGGATCGGCTCNNACTCGACAGGACCGTCCGTCCGCTTGTCCGGTTCGCAGCGCCGGAGCTGTCCTTCGGCTTCGCCGAGCAACGTGGTCCGTCGGCATTGTTCGCCTGGTTCTCGGACCGGGCGAACGACGGTCGGCGATTCATGATCGCCACCGATATTCGACGAGCGTTCCCGTCGATCAACCGTCGACGTGTCGCGGCCGTCCTGGAACAGCAGTTGCCGCGGTGCTCGTGTCGCAAGGCGCTTAAGAGGGTCCTGCGCAGTTACGACACTAACGGGACTCCAGGTCTGTTGACAGGTGACGCGACGTCACCGCTCCTGTTCGAGCTGACCATGTCCCATGACGTCGACAGCGCCTTCGTCGGCGATGAACAGGTTCGATACGCGCGCTGGATCGACAACATCTATCTGGCCGCCGAAGAGCCGGGCCTGCTCGTCGAGGCGCTTCAACGTCTCGAAGCGTCCCTTGCGCCGTCGGGACTGCAACTGCACCCCGAGCGTAACCAGGTCGTCGATCTGAGTACTGATTTGGTGACTGTCCTGGGTTACCGGATTCGTATCGGGAACGGCCGGATCGACTTCCTGTTCGAAGGTGCCGATCTCGACGCGCGCCTGCAGGCTGTCCTCGACCGTCTCCGCAGTTCGGCACGAGGCTCACGGAATTGGCGAGGTTCTCTGGCGGGGTTCGTCGCTTCGCGAAGGATGCTTGTCCGGCAACATCCGCAGGAGTTCCGATCCTGGGCGGACACGGCAGTGAATCGGATCGTCACGTCGGACTGCGGACCGAATTCCAGAACCGCGGTCCGCTCGTTCCTCGCGAAAGTGATCGATTCATGCCTCGAGCGTGCCGTTCTCGAATCGGCGGTAACCCCGCCTCGCGAATCCGATCCGTCGTCGACGTCCTGACCGGCGGCTAGTGATGTAGGGGCACCAGGCCTCAACGCAAAACCCCTCGGGAATCTCCGATGGAGACTCCCGAGGGGCCGTATCGAGGACCCTCGATGATTCGAGGGATCGCCGTTGTCCTGGCGGCATGCCGGCGGGAAAACCATTCGATCTCTGTGGGGATCAGATCGTCCCTTGGGCAGCCGCCCTCCCTTGGCCTCGACCGCAGGCGGAGGAGATGGGGAGAGCGGGACCAGAGGCCCTCCTCGCCCAAACCAACGCTCTGTGTACCTATCTGCTTTTGCCGCGCGTCCGTCTCCGTTCTGGTTCGCTTCGGGACTCCCCAGAACGATCCGTTCGCCTTCTGCTTCTCCTGCCCGTCCGGACCCGGGTGCGATGCTGGTCAGGTTCTCGCTGGGCCTTCCGGTTCGGCCGCGCCTCCCCTTGCGGGACGACGCGGATTCGCGGATGGCCTCCCAAGCTTTCCTCTCCGCGCGGACGGTTCGGGCTTCCCCCTTGCGGGATCCGCCGCCCTCGACCACTCGCAGACTTCCGGCCGATCGGGTCGGCAGCGGCTCGGCTGATCGGTACTCCTTGTCGTAGCTTCCGGGCTGTGAGGCTCCTTTCTCGTTGGTGACCTGTCGACGTGGCTCCGTGCCCATCCGACTCCTCCCGAGTGGACGTCTGGATTCTCGGAAGACCTCCGGTACTCGGCAACCCCTTTCGCTTCGACCAAGGTTGACCTTGCCTGGTCGAGACCGCGGGGCCCAGACTGCACCGGCCGCATTCGGAGACACTCGATGATCACGTCCGACTTTCCGTCTCGTCGACTTCGTGAGGCATGGCTGAGGCGTGAGCGACCGCACCGCGCGCGAGATCCGCTGGTGCGTCGGGTTGCCCGACTGTTTCGCGCTGTCGGCGCCGGCGAGTGCGCGTCGCTCCGTTGGTATCGCGACTCGGCCGATCTCGGTCGCGCAGTACTGTTGGCGTTCGTCCCGAACCTGACGTCACTCGAGTTACGCGCCCGTCTGCTTACCGGTACCTCGACCGCGTCGATCGCTGCGACGATGGAACTCTCGCCGACGACGGTCGGTCTGTTTGAGGCACTGGCGTTCGATATCCGCTCTCTGCTCGAACAGCCGCAGCTGCTGTCGCTGTCACTCGCTACTTATGGCCACGTCGCATCGGACGACCTGCGGAACGACATCCTGTTACGGAACGCTTACCGCTTTGGGAGCGAGCGGCTGCCGGAGCTGTTCGACTGGTGGTGTGATCCGTTCCGTATCGTGTCGGACGAGTCGCAGGCTTGGCTTAGGGCGTACCTGCTTTCGGAGTGGGTCGCCGAACTCGATCACCCGGATGCGACGAAGCTGTGGTCGGTCGTCCATACCCGACTGCAATGGATCGGGAGTCGCGATCCGCTGCAGCGAACCGCGCGGCCGCCGAAACGGTCGTCCCCGTCGGGACGGCCGAACGGCCTGCCGCGCGGCTCGCTCGAGCGGCTCCTGATCGTTGATGCTCCGCGCACGTCGATGTCCTGCTTGCGGCAACTCTCGCAAGCGATATCCGACGGCGTCTGTCCGTTCGATTGGGTATTCGCCGCGTGACACATCCCTGGGGGGCAACCTCCTGTCGAAACTCGCTTGGGCGACCGTCGACGCGGCGAGTCGCTCAGACCGAGCCTCGCCGATCGGATCGATGACCTTCCGANNTGCTTACTCCCGTCCGATTCCCAGGCGATCGATTTGTTCGGAGAGATCTTCCGCATAGCCGCTGGTCGACCCGCCGACCGACTCGCGCACCCTGTAGTCACGTTCGAGGCTCGCCATGCCCCACCCCCGACTTTCGATCCGGATTCGCGGCCGTCCCCGCAAGCTTCCTCTCGGACCTGCGGGAGCGCCGTGGTCAGCCCTGCTGGAGCAATTGCTCGTTCTCGATCGGCTCGGCAAGGGAGCGACGGGACAGTGGGAGCAGGAACTGGATCGAGAGCTGGAGAAGCTGTTACGGGCTCAGAAGCAGTTGGTCGCGGAACTCGACCGCCGACTCGATTTCGAAACCCAAGGAGAACCGACGATGAACGAACCGCTGAACGACTCGCCCGCTTCGCCTGAAACGTGCGACTCGCCCGCATCGCTTGCCCCGCCCGACTCGATCGATTGGAAGTCACTGTTCTCCGGGAGCGATGTCCAGGTCATGAGGCTGCTGACGGCAGCGTCGAGAGAGCAACTCCTGCGACTGAACGGATACGGCTCGGAGATCTCCGGTGTTGCTCCCATGCCGGAACTGCCGGTGCGCGGTCAGTTGGCGAAGCTCCTAGCCGATCAGGCAATCAACCTGCTGCTGGCGGTCCACTCGTCGATTCGGAGCGTCGANNGACGGAGAACGATTGGCTCGCGCGCTGACGGAACTCGCTGATCGAATGGAACGTCTGATGGATCCGGCGCGGCGCGCCGAACGAGCTCGGTTTCGGACGGCCGAGAGTCACCCTGATTCGACCTCCTGAAGCTTGCCGAGGCCTTA
This sequence comes from Planctomycetaceae bacterium, assembly GCA_003455945.1. GTDB lineage: Bacteria > Planctomycetota > Planctomycetia > Pirellulales > Pirellulaceae > UBA11682. Next base: position 8,674 of record DMPQ01000448.1, read on the forward strand.
ATTTCACCCCGTTTTCGCGTCATATACGGTGAGGGGTGAACCGTTCTTCTTCGACCGCCGTCGTCGGCGGTCTCGGCCCTCTCGTCGTCACCACAGAAGACGAGGTGCTCGATGAGTCACATCGTGACCGTCCAGGTACGGGTACGCAGCGCAGAAGTGCTGGGTGCCGCCTGCCGTCGTCTGGGGATCGGANNGGGCGACATCCGCTTTACGCCGAGGTCGTCGAGGGACTGGGAGTCTCGCTGCCGAACTTTCGCTACCCGGTCGTGTTCCGCATCCGCACCGGCCAGGTCGTCTTCGACGACTTCGAAGGTCGTTGGGGAGATCGCCGACAGCTCGATCGCTTGCTGCAGAGCTACGCGATCGAACAGGCGACCTCCACCGCGCGACGTCAGGGCTATGCGGTCGTGGAGCAGGCCCGACCCGACGGCTCCGTCCGACTCGAGCTGATTCCTGGAGGCCCACGTTGAATCCGCATATCGAAATCCTGATCGATCCTGCCGGCGGTGTGCGGATCGCCCCGCACGGATACGGCGGACGTCGGTGCGAACGCGTGACTTACGAACTGGAGCGCGAGCTGGGCGTGGTCAGCGATCGTGTCGCGACAGCGGAGCGATATGCGCTCCTCGCCGAGGATCGGCTCCGTAACGAACAACGTCTTAGGAACTCGGAGGAATAGGCCATGACGCAGTTATCGCAGCGTGTGCGGGAACTGGTGCGGGCCGGGTTTCCCGCGATCGGTATCCGTTCCTATGAATCGGACGAGGTGCTGCGCGAGCTCGTCGAACTCGCGACGAGCGAAGCGTGGGAGTGTCGACTCTGGGATATCGAACAGGGCGTGCGATCGCCCGGAGCTGCGGGGACCGGCGACGGTCTCGATCCGTTGTCGGCGATCCGTACCGGGGCCACCGACGGCGCGACGGGGACGCAGTTGCTGGTGCTGGAGAACCTGCACCGCTTTCTCGACTCACCGGAGGTCGTTCAGGCGCTGCTCGCCGCGACTCGAATCGGCAAACAGTCCGGTAGACACTTGGTTTTTGTCTCTCCGGAATTTCGCTTGCCGCCGGAACTCTCCCGAAACGTCACGCTGATCGACCACGGACTCCCCGACCGGACGCAGCTCGAGACGATTGCCCGCGAGACCGCTACCGAACCGGGAGAAATTCCGGAAGGACTCGACCTCGAACGCCTCCTCGATGCGGCCGCCGGTCTGACCCGCGCCGAAGCGGAGAACGCCTTCGCGCTGTCGCTGGTCCGTCACCGTCGACTCGAGGCCGAGGCGATCTGGAGCGTGAAGTCGCAAGCGCTGGCCAACGCCGGCGGCCTGCGTCTCCGCGAGTCTACGAGCGACTTCAGCGCGATTGGCGGCTTGGTGCACCTCAAGGAGTTCTGTCGTGAGGCGCTGACCCGTCGCAGTCGTGCGCTGCCGCGCGGCGTTCTGCTCCTCGGCGTGCCAGGCTCGGGTAAGTCGGCCTTCGCTCGTGCTCTGGGGCGGGAGACGCGGCGGCCGGTGCTCGAACTCGACATCGGCGGGCTGATGGGTAGTCTCGTCGGTCAGACCGAGCAGCGGCTTCGTGAAGCGCTCGCGATCGTCGACGCGATGGCACCGGCGATCCTGTTCGTCGACGAGCTGGAGAAAGGCCTGTCCGGTGCCGGTTCGTCGTCCGACGGCGGCGTCACGGGGCGTCTGCTCGGTACGCTGCTGACGTGGCTGAACGATCACACGACCGATGTCTTCGCCATCGCGACCGCGAACGACATCACGCGCCTTCCCCCCGAGTTCACTCGCGCCGAGCGGTTCGACGCCGTCTTCTTCCTGGATTTGCCCGAGCGATCCGAGAAGGACGCCATCTGGGCGATTCACCGTGCGACGTTCGAGATCTCGGATTCCGAGCAGCAGCCCGACGACCATGGCTGGACAGGCGCCGAGATTCGAGCCTGCTGTCGTCTCGCCGCGCTGCTCGGCCGACCGCTGACGGAGACGGCGGCGTCCATCGTGCCGATCGCCCGCGGTGCGGAGGACGCGATCGAACGGCTGCGGCAATGGGCCGACGGTCGCTGCTTGGCGGCGTCGTCGCGCGGCATCTACCGTCGCGAGTCGGCACCGCGACGCCGAATGCGTCGTCCGAGTCTCGAACCCGGCTCCAACTGATGGCCCCGCGCGACCCGACGGCTGCCGAAGCTGCCGTTGCGTTTCATTACTTCGAACCCCGAGAGGTCCCGACATGAACGTCTTGGCCCCGCCTCCGGTCGACTTCGCGGCCCGATTGCGGCTCGAAGCGGTCGCGATGCGGCTCTCGTTCCGCTGGCTCGGCGTCCGCCGAGCGCTGACGATCGATCAGAAGAACCGCGCCGTCGCGCCGTTCGATGCCGAAAGCGAGTTCCTTACGGCCGGCAAGCGACTGTTCGACATGCGACATCCGACTCTGCGGCGTCTGAACCAGATCCGCCACGTCGCGATCGCCTCGTTCCGCCACAGTAGCCTGCCGTTTCCCGAACCGGCGATTCGCCTCGTTCGCCAGCGCGACCTGGAGCCGCTGACGACTCGTCTGACTTACCTTGCGGACGACCTCGCCGAAGCGGTCGACGAGTTCCGGACGCAGTACCCGTCGCTCAAGAGCGGTGCTCGGCAGCGACTGGGCGATCTGTTCGACGAGAACGACTATCCGTCCGATCCGTCGAGCTGTTTCGCTCTCACCTGGGACTTCCCCTCGACCGAACCCCCCGATTTCCTTCGCCGCATCGCGCCGGAGCTCTACGAATCCGAATGCCGTCGAGTCCGCGCCCGTTTCGAGGAAGCGGTCGCGCTCGCGGAACAGTCGTTTCTCGAGGAGTTCTCCGGACTGCTCGATCGGCTGACCGAGCGACTCGACGGAACGATCGACGGCCGGCCCAAGATCTTCCGCGATTCGGCCGTCGGTAATCTGCACGACTTCTTCCAGCGATTCCGCGCGATGAGCGTCCGGAGTCTTCCGGAACTGGATGAGCTTGTCGAGCGGGCCGATCGGCTGCTCCGCGGCGTCGCGCCCNNCAGTCCTTGCGGCACCAGGTGGCGGGGCGCCTGGAGGCTGTTCAAAGCGAACTGGAGGCGTTGATGGTCGATCGGCCGCGGCGCCGCATCGTGCGGGACTGAGCCTCTACTGCGGGAGTCCTGTCGATGCCCACGATCCACATCACTTCGACCGGCGCGGTTCGTTGGCTCTACGACGAGTCGCTCGATCTGCGTTGGCAAGGACCGATCACCATCACCCGCGCCTCGCGGGTCGAACCGACGAACGATGGACGCTGGACGGCCGATCTCGGGCCGGTCGGCGGACCGCTTCTCGGGCCGTTTCCTCGACGCTCCGAAGCGCTGATCGCCGAACGCGATTGGCTCGACGAGCGTCTCGGGAACCTGTCGCTGCCTTCTGTTTCGGTCGCTACGGACGGTCCGTAGCGAACNNACGCACCGGCCCGTCGGCGTTTCTTGACCTTCCAAGGGGAGTCCGAACATGGACCAACGGGATCTCGATGAGGCGGTGGCACGGGCGACGGGCGAGCGACTCGCTCGGGTTCGTCGCCGCGGATTCTCGCTGCTGCGCGGTGGCGTGATGGAGCGCGAGCCGCAGGTCGTCGACTGGGATGCCGTCGACGAGTCGTTCCGGGTCGGCATGCAGCGGCCGCCTCGCAAGCCTCGGTGATGGTCACCGAAGCTCGAAACTCTTCTTCCCTCGATACGGGAGTGACCCCATGTCTCTCCGACTTGAGGTGAGCCTCAACCGGAAGCTGGGCGAACCGAACTTCGGTTCGCGCGGTGCCGGTCTGTCCCTGTCGGTCGCTANNTGGCCCGACGCGTTGCGGGCGCGGATCGCTGCGCTGTACGCCGAGGTGCGACGAGCCGTCGATCGCGAGCTGCATCGGGATGAACCGATCGGACCGCGAACGTCCGACGACGCCGAAGGGCTCCTGGAGCCCGAGGCCGCGGCCGGCCACCTGTCGGTCGGCCATGACCGTCCGGCGTCCGACGAACAGATGCGCGCGATCTTCGCCATCGGTCGTCGTTCGGGCCGTAACCTCTACCGGCTCTGTCGCGAGCGTTTCGGCAAGGCACAGCCTCGCGAACTCTCCTTCGAGGAGGCGGGGCGTCTGCTCGACGAACTCGATCGCCGGACGGCTCAGCCGGCGTGAGCCGAGTCGATCGTATCCCGGACGAGGCCGAGTGGGAGCCGTCGCCGTTTCTCGCCTCCGGCGCGATGGCGTGACGGCATCTCGCGACATCGGTCCTCGTTTCGCAACCTTCAGGAGCCTGCGCCCGTTGAATGCAAGAAATCAGCTGAACCTGATCTACCTGTCGGTCGCCGCAGTGATCGCTTCGGTGATCGGCGTGATCTTCTCGAGCTGGCTCGTCTTCGGCCTTGCGTTGGCGGCCGTCGTCGGCATCGCGATCTCGGAACGGGCGATTCGACCCCGTTTCCGTTGATCGTGCGGCGGCCGATCGCGAACCGCAGTTCGAAACGCTCGTACTTGACGAGCGATCACGGGCCGGGCGGGCAACCGCTCGGCCCGTCCTTTTTTTTAGCCATCAGGGAGCGTCGGCCTGTAACGCGTTACTCAAACCCGGCGGCATGTCCGTATCCGAGTCCCGTGCTTCCCGCGTCCGAACTCGCGACCAGCCCCCCAAACTTCTGGTCTGCCGTGACGATTCGATCGTCGCCGACGGATCAGCGACGCTTCGTCCCGTACCGCGCCGCATCGGCTTCACGTTTCGTCGCAACCCGACGACCCGACGCGGGGGAGGGGGACAATCGCCGCTCTCGTTCGACCGAGGCCACCGAGTGGCGTGCAGGTTCGGAGTCGGTTCGGGAGTGACTTCGCCGCAACCGCCAGGTCGCCGCGTTGCTCGATGAGCGCCGGCATCGGCAGCGCCGAGCTGCCCCGATTTTTCTGTGGCTCGGCGTCACGCGCTCCGCTTTCGCTCCGTCCTGCTGCGGAAGCCGAAGTCATCCGGGAGCCGTTCGATGGTCCGCGTGATCCCTCCACCCCCCGACTCTTTGCCGTTTCGATCGGGACGCGATCGGGAACGGTCATTGACGATCCGCCTGCTGACGCCGCTCTTCGGCGGCGGCGTGATCGCCGGCCAGCCCGATCCGCGATTGCCGATTCGCGGCAGCTCGATTCGCGGGCAGCTGCAGTTCTGGTGGACNNTCGGCGCCTCATTCCCGACCTGGCGTGAGATGCGCAAGCGTCACGGCGAAGTGTGGGGGCAGGCCGCGGCAGATAAGGACGACCGCTCGAAGGCTCAGAACCGAGCCAGTCCGATTGTCCTGTCGCTCAGCGAACTGAAGTTCGATCCGGCCGTTCCCGCAGCGATCTACTCCTGGAATCCGAGCGCCCGGGGCGGTCAGGGAGGATATCGCTTGGATTGGCATGAATGGTTTCATCGCCACGCCCCACTGCAGTACGCGCTGTTCCCGTTTCAGGGTGAGAAGCCTGCGGAAAACCGATCTGGTTTGCGTCCAAAGAAAGAACCCGCCTCGTTCTTCCCTGCCGGTTCGTTTCAGCTGCACTTGCGCTTCCCGGCGGAACTGGAAAGGGATGTCGATAATGCGCTGACAGCCTGGATCCGATTCGGCGGTATCGGCTCCCNNGGCTGCGGTTCGCTACAGTCCTCCGACATCCTTTTTGGCTCGGCAGACCCACTGGCCGGTCTGGCGATTACTGATCGGCCGGCGCCTGCCGATTGGCCCACGCTCTCGTCGGACGTTCTTCTCGGTCCGTCTCGTCCGGCCATTGAGTCTTGGAGCGAAGCGATCGCCGTCCTACGCGACTTGCGGCAGAAGACGGGACTGGCGCGTGATGTCGGAGCGCGCAATACCGCTGGTCGCTCGCGCTTCCCCGAACCGGACACGATCCGTCGACTGACGAAGCAGTCTTCGCCCGGGCATCGGCCACGGCCTGAGCTTCCCCACGGTTACTTTCCGCGTGCCGCATTGGGGTTGCCGATCATCTTTCACTTCAAGGACGAAAAGAAGGGTGATCCGAAGGAATCCACGCTGCTTCCGATTGCCCGGGCGGGAGGTGAGCCTGCCGAGCGGATGGCCAGCCCGGTCATCGCCAAGGCGATCGCGGTCGATGCCGATCGGGCCGTAGCGGCTCTGGTCAGGCTTCAGGCACCGGCTCCGGCCCAACTGAGTCTGCGGAGCAAGCAGTTGAATCCCGAACCTCGGTTCGATTCGTCCGGTGCATTGTTGGTGCCCCCCTACACGAACTCGCCGCTCGCCGACTACTCACCGACCGGCTCGGCGATCGACGCCCTGTTCCGTTACGCGGAACGCGACTGCGGCTTTCGGAGGCCGAACCGATGAATCAGCTGCTTGCGATCTCGATCGGTCCCGTTCAGGAGTTCATCGCCGCCGCGCGGCGCACCCGTGATCTCTGGTTCGGTTCGTTTCTGCTGTCCGAAGTCAGCAAGGCGGCTGCCAAGGCGGTCGCGGAGCGCGGCGGACGGCTCATCTTTCCGGCGATCGACACGCTCGACGAACTCGCTCCCGAATCGACGACCAACGTCGCCAACGTGATTCTGGCCGAGAGCTGCGAAGCCGATCCGGAGACCTTGGCTGATGCCGCACGAGCGGCGGTCGACGCCAGCTGGCGGTCCTTTGCGGATAGCGTCTTTCGGCGTCATGAGAAGCAGATCGACGCTCCGCGGTGGAACGAACAGGTCGACGACGTCATCGAGTTTTATGCCGCTTGGGTTCCGATCGGCGACGGCGATGATGCCTACCGATCCGCTCGGGCCAAGGTGATGCGATTGCTGGCAGGGCGAAAGAGCCTGCGCGACTTTCGGCCGGCGGTGGGGCATGCCGGCGTCTGGAAGTCGTCGCTCGACGGGTTGCGCGAGAGCGTCCTGATCGGATCGGACCAGTCTTCGACCGGAGCGTCGTCACAAGGCAGAGTTCGCGTTCCGATCGGCTGGCGTCTGCAGCCGGGGGAACATCTCGATGTCGTCGGCCTGACGAAGCGCGCCTCACCGGCGGAGCGTTTTCCTTCGATTGCCCGCGTCGCCGCCGATCCATGGCTTCGTGGCTGCTCGCCATCGCAGCGGCAGGAATTGGTCGCCGCATGCGAGGCGGCGGTCGGACGCGAGGCGATCACGCGCATCGACGTCTCGTCGCGAGGCTGTCCGCAATATGGCGACTTCCCCTTCGACGGGTAGACGGTCTACGTCGAGCGTCTGAAGGAAATCGACGATTCGTCCATGCGAGAGGAACTGCAGCGGGTGTTGCGGAGGATCGGTCGGGGGCGGCCGCAGCCGAGTCCCTATCTGGCCGTCCTGGTCGCCGACGGTGATCGGATGGGGGCGGCAATCTCGCGAATCGAGTCGGCGGAGCGGCATCGCGGTCTGTCGCGAGCCCTGGCTGAGTTCTCGGCTCAGGCACGGCGAGTCGTTCGCGATCATTCCGGCGTCTTGGTCTATGCAGGCGGTGACGATGTCCTTGCGTTCCTGCCGGGCGATCGATGTCTCGCGTGCGCTCGAGAGCTTCACGAAGAGTTCGGCGAACGCTTGCGGGAGTTCGGCGTCGATGAGGTATCTCCGACGCTGTCGGTCGGCATCGCGATCGGCCATTTCATGGATCCGATGGAAGATCTGTTGGACTACGGCCGCACCGCCGAGGCCAATGCCAAACGCCCCAGTGCCGACGACGACGGCGAAGACCGGAACGGATTGGCCGTGCACCTGGTCAAGCGCGGCGGTGCACCGATCACGATTCGTGACGCCTGGACCTCGGGGCTCGATCGACGGCTGGAAGAGTTGGTCGAACTGATCAATGACCGAGCCGTATCCGGCCGAGTGGCCTACGACCTGCGGCGTCTGGCGGACTTCTATCGCGGCTGGGAACGGAACGAAGCGCAGGCAGCGGCGCGAGCCGACGTGCTGCGGGTGCTCGATGCCAAGAGACCCGAAGGGGGTGGCCGAACGGACGAGATCCGCGAACTCGTCGGTCACTCGATCGATGCGGCGCCGCATCCGGCGGTCGGAATCGATCGTCTGAGTCGACAACTGCTCGTTGCCAAGATGCTGGCCGAGATCGCCCGTCAGGATGCGAGCTTCGACGCGACCAGTTCCCGACTGATGGAGACGACCTGATGAACACCACGTCGCTGGAACTGACCTGTCGGGACTCGGTCGTGGCCCGGGACGGTCGACCGTTCGGTGTCGGCGCCGGCAATCGAATGCGGTCGCTCGAATGGCCGACGCCGTCGATGGTCGCCGGTTCGCTGCGGACCGCCTTGGCGCGCGATGCGCGGAAGACGTTCGAAGCGGACACCGCTCGCGAACTGCTGAAGGTCGCTGTCGCGGGCTTTCTGCCCAGCGTCGACGGAACGCTCTATTTTCCAACGCCTCTCGATTGTGTTCCGGCGGAACGAGAGGATCTGCCTCCGCTGCGAGCCGTTCCGGTTCCGCAGTCGCACTTCGGCGGTGTTACNNCTCGAGCCGGTCATGATTCCACTGGAAGCGGCGCCGGACGAATTCAAGCCCGGCCCCGCGCCGGCCTGGTGGCCGGCCGACGCCTATGCCGCCTGGCTGATGGGGGACCGACTCGCTCCGTTCGATCGCCGGTTCCTTTGCGCCCCGGAAATCGAAGAGCGAACTCATGTGGCGTTGGACCGGAATTCCGGCGCTGCCGGCGACGGCGACCTGTTCAGTACGGAAGCGCTGGCGCTCGCCGGTCTGAAGCGATTCCGGTCGTCCGACGGCGGCGATGCCGAAGCAACCGTGACGCCTCGCTACCGGGTTCGCGTCCGAGCCGAAGGCTGGTGCCATGATCACGCCTCGCAGCTGGCGGGGTTCCACACCACCGGCGGCGAACGGCGCCTGGTCCATTACCGTGCCGTGACCGACGAGGCGGGCTGGCAATGCCCGACCTCGATCGCGACCGCGCTGTCGGGAGCTCGGGCGATCCGCATGGATCTCGTGACTCCGGCAATCTTCGGCCGAGGCTGGCTACCGAACTGGCTCGACGACTCGGGCATCGGTGCTCCGCCGGCACTCGACCTGCAGCTGAAGCTGATCGGTGCGGCAGTCGGTCGCTGGCGTGCGATCTCGGGCTGGTCGCTGAATGCCGCGACAGACCCGAACGGTCGCCTCGGGCCGAAGCCGATTCGGCGCATGGTCCCGGCCGGCAGCGTCTACTTCTTCGAAGTCTTGGCCGGGGATCCCGCGGCACTGGCTTCGCGATGGCTCGAATCGGTGTCGGACGATGACCAGGAGCGCCGTGACGGCTTCGGTCTCGCCGCTTGGGGAACCTGGAACCGTCTGCAATCCGTGTGAGGAACGTACCGCAATGTCCATGACCAAGATCTATCTGATGCAGGCCTTGGCTCCGACGCATGTCGGTACCGGGCGCGGAGTCGGCTACATCGACCTGCCGATCCAACGCGAGAAGCTCACCAACTGGCCGTTGATCCCCGGTAGCGCCTTCAAGGGGGTCTGGTCCGATGCTTGCCGCCAAGAACTGCCGCCGAACGATCCGCGACTGAAGGCGGCGTTCGGCAAGGCGGCCGACTCGGGTCAGGATTCGAGCGCCGGCTCGCTGATCCCGACCGATGCGCGTCTGGTCGCACTGCCGATTCGCAGCTACCACGGCACGTTCGCCTGGTGCGCCAGCCCCATGGTCCTGCGACTGCTGCATCGCGATCTGACGTTGGCCGGCTTGAACGACCTGCCGACGGCTCCGCACGGGGTTAAGTCGCCGATGGCACACGTGGCCGAAGGTTCGGCGCTGGCGCCCGACGGCGCGGTCTACCTCGAGGATCTCGATTTCAAGGCAACTCCATGCCCCACCGCGACCGCGTGGGCTGAAGCGATCGGGAGCTGGTACTTTCCCGACGAGGCCGACGCCGGCTGGCGCAAGGCACTGCGGGATCGTTTCGTCGTGGTCGCCGACGACATCTTCGACTACCTGGCGCTGACCGGTACCGAAGTCGCGACTCGCGTTCGGATCAACGACGACACCAAGACGGTGGAAGACGGAGCGCTCTGGACCGAGGAGTCGATTCCGGCCGAGACGCTGCTGGCCGGCACGATCCTCTGTGATCGGGTCTACCACCGAAGCGGCGACGATACGCGAGGGGCGGTTCCGACGGTGGAAGAACTGATCGAGTCGTTTGCCACTCGACCTCGCCAGCTGCAGATCGGCGGTAAGGCCAGTGTCGGTCGCGGCCGCGTCCGGGTGACGTTCATGGATGTCGCAGGAGGCAAGCGATGAGTACCGCACGACTGACGCGTTCGCAGCGCATGGCCGCCAACGCCTTTCGTCAGGTCCACGGTCGCAGCAACAAGGAGGCGCGGAGCTTTGCCCGTTCCTTCCCGTCGCTGATTCACACCGGCGGGCTCTGTCAGGCGATCGCCTATGCCGGCACCAAGGACTTGATCGGTACCTGGTATCTCGACGCGTTGGCGACCATCCTGCGCGAACTCGGACATTCAGGTTGTGCCGATCGCCGACAACTCGCGGCGACAGTCTACGGGATGCCGATGGTCGAGTACGTCCGCCTAAGCCGCGATGCCCTCGAAGTCGCGAACTACCTGAAGCGGTTTCATGACGCCGAAGCGGCGGATGAGAAATCGTCGGACAAGGGAGAACGGTCGTGAGAAAGGTACTTGAGTCGCTTCAGCGGGGCGCCCATGCCGGGCTCGTTCTCGATCGCTTCGGGCCCCTCGCACCGACGGACGAGAAGAACCTGCCGGAACGAAAGGATCGGCATCTGACGGCGGTCCTGGAGGCGGCCGGATCCGGTGCGACTCGCGAGCTCTATGCTCTCGCCTTCGAACGCCGCCGGTCGACGAGCGATCCCGAACTGTCGCGGTCGTTTCAGCGATCGGTCGACGGCGCGATGGTCATCGGCCTCGGGATCGCGTCGACGCTGGAGGCCGGTCTGCGATTGCATCAGACCTATGGCGTCCCGTTCGTTCCCGGCTCGTCGATCAAGGGGCTTGCGGCTCACTGGTGCCACCGTGTGCTCGGCGATGACCGTGGCGGCGAGCATCGCGAGGCCCCCTTGTGGCGCAAGGAGGGGGACTATCATCGTTTCCTGTTCGGGACGACGGAGGCGTGCGGCGCCATCGTGTTCGAAGACGCGTGGCCGATCCCGAACTCGATTGCCGGAGCGAACGGCGGTTTGCGGCGCGAGGTGATGACTCCCCATCATCTCGATTGGCAGGGAGGCAAGGGGGCACCGACCGACTTCGACTCACCGACGCCGGTCGGCTTCCTGTCGATGGTCGGACGCTACGACTTTCGGATCACCTGGAACGGGCCGCCTGCCGAATCGGCGACGATCGCCGGCTGGCTCGACCGGGCCGCCGAGATCGTCTCCTGTGCGCTGGTCGACTGGGGCATCGGAGCCAAGACGTCGAGCGGGTTCGGGCGAATGGTCGAAGCAGAGACCGGCAACCGCGCGAACGCGATCGCAACCGTGGCTGTAGCTCCGGTCGGCAATCGAGCCGACAAGCGGTCCTCGGGAACGCCGGCCCGAGTTACGCTCGTTGCCGCGCGTCCCAAGGGAGGCTTCGACGTCCAGGAGGAAGGACGCGCTCTCGGAACGCTCACGCTGGGAACGTCGCCCGCGGGGCTGTCACCGGAGATCGGCATGACCGTGGACGTGCAGGTGCACAACGACGATCCGGTCAAGCCGCAGTACAAGTGGCCGGTCGCATCCAAGCCTGCCAAGTCGGTTCCGCCGTCCAAGCGGCGCTAATGTGAACGCGGCCGCAAGTACCCGTCGGTTTCAGACCCGACCACGCGGCTTTCGTCAAGCTGAGGTCCGGGGTCGGCGACACGATTTCGCGGTCCTCCGAATCTTCATCTCCGTATTCGATCCCCCTGACTTGCGTGTCACTCGACCGAGCGAAAGAATCGGGCCGGTCGTTCGATTCGATCGGGCAGGCACACGGGGGACGAACGCAGTGGACGACACCATCGAACCGACAACAGTGACCGCCGATTCCCGCTTCGGGCCGGTCGAATTGGCGAACGGAATCCTCACCTGGTGGCAGTCGGTCGTTCGGACCGAAGGGACCGAGAACGTGACGGCGTTCGTCGAAGGATTTCGAGCAACCTGTCTGAACCGGAGTCGTCTCGACGCGACGGACTTCGAATCGCTCGCAGCAGCGGCGACGGCTGCCGCCGGCGAGTTGTGGCGCGAGAAGGAGCGCTGCACCGAACGGGTCGCGATGTCGCTGCGAGTCGATGCGGCTCAGCTNNCGGATGCGGTGGATCGGAAGTACGGGCGATGGTTGACCGTGAACGGCGTACCGAGATTTGCCGTGCTCCCCGGCATGGCGCGGAAACTGGCCTTGGAGATCGTGCGACAGTCGACCCGTCGACGAGCATCCGCCGTCGCAAGACGGCCGACCGGCCGACCGACGGTCGAGGCCTTCAACGATNNATGACGGTTTCCAGGCGATCTCGACCGACACGGCCATTACCCCCTTGTTGCTCCAGGAGACCTCCGACGATTTCCGCGATTGGCTGCTCGAATGCCCCGATCGATTTCGTGAGCGACTGTCGCAAATCGACTGGAACGGCTGCGACGGACAGTTCTGCACGCTGTTGTTGGACCTGCGACTCGAACTACTGTCGGCGCTGGCCGACGGCGCCAGTCTCGCGTCGATCGTCGTGTCGGAGGGTGCCGGCGATGCGTTCCCGACCGATCGCGTGGCGCTCGTGGAATGGTGGCAGCCGTGGTCGGAGGGCGACCGCGAACTTCGTCTCTGTCCGCAACTGACGGTGCAGGGAGCGTGGCATCGCGCTCGGGNNATCGACTCGGCCGCCTATCGTCAGCGGCTGGCACGAGCCAAGGAGCGAGTCCGTTCGACGCTTGACCCGGCTGCCGGCGACGATCTGCTGGAACCGTTGCGAAGCGCACGGCGGATCGTCCGTACGTATCGACATCGAGATGAGGCGTGAGGGACCGAGTAGCTGCCATGCATGTCGCCGACGAGTCGTCCGATTGGTGCCGCCGCTTCGTCGCTTGCGATGCGACTCGCCTGAAGGTCTTCGCCACCTGGCGCAAGGCGGCGCGGCACGTGGCCGACCATCTGCTGACCCATCCCGAAGCACGCGGTTGGAGTCTGTTGGTCCCCGGCGACGCGCTCCCGATCGACCTGGCCGATCGAGAACGTTGTTGGGAGCTCAGCCGCCGCTTGGACGACGATCGGGCAGCTCCCGGGCCGGTCGCCAAGCAACTCTATGACGCCTATGCGGAGCAGATCCGTCGGGCGGCCGGTCCGGGATCGGCTGCGGTCGGGACCTTTCCCCGCGGGACGGCCTACCTGGGGCTCTCGGGGGTGATCGTCATTGCCGTCGGGGATACCAAGGACCAGGTCGTCGCGACCGCCTTTCTGGGCGGCCAAGGTTCGGCGGAGGCCGTGATCGAGTCGCGACGAGAAAAGGACTCACGATCCGGACGGTCGCGCCAATCCGGCTTTGCCGATGCGATCAGGCGTCGAGATCGACCGCAACGAGGTCACGCCGCCCCTCAGTCCGACGTCCTGCAGGTACCGAGCGGACAGCGTGAGGACGGATCGCGCGAGCGACAGATCTACCTGCGGCTGTTCCGCGCGTCGGCCCAGTTCGTCCGTCGCCAACAGCTCGCCGCTGTCGGGCTCGCGTCTCGCGGCAATGATTATGCCGTGCTGAAGGAACCGCTGGGGCCGATGAGTCGTTGGGACTTCGAAACCTGGTCGCGGCAATGGACCGCGGCCGTTACCGACAAGACGTCGGGAGAGACGCCGTGAATCCGCTCCACGAACCGGTCCGCTCGGAGTTCGGCTTCCCTCGCCTGCGCGAGCTGCTCGGCGTGCGCCCCGACCCGGTCGCCTGGATCGAGTGGGCGGCGCATGAAGCGGAGGACCTGCTCCGCAATCCGTACGTCGACGTCGAACCGGACGCCAGGGAGGATCGACTGTTGATCGCGCTCGCCCGCCTCGAGCGATGCGATCAGGCGTTGGTTGCTGCCGCCGGGGCGACCACGCTGCTAGACGAGTTGCGATCCCATTGTCGGCCGACGTTACCGGCGCGTTTGGCGGCCGCGGTCGAGGCCCTAGCCGTGGAACGCTGGTTCGATGCCGTCCACGAGCTGCGCGACGTTCAGGACGGGGCCGAAGACGGCCACGCGATCGATCAGACGATCGACTTGCTGATGGCCCTGGACGACGCCGACCTGCTCCTCTCGTGGGCCATTGCCGATGAGATCGTCGATGTCTCGGCCTGGGACCCGGTGCTGCGCGCCGCCGAGTTCGTCGCCGAGCGGGGATCGATCTTCATGGAAGCCGGACCTTGGCTGTTGTCGCTGACGGCGGCGATCGGAACGGAGGTCCCCGAGCAACTCGAGGCCACGGTCGACAAGTTCGTCGACTGGTTGGGGGCGACCGAGGATGCGTGGGAGGCTGCCGCTCCGCAAATCGTCGCACCGATTCCCGGACTGTTCGAGCGGCTGGTCGCCATCGGCGCCGGAGTTCGCGGCGCTCGTCCCTGGGGGCAATTGCTGGGGGACTGGCTGGCAACCGCCGNNGAGCCGCAACCGGCGATGGCGGCGGCGAGCGTCGCGGCGGATGACTCCGGTCCGATGCTCCGGTTCCGGGACCCGGCCGGTGGCTATGTCGCAACGCTGTATCTGACCGGTCCTCCAGATGCCAATGGTGGCGTCGTGCCTCGCGTCCGGGTCGACAACCTGGCGAGCCTGTCGAGTCGGACGCCGCAGCAGGTGAGGTTCGGAAGTCTGCAGGGAACGCTGGTCGGCGACGACGACGGACGCTTCCGTGCGACGCTGCCGCGGGTTGACGCACGGCGCTGGCAGATCGAATGTGCCGCGACCGAACCGCAACTGGTGATCGACGACGTCGTCTGGCCGCGAACTCAGTGAGCCGCTCCCGATCGCGACCGCGGCCGGGACGTCAACTCAGACCGACCCGAACGGANNGCTCCCGATCGCGGTCACGGCCGGGACGTCAAGGCAGACCGACCCGAACGGAACCGACATGACCGATCCGCCGCGTTTTCGATGGGCCGCGGCTCGCTCCACGGAACCGGATACCGACATCGTCCTCCGCCGCATGCTCGGGCCGCTTGCCGCATACTGGCTCTCGCCCGAGACGCTGGGGCTCTTGCGACGCGACGGGTTATCGCTGCTCCCGATCGCGGCCATGTCCCCCGGTGCCGCCCACGTCCTCTGCGTCAACGGCGATCCCGATACCTTGCGTTGGCTGAGCCCGGGATTGGTGCTGCCGGTCCGTTGGTCGGACGAGATCAGGGCGCACGATTNNATTCTCGCTTACCGGACGGCTTGCTCGAGACGGCCGACCGGGCGCGAAAAGTCGGCGAGTCCCTGTTCGGCAGCGCCGCCGAATCGGAGGTCGAAGCGGTCCGCCCGTCGTTGACCTTTCCCGAACCGACACGCCGCTGGCCCGATCTGAACGATCCCGACGCAAGACGTCTGGAGTTCGACTCGGCCTTCGGCTCGCTACTGCTCGGCTACTGTTCCTGGCGAATCGCCCTCCCTCCGAGACGAGACGTCTTCGTGTCGGTCGCCTGGAATGACCGCGTGTTGCCGGTCGCGGGCCTGGACGTCAAGCTCGCCACCGCCAAGCGATTCGGCGCGACCGAGCTGCATGTCGTCGCACCGCCGAGCGGCGATCCGATCTGGCGTGAGGTCCATGACGCGGCACGGCCGAGTGCCGCTTTTCAAGGGCTGTTCGACACCTTGCTTGCGGCGACGCCGGAGCTGCAGGATCCGCAACGTCTGGCGACCGACGACGACCAGCTGGCGATCGCCTGCCGGACCTATCGGGCGATTCGCCGTTTCGATCCGCAACGCTCCGATCGGTGGTACGAAGAACACCTGTTGGACCCGCTGGCTCAGCGTTGCCGGGCCGCGTTTCGCGCGGTGGCGACCCATCGCTGCAGCGAGGGACGACACTTGGTGACATTGGCGACCGGCAGTCATCTGCTGACGCGATTGGCGCTCCGGGTCCTCTCGCCGCGTTCCGCCACGATCTTCTACAACGAAGCGCTCCGGGGGCATGAAACCTTGGCAACTCGCCTGCGCGAATGCGATGCGGCGGGAGGGCCGGTTCGGACCGACTTCTGCCGAATTCCCGCCGACGCGAACGATCTCGCCGCGATGGCTGCTGCGCTGCGCGACTGCCTGAATCGGCTCCGCGATTCGGGGCACGCCCTGATGTTCGAGCTGACCGGCGGCAGCACGCTGCAGAAGCTGCTCCTGGCGGGCGAGACCCGAGCGGACGAACCGATCTTCATCTGCGAATCGTCGTATCGAGGCCCCGCGGCAGGGCCTGATCCTGGTTCCGCACGATTTCTGTTGCTGCCGGCCGCCGGCGATCAGGTCCCGATGCAGCATGGCGAAACGTCGTGATTCCTCCCCAGCCGTCGCGCCGAGCTGATCATGAACCCTGCTGAGTCGCGCCCGGAGGACGAACGGCCGTTTCGCCGTCTGCAGCGATTCGAACGACATCTGCATGGTGCGACGCAGGGGCATTTCGATCGCGACGAGCAGGCCGACGACCCTTGGACCGATTGGCTGGCGGTTTCGTTCGGACTCCCGCACATCGACCGGCTTCCTCCGGTCGAGCTTCCTGCGGCGACTCGCCTGAACTGGCTCGGCTGGAACGCCTACCATCGCGACGATCCGGTAACTGCCGCAACTGCCCTCAGCGAGTCTTGGCCGATCGCGGACGAACCGATCGATCGCATTTCGGCGGCGCTCGGACTCGGCAAGCTCGCGACAGGACTCGGTCGGTGGCATACCGCCCGCAACTGGACGATCACGGCGCTGCGCCTCGCCCGTCGAGCCGATCGCCTGTACGACGTGGTGCGCGGTTACGGGGCCTTGGGCGAGATCCTGCTCCGCGGCGGGCGGGAAGCGGAGGCACTCGTTGCGTTCGGCGCAGCGAGACGCCTGTTGCCGGCCGGCGGCGGGGAACGACCACGACAATTGACTTACCTGGCGACCGCCCTATCCCGATCGGAAGATCGGTGGGCGCGCGACGAAGCGGAATCGTTGCTGATGGTCGCCCTGCGGCTGGCGATCGATGCCGATGACCCGGTCGGCGTGCGACATGCGTTGGCCCGGCTGCAGATGCTGGAGATGCGACGCGGAGGAGCGGCTGATATCGCGGACCGCTGCGGCTTGGAACCGGCTCGACAGCGGTACCGCGAACGCGAGATCGTGGGGGAGCGCACCGAGTCGGCAGCCAAACTGGCCGGCGGATTGCTGCAGCTTGCCCGAGCCTTCGCCGCGTTCCGACGTGGGGAGCTCTCGCTCGCGATCGCCTTGGCTAGCGAATCGCACGCCGGCTTCGCCGACCGCTCGGCCGAGCGCCGATGGGCTCGACTGGTTCTCGCCGCCGGCGACGGACATGCTCCGCCCCCCTTCGCGCCGCACGAGGTCCCCTTGCTCGCGCCTCCGGCGCCGATCATCGCGATCGCCGACGCTCCGTTCGGCAGAGTTCCCTTGGACGAGGATGGTTTCGCGGCGCTGCGGGAACAGCGGGCCGATCTCGATCATGCTTGGTCTTGCCGTTCCGCCTTCTTCCTCTGATGACCTCTCGCTCCTCCGATAACCGGCCTCCGGAATCATCGTATGACACGCCTTCGCGCCATCGATCTCGAACGCACCGCCATCGTCACGGGGGCCGGAGGCGGCATGGGCAGGGCCACGGTGGCTCGCTTGCTTCGCGACGGCTGGTCAGTTGTCGGCGTCGACCACTACTCGACCGGCGTGCCCGAGAACGATGCGGCGACCCGTTTCCTCCCAGCGGACGTCCGCGATCCGGAGCTGCCGGCGCTCGTCCGTCGTGCGACGGACGGACTCCCTCCGGTCGCCGGCCTGGTCAATCTGGTCGGCGCTTCGATCGGGGATCGACTCGCGCAGCTGACCGACAAGGACTGGCAGACTTCGTTCGATATCAACGTGACCCCTGCCATGCGACTGATGCGCGATCGACACGCCGAACTGGCCGCCATGCGCGGAAGCATCGTGAACGTCGGTTCGCCGGTCGGGACGATCGGCGCCCGCAAGCCGAGCTACGCCGCCAGCAAGGCAGCGCTCGTCGGCTTGACGATGTCGGCCGCCCGGAATCTCGGTCCGGACGTGCGGGTGAACCTGTTGCTCCCCGGGCCGACCATCACCGGTATGACGGCCGACTGGGACGACGAGCGCCGGCGGCATATTGCCGACGGCAGTTTTCTGCGGCGGTTCTGCTTGCCCGACGAGATCGCGGCGGTGATCGCATTTCTGTTGGGACCGGACAGTTCGGCGATGAGCGGCAGCATCGTCGATCTGACCGCTGGCACGATGTTCGGCCATTGACCCCCGACCCGTCGCCCCCGGAGTCGAGACGAGATGTCGCAGGAAGTCGATTCGACCGCGCGAGTCGCCGCCGATCCGTCGATGGCGGCCTCCGAACCGCTCCGATTGGCCATGATCGGCCTCGGCAATCAGGGGCTCGAGCATCTGCGCGCCGCGCGTGCAGCGCCCGACGTCCGATTCGTCGCCGGCGTCGACCCCTGGCCGACGGCGCATCAGCGGGCGTCCGATTGGTTGCCGCCGGAAGCGATCTTCGCCAAGCTTTCGGACCTGGTCGACAGCGGCCTTCGCTGCGATGCCCTCGTCGTCGCCTTGCCGCATGACGTCGCAGCGTCGCTCTGGCCCGAACTCGCTGCGCTCGGCAAGCCGATCCTCAAGGAGAAGCCGCTGGCCCGGACTCTCGAGGAAGCGCGGCGGTATCGCAACGTCGTCGGCGGTGTGCAGACGGCGATCCAACGTCGTCATCATCCGTCGTATCGCGCTGCCCGAGAGTTCCTGAGGACGGAGCGGCTGGTGCCGCGCGAGATTCACGTGCACATGTACCTGGGGCGCTCGGAACCGGTCGACGGCTGGCGGCGCTCGCGCGCCGCGGCCGGAGGTGGGATCCTGCTCGATGCCGGCTATCACCTGATCGATCTCGTCCATTATCTGATCGGCCCGTTCGATCCGATCACCTGCGAGCTTCGCTGCGGCGATCGTCGCTCGGCAGCCGACGAGATCGAGGATCATGCCTTGCTGCTCGGCCGTTCGGAGCAAGCCTGGGTCACGATCGAGGTGCGTCGCGGCGGTGGCTCGATCGATCAGGGGTTCGACGGCAGCAAGTCCGAGGGGCTCATCGTCGCGACCGACGCCGGAATCCTGCGCGCCGACCGGGTCGCTGTCTCTTGGAACGATCGACTCCTGTCGCGACACGATGCCGACTGGACCCGCGCGATGGCCGAGCAGTTGTCGGCGTTCGCTCGGCAGGTCCGATCCGGGCAATGGACCGAGGACTACTGGGATCAGTTGCCGGCCATGCGGTTGATCGACGAAGCCTATCGGCTNNGCGTCCCGCTTCTGAGAACGGATCGTCGCGAACGTGAGTTTCGCGGTCCACCCGTGCGGCCAGCCGTTTCGTCATCGCCGATCATTCGGCCCGTCGGCATCGCACCGACGAACGCGGAATCGAACGGCCCCAACGTCACAGCATGCGATTTCGACCCGTCCGATGACGAGCGCAACAGCGCTCGTCGTTCGTAGGGTGCCTGTGACGGGAGAACAGCGATGGCCACTTCGGCCGATCATTGGCGTTCGGAATGGCCGTTCGAGCGGCTGGTCGATCGGGAACTGCTGCGGCGTGGCGTCCGTCTGGCGCGGCTCGTCCGGGAGTTGCTCTTCGACGGCATCCGGCTTGCTGCCGGACCTCGCCTGATCCCGCTTACTGCCGGAGCGTTCGTCGCTTCGCTGTGGATCGACGGTCGGTTGCATGCGGCCCTGATTCTCGGCTGCTGCGTCGCCGCCGGCGTACGCCGAGCGCTGGTCGGCGGAGGAGTCCCGCCGCTCCGCGACGCCGGACCGTGCGAGGAGGAGTGTCGGCACTCTCCGATCGAGAGCGTCCGTCCTTCGTGCGCGGCCGAGCGCGGAGCGTCTCGGATCGTGCCGGACCGAAAGGTCGGTGCGTCGGGAATGGCGACCTGCTACCGACCGACCGCTACCGAACCGAGTGATATCGCCGGCAGCCGCTGGGTGCTGGTCGATCGCTAGGCCCTGACCAACTTCGGCACGTTCGCCCCCCTGACGCTGGCGACGTGGCCCCGCCGCTCGGCACGCGGCGTCCTCTGTTGAACTTCCGGTCGTTTCTCGTGTGCGAGTCCGAACCCCATGGCAACGACGTCCGAACGGCGATCGACGGTCCGCTCCGGGCTGCTCGGCCCACTGCCGATTGCGATGCTTCTGTTGGCGCTCGTCTGGCATCTGCTGGAACTGCGGCGTCGTCCGTTCGAACCGTTGCCGACCGCGCCGACAGCGTCGTCGGTCGCGGTGATGCCGACTCCCACTCCTCTTCCCAAGCAACGTCCTCCTGCAGTTCTTGCGATCGATGTCGAACGGCTGATCGAGTCCCGGATCCGCCCGGCGTTCGACGCTTGTCGCGAGGCCGATCGCCAGGCGGTCGACGACTGCGTGCGGCGGTTGCGAGAACGGTTCTCGGCCTACCGGAAGGGAATCGAAGCGTTCGCCGACGAGCTGACGTGGCATTCGACCCGGTTCGGGATCGCGACGCGTTCTCCGGGCGACTGGTGGTACGAAGACGGTCGTCTGCGCGAGTACGTCTCGCGGATCTTCGAGAAGCACGTCTTCGCCTCGGAGGAACTCGAGTCCGATCTGGTCGCCGCACTTTCCCAGTTGCGGGACGCGACCGATGCCAACCGGGCTCGACTGCTGCTTCGACTGAGGATCGCCCTGGACACCGAGCGGGCCTCTCGCGTGATGCTGCCGACGTCGGACGACCTGCGACTGGAAGTGGCGCGCGAAATCGAACGGGCGGCGGCGGATCAAGGACAGGCGGCGTTGTACGACGAAGGCGTACGGCTGCTGGTGACCGAAACGGCGTCGCTGGT
>DMPQ01000449.1:0-4070 GCA_003455945.1 Planctomycetaceae bacterium
GCCGGCGTCGACAGCTTCTACACGGCCGGCAACATGGACTGGCCGCATCTGGTCGACAACGCTCTCAAGGCCCACTACCTGTACAAGCGCGACGTCAACTACGTCGTCCAGGAAGGGCGAGTCATCATCGTCGACGAATTCANNCGCCACGATCACGCTGCAGAACTTCTTCAAGCTCTACCGCAAGATCTCGGGCATGACCGGAACCGGCATGACCGAGGCGAACGAGTTCTGGAAGATCTACAAGCTCGACGTCATCGCCATCCCGACCAACCGCAAGATGCAGCGGATCGAGCAGGGAGACGTCATCTACTCGACCGAACGCTCGAAGTACGAAGCGATCGCGGACGAGATCGAACGGATGCACAAGTGGGACGTCCTGGTCGGCAAGGACGGCAAGGAGAAGCTCGGCTCGATCGTCGGCGAGTCCGACGCGGAAGTGACGTTCGAGCCGCTGCTCGACGACAAGCGGTTCGGGCCCAAGACCCGTATCCCGAAGTCCGAGATCGATTCGATCGAACACAAGGGGCGTCCGATCCTGGTCGGCACCGTCTCGATCGAGAAGAGCGAGCGGCTCTCGGCGCTGCTCGATCGTCGCGGCATCCCTCACCAGGTCCTCAACGCCAAGCATCATCGCCGCGAAGCCGAGATCGTCGCTCAGGCAGGGCGGCTGCATGCGGTCACCATCGCGACCAACATGGCGGGCCGCGGTACCGACATCGTGCTCGGCGGCAATGCCGAGACGATGGCCTGGGCTCAGCTGCAGGACCGCTACTCGACACGTCTGGACGTCCCGCGCGAGGAGTGGGATGCGCTCGTGCACGAGATCGAGCAGCGCGAAGGGATGAAGGAACAGGGACAGCACGTCAAGGGACTCGGCGGCCTGCACGTCATCGGCACCGAACGCCATGAGGCGCGGCGCATCGACCTGCAGCTCCGCGGTCGTTGCGGTCGTCAGGGAGACCCGGGAAGCAGCAAGTTCTTCCTGAGTCTGGAAGACGACATCATGCGGATCTTCGCGGGCCCCTGGGTCCGCAAGTTCCTCGAGACGATCGGTTGGCAGGAAGGGGAGGCGATCCAGAGCCGGACCGTTTCGCGCCGTATCGAAGCGGCTCAGAAGAAGATCGAGGAACGCAACTTCGAGGTGCGCAAGAACCTCCTCGAATACGACGAGGTGATGGACGAGCAGCGCAAGCGCGTCTACGGCTATCGCCAGCGGATTCTGGACGGAGCCAACTGCCGCGAACTGATCGTGGCGATGATCGAGCGTCAGGTGAAGCGCGCCCTCGACAGCTACCTGTCGCCGATGTTCGGTCCCGAGTCGTTCGCCGGATTCGCCTCGGGCGAGCTCCAGTGCCAGCTCGAAGCCAAGCTCTTCCGCGGTGCCGACTACGAAGCGGCCTGCATCACGGCCCGCGATGAAGCGGAACGAGCTGCCGAGACCGACATCGTCTCGGAGATCGATCAGAACCTCCCCGAGGATGACGAGGAGGATTGGAACTGGCGGGCGCTCACCGAGTTCGTCAACCGTCGCTGGAATCTCGGCGAGAGCGAAAGCTCGCTCAAGCGGATCGGGCGAAGCGATCTGTCCGAGTATCTGATCGGCAAGGCGCGCGAGACGATCGGCAAGGTCGACCTGTCGGCCGGCAAGCATCTGCTCGACGACGATATCGGCCTGAAGTCGGCGCTCCGCTGGATCGAAGCCCGTTTCGGTGTCGTGATCGATCCCAAGTCGATTCAGGGGAAGGAGGCGGCCGCGATCCGCAAGGACGTGCTCGCCGCGATCCTCGCCGCCTATGACCGCAAGGAGGCGGATTATCCGGTGATGGTCGGCATGTACCGCTTCTCGAAGCGGGAAGGGCAGACGATGCACCTGGACGCCGCCGCCTTTGCCGAATGGGCGTCGCGTCGCTTCGACGACTCGGTCACCGCCGAAGGGCTGATGAGTCGCGAGGGGCAGGCGGTCCATGACTGGCTGGTCGAGCGATCGCGAGCCAATCAGGCCGCCGCGCTCCAGGCCGAACGGACGCTGAAGCAGAAGTTCGAGACGCTCGTGAAGGCCGGCCTGCCGTCGTCTCCCGATGATCCGAAGTTCGCCGATCTCCGTCGGTTCATGGAAGGCTTCGGTTTCGATTGGGACTCCGAGACGCTCGAAGGGCTCGACGCGAAGCGGCTCGAAGAGCGGCTGATCATCGGGTTGCAGGACCGGTTCCATCCCGAGATGCGGCGGATGGAGCGGTTCGTCCTGCTCGAGATCGTCGACTCGGCCTGGAAGGATCACCTGCTCGGCATGGACTACCTGCGCACGGCCGTCGGGCAGCGCGGCATGGCGTCGCTCGATCCGAAGGTCGAGTACAAGCGCGAAGGGATGCGCATGTTCGAGGACCTGTGGAAGTCGATCGACGAGCGTTCGACCGAGCTGATCTTCCGCATGGAGCAGCTCGACGAGAACTTCGTCAGCTCGACCTGGGTCGAGACGAGTGCGCGCCACGATACGGTGAAGCCGACCAGCGAGATCGCTCGCGAGCAGCAGCAGGCGATCGCCGCCTCGCAGGGGCCCGAGACGGTCGATGCGAAGGTCGAACCGATCCGGAATCGGGTGCCGAAGGTCGGACGCAACGATCCCTGCCCGTGCGGCAGCGGTAAGAAGTACAAGCAGTGCTGCATGCGGACCGAACGGGATATCGCCTGAGTCGCCGGTGCCGCTCGAATCGGGCGGCGCGGCGAAGCGAGGCTCGGATGCCTCGCGGCGAACGGAAAGGACTCCGACGTCATGCTCTACGATCTGGCCTATTCGCTGCTGATCCTCGGCGCTTCGCCGATCCTGCTGATGCGCCGTTGGCGTCAGGGGAAGTACCGCGAAGGGCGCCGCGAGAAGCTCTTCGGGCGTGTCCCGGAGCGCGAGGGGAATCGCCCCTGCGCCTGGTTCCATGCGGTGAGCGTCGGTGAGGTGAATCTGATCGTCCGGCTGGTCGCCGAGTTCCGGGCGGCTCGCCCCGATTGGGACATCGTCGTCACCTCGACCACCACCACCGGTCGCGAACTGGCTCGCAAGCGCTTCCCCGAAGCGCTCGTCTCGTACGGACCGCTCGACTTCTCGTGGGCGGTCGCCGAAACGCTGCGTCGCTGGCGTCCCGACCTGCTGGTACTCGTAGAGCTCGAGCTCTGGCCGAATCTGCTCGAAGCGGCCGATCGCCGCGGCGTGAAGGTCGCGGTCGTCAACGGTCGCCTTTCGGCTCGCAGTCATCGGGGCTATCGCCGGTTCCGCGGGATCGTCGCGAGCTGGTTGCAACGGATCGATTGGGTCGGCGCGTCGAGTCCCGACTATGCCGATCGGTTCGCCGACCTCGGCCTGCCTCGCGAGCGGATCGACGTCACCGGCAGCCTGAAGTTCGATCGCGCCGAGTTCGATCGCGCGAACCCCAAGACCACCGCGCTCCGGCAGCTGGCGCGCTTCGCGCCATCGATGCCGGTCTGGGTCGCGGGGAGCACTCAGGCGGGGGAAGAAGCGATCGTGCTGGCGACATTCGAGCGATTGCGCCGACGATTTCCCGACCTACGCCTGGTCATCGTGCCGCGACATCAGGAGCGGTTCGGCGAGGTGGCGGAGCTGCTGAACCGGACGTCGCTGGTCGTCGAGCGGCGCAGTGTCTGGACCGACTCGAGCGACGAGACGCGCACGGCGCCCGACATCGTGCTGGTCGATACGATCGGCGAGTTGGGAGCATGGTGGGGGCTGGCCGACGTCGCCTTCGTCGGTGGGAGCCTCGGGTCGCGCGGCGGTCAGAACATGATCGAGCCGGCGGCTTACGGAGCGGCGGTCTGCTTCGGCCCCGAGACGCGGAACTTCCGGGACGTCGTGCAGATGCTGCTCGAATCGGAAGGAGCCGAGGTGGTGGCGGACGGCGCGGCGCTGGAAGCGTTCGTCGCCCGCTGTCTGACCGATCCCCGGTTCGCGCAAGGGCTCGGCGAACGAGCTCGCCAGGTGGTGCAGCGCCAGCAGGGAGCGACCGCTCGAACGCTGGAACGACTGGTCGCGATCGCCGATGCCGCCGCACCGACCGCACCGG
>DMPQ01000449.1:4088-4392 GCA_003455945.1 Planctomycetaceae bacterium
TCAGCCCCGTCAGCCGCTCCGCCCATCGCCGAGGCCTCACCGCGAGACCGTTGTCGTCACGTTCGTCGTAGTGCGACCGCCCTCGGTCGCAGCCAGTCCCGACAGGGACGGCAGACAATAGCCCACCGATTTATCGGTGGGTCGACGACCGACGAGCACCCGATCTGAAGAGTCCCGCGAGGGACGAAAGAACGCGCGCCGCGATTGAGTTACCTGAACGTATCGAGTCGCCGTTCTGTCGTCCCTGGCGGGACTCAGGACGTCGTGTCGTGGGGGCCTCGCGAAACCCGGCGATGAATCGCCG
>DMPQ01000449.1:4472-10882 GCA_003455945.1 Planctomycetaceae bacterium
CCGCCGTTGCGGGTCAGCAGCGCACGGAGCTTCTCGGCCGGATAGTCGGGGCCCTTGAAACCCACCGAGCCGTCGCCGCGAGCGAAGCACCAGCGATCGCGGGCATGGCCGCCGAGGCCGATGAGCGGTTGCGCCGAGTCGATCTCGAACGACTCGGGGCGCGTCCAGACGACGGCGTGGTCGTCGTCGACCTCGAGTATCCCGATCGTGTTGGACGAGCCGTCGGTGAAGNNTCCTTGAACGAGAGGCCGACGAGATCGGGGAACATCGATGCCGGCCCGCCCGGAACGCGGAAGTTGGTCATCCCTTCCTGCCGCGAAAAGCGACTCCCGGCTGCCGCGAAGACCTCCGGCATCTCGGCGATCAATCCCTTGTTGTGTTCGCTGTCCCACGGCTCGTCCAGTCGAAACCGAGCGTACAGCTCCTGGTGCCCCAGGAACGGCAGGATCCGGACACGCCAGCTCAGCAGCGGTTCTCCCGCGTCGTTCGCGGTGCCGTAGCCCGGAAATCGCTCGAAGACGTCGTGGAAGTTGTGCAGCGCGAGCATTAGTTGCTTGATGTTCCGCAGATTGCGCGTGGTGATCAGGTCATCCGAGATCAGGCCGATCCAAGGGGCGATCGCGTCGATCGCAGCGCTCGCCTCGGGATCCGACCAACGCGTCGCACGAACGATTCGGTCCCCTTCGGCCTTCGGCCGCAGCGCCACGAACGGCGCGAGACTCTCGACCGTCGACCTGCCGAAGAACTGCTCGACGAGACGCGGGCCCTGTTCGCTCAGCCAGGCGACCAGTCGCTCGGCCGACGCCGCATCGGTCGATTGCAGAACCAGCGAGAACGACCCTTCGTCATCGCCGTCGATACCGAGCGATCCCCAGAGCATGCCGTCGACGAGCGTCGCTGACGGGCCCGCTCCCAACTCCGGCGGCAGCGCCGGCATCAGTTCGCGGACCGCTCGACGATGCCAATCGCTCGGCGCGACGAACAGTTGCAGCGAGGCCGCCGCATGCTCGGCCGACGCGACGGCGAGCGACTCGTGCGGATCCAGCACCTCGGCCGACAGTCGCCGAAGATTGGCCGGCGAGCCGATCAGGATCGAGTCGCCGAATCGTACCGTCTGCCAAGGGCCGCCGATCGCACGTTCGATCCCCTTCGCCGTCATCGCCGCCGCCGACTCATGACTGCCGTCGAGCAGCAGGACGATCGGATCGTCGGGAAAGCCGGCGAGCGTCACCAGGACGGTCAGTTCGCGAACGCCGTTTGTCAGCAGCTCGTCCCGAAGACCGACGAACGGGTGAGCGGCGATATCCAGCTGCAGGGCACCTCGCGGATCGAGTTGCGACAGACGCCGTTGCAGATCGACCGGATCCCAATCGGCCAATCGGATCCGCACGCCGGCGACCAGATCGGCCGACATGTCGAAAGCCGGAAGCGGTGCTTCGGCCGGACGACCGCCGGCTTCTTGCGNNCCGGCGACGAGATCGGCCGACATGTCGAACGTCGGAAGCGGCGCACCGGTCCGACGATCGGCGGTCTCTTGGGCCATCGTTCGTACTGCGACCAGCAGTCCGAGGATCGAAGCGATGATCAGGGGGATTCGGCGAATCATCTCGAGGGCTCCCGGGGATCGGCAGTTCATTCGGCGCGGTCGATCAGTCGGATCTCGTAACGGAACGGGAAAGGAGCCCCGAGCGATTCGGGACTCGTCACGATCGCCCGATCCCCTTCCAGTCGGTACTCGAACGGTTGACCGGTACTCGGATCGATCGGGACCGGAATCGGACTCAGATCGGCCAGCGTCGCCGGCAGCTTCCCTTGATGTTCGGCGCCGTACCAACGGAGCGCTTCGAGCAGCATCAGCAGGGCATGCTCGCGTCGTATTCGGATGTCGGCCGCTCGCCCCAAGGTCAGATCGACATGCAAGCGGGAGGTGAGCGGGAGCGATTCGCCGCGCTCGAGTTCGCTGCGAAGATGCTCGGCCGCCAAGGCGGCCAGCGGCTTCGATTCGTGATACGGAACGAGAGTCGTCCGGTAGTCGAGCTCGGTCACTGTCCGGTATTGCCGATAGGTGTGCAGCAGGATCACCTGAGCGACCGGCATCGATTCGATCTCCGCCGCGTCGAATCCCTGATCGATCAGACCCCTCCGCGCAATCGGATACCCTCGAATCGCGAGCATCGTCAACGACTCGGGATGAGACTCCCAGCCTCGAAGTCGCTCGCCGATCGGGCCGGGCGAGTAGTAGCCCGCCGACATCTGACGCAGCAAATCCCAAACCTCCTGTAACTGTTCGTTCCACCACGCGGCGTCGTGCGATTCGTTCGGCCGGCGAGCGAACTCGAAACTCAGTTCCAAGGCGGATCGTTCCGCTTGCCATCCGACTCGAGGATCGATGGGCGACTCCGAAAGCTCAGACAGTGCCCAGAAGAGATTTGGCGCACCCGGGCGCCCGATCTGCTCCATCAGCACCTGGTGCATCATCATCTGGATCGAGACGCTGACGTAGGCAGCGACGAGTGATTCGGCGGTCCCTACGTGACGTGCCAACGCATAGCCGTCACGCAGCGTCGATTCGGCACCTTCGAAGTCCCCTCGCGCAATCTGAAGCCGGGCGCGGAGCGTCAAGAGTCTCGCAAAGGTGCGACACTCCTGGATGTCGGGGAGCAGGATCATCCAGTAGTTCTCTTCGTGCAGCGGCAACTGCCAGTCGCAGTGTCGGCATCGAGCGGCCCGATGCAGGAACTCGTAGATGCCGTTGCCGTTCGGCAGGCCGGCGATCGCATCCAGGTCACTCCGCTTCGCCAGTTCGTCCAGCGATTGCTCGGAGCTAGCCCAGACCGCTTCCCGGATTTCCTGAGAGCCGAAGAAGTGGCTCTGCTCCGCCTTGACCTTGCCGTAGAAGACCGCGGCGTTCTCGTTGCGCTGTTCGGCGAACGGCGGCAGCAGCGCGTGTGTGCGAGTCGGATCGTCGGGGGCGGCGGGAGTCATCTCGATCCGAATCGTCCCGTCCTCCTGCGGGCGAGCGAACGACTGCGGCGGAGCGGCAAGGATGGCGGTCGCGTTCAGCGAGGCGACCACCAGGAGCATGCCGATCGGCGGCGCGATCCCTCGGCGAGATACGACGAACGTTCGTGAGGTCATGGCGTCTCCTCGGTTCGAATGCGGAGCGAATCGGGTCAGAGCAGGTCGTCGAAGAGCCCTTGCTCGATCAGACGCCGTTGCTCGCGAAGGCGTTCGGACGGACTCGACGGCTCGAGCACCCTAGGCAGCGATACCGGCGTCCCGATCCCGGTCGTCTCGCTCGGCATGAAGTTCGTTTCAAGTCGCCGATCGCTCGTCGCCTCCAGCACCCGCCGCATCCATGGCGACTCGGGTACCTCGGTCTCGGCGAACGCCGAACGATCGAACGCGATGCCCGGTGCGATCCGCGGACGCGATGACGCGTCGCGAACGATCGACGCGGTCGCCGCTGCCGAACGAGCCTCGTCTGTCGAACCTTCTGCCGCGTCGTCGGTCGAATCGTGCGATGCGATCGGAACGATCGACGTCGGTTCGGTCCGAACGGCCGAGCCGCGCATCAGGTCGCCGAGCCAGGCGAGCGCCAGTCCGGCAGCGATGCCGGCGGCGAGCGAGGCGATCGGCGAGCGGAACCATCTCGGGTGCCGACCCGCGCTTGCCGCAGCGCGACGGCGTTCCGCGTCGCATCCGGCGCGAAACCAGATCTGCTCGGCGGAAAGCCGATCGGGGTTCGGCATCACACCGGCCAACGCTGCCTGGAAATCGTTCAGGTCGCGGGGGAGCAGCGGTTCGGAGTCGTTCATGAACGGTTCTCGCGCGAGCGGATGGGATCGTGGGCGACGGCGGCAGCGGCCGAGGGGCGAAGCTGAGGGTGATCGCGGAGCGATTCCAGGCCGGATCGGAAGCGGCGAAAGGCGGTCGGGACCGAGGTGCCGATCAGCTCGGCGATCTCCTCGAACGTCAGCTCTCCCCAGATTCTGGCGACCACCACTTCGCGCGTTTCGCCACCGAGCGATTCGAGCGCCGCCGCGAGCGCCACGGGATCGACGGCCGAGCGATCATCGGGGGCGAACCAAGCAGGACGGCGAGACGCCGCCTGTTCCTCGTGAACTCGCCGCCGACGTTCCGAGCGACCGGCATTGATGGCGCGGCGGCGGACGACGGCATACATCCAGGCGAGCGGACGTTCGGGCGGAGGTGCCTGGTGAAACAAGCCGATCCAGGCCTCCTGCACCACGTCTTCGGGAGTCCGACACCACTGCTGCGCGTAGAGAACCAGCGCCCCGGTTCGCGATCGGATCAGATCGCGCCAGAGGTCGGCTTCGAGCGGCAACGGCGTCGGTTCGTCCATCGTGACGAGGTCTCTCCGCCCCGATGTCACCGCTCGCCGCCGTTTATTTCACGCCGCTCGGATCAGTCCGCTGCGCCGGTCGGGCCGCGGTCCGGTTCCTCTCGAGATGCGGCGTCCGAGGCCGGAAGAGCGAACTGAAGGGACCAGATGGACCCCAGACGTGCGAGCGGCTCCCAGTAGGCCGGAGCCTCGGGGATCGCCGGAAGCGGCGCGCACGCGGTTTCGTCCGTGGCGCCGGCCAGCCGCGCCGCGATGAGGACTTCCAGCGACTCGCGCAGGCCTTCCGGTAATTCGTTCGCGTCGGTCGCTCCGTCGACTTCGATCGCGAGTCGTCGACGCTGCTCGAGCAGTTTGGCGCAGGTCGCGTCGGGACGTCCCGCTTCGAACTCTTCGCGGAACGCTCGCAGTTCCCTCTGCTGAGTCCGGTTCTCGCCGATACGCTCCGCCGTTTCGTCGATCAGCCGCTCGATCCGCATCAGCTCGGCGATCGCCGCGTCTCGTGCTCCCGACCACCATGCGTACGTGGCTGCCTCGCGCAGTGCACTCAAGTACTCGATCCGCTCCATCGCATCGCCCGGATGAGAGGCATCCAGGCGTTCCGCGAAACGGATCAGACGCTCCAGCGTTTTCTGCAGCGTGACGGCATCACGCCGGAAGAACGCGATGCCGGCGCGCAACTTCAGCACCAACGCGATGTCCAGGTAGTTCGACACTTCCGCCGGATGCGCATCGAGCAGCGGAGTCAGGTGTCGGTCCGCTTCGTCGAGCAGCTCGATCGCTCGGTCGATCTCACCCGAGCGGACATGGATCCGCGCCGCGACCCAACGCGTCGTCCCCTGATGACGTGTCAGCGAATCGCCCGGTTCACAGGGGCTACCGACCCGATCGGCCACGTCGATCCCCTCGGCCGTCAGACGCCTTGCGCCGACGAGGTCGTTGCGGGCCAGCGCCTCTTCGGCCAGCATCCGATAGCTCGCCGCCAGACAGTCACCGTAGACCGGATCGTCGGGATGACGTTCCGCGAGCAGCGCGATGTGCGGATGGGCTTCCTCGTAACGACCCGCGGCCAGATACGAGTGGAACAGATCGAACCGCGCCTCGTCGTCCGCCGGGTTCTCGCTCACCAGACCGGCGAAGATCGCGATCGCCCGATCGATGGCACGCGTTCGGCCGTCGACGTCGAGCAGGCGGTTGCGGATCTGGGCCAGGCGATAGTAGGCGGTGCCGGTCTTGGAGCGGATGATCGGATCGGCACTCTCTTCCTGACCGAGCTCCTCGTAGGCATCGGCGGCGGCCGAAAGCAATCGCTCCCGCAGCTCCCGTCCGTGCGGGGTCGTCTCGAGCCAGGACGAGACTTCGGTGTACATCCGATCGACCGCTTCGCGCACTCGTCCCCGATGCCGCAGCGCCTCGGCCGTCCGCGCCTCGGCCTCGACGCGCCGTCGCTCCGCCAGACTCCATAGGCTCGCGAAGGTGATCGCCGAACCGATCAGCGCGAGCAGCACGAGCGACAGCAAGGACGCCTCCCGCGGCGACCGGCGTGCCCAGCGGGCCAGTCGCATCGGCGGCGAGAGCGGTCGAATCGAAATCGGAGCTCCGGAGAGGAAGCGAGCGAGATCGTCGGCGACGTCGGCGACCGAGGCGTAGCGATCATGCGGATCGGGCTCCAGGCATTTCTCGGCGATCGCCGCGAGGTCCTTCGGCACCGTCGCATCGAACTCCGCGATCGGAGTCACGCGACTCGTCGGCAATCGATTCGCCTCGTCCTGCTCGGCCGACGAAGGGCGAGGAGCGCGCCGAGCCAGCAACGCGTAGAGCAGCGTGCCGACGCCCCAGACGTCGACGGCGCGCTGCGAGACGAACGGGATCTCGCTTCCGATCGTTTCGGGCGCTGCGAATCGTTCGGTACCGAGCCACATGCCCGATCGCGTCTCGTCGTCGTCCCGATTGCCGTCGAGCAGTTTCGCGAGGCCGAAGTCCATCACGATCGGCTGGTCGTCGGGGCCGATCAGCACGTTGCCGGGCTTCAGATCGCGATGCACGA
>DMPQ01000017.1 GCA_003455945.1 Planctomycetaceae bacterium
GCGGCGTTGCCGTCGAAGCGGATGTAGCTTCCGTCGGCTCGACGCGACGGCTTGCGACAACGGACGACGACCGCTCGCACGACCGCCTTCTTCTTGATGTCGCTGCCGGGAATCGTGCTCTTCACGCTGCAGATGATGATGTCACCGAGCCCCGCGTAGCGGCGACGGGTTCCACCAAGCACCTTGATGCACATCAGCTCNNTCGCGGGCGCCGGTATTGTCGGCGACGGCAAGTCGGGTTTCCTGCTGGATCATGACTCGCTCGCCTCCGTCTTGGTCGCCGCGGCGTCAGTCCCGCCGAGGCGCCCGCTCCGCTCGACCACTCGGACCAGAGCCCATCGCTTCTTGGCCGACAGCGGCCGCGACTCGACGATCTCGACCCGATCGCCCGCACGAGACTCCTCGGTCTCGTCGTGGACGTAGCAGACCGTCCGCTTTCTGACGTACTTGCCGTACAGCGGATGGCGTTCGCGGCGGGCAATCTCGACGACCCGCGTCTTCGCCATCTTGTCGCTGGTCACGATTCCGATCGCTACTCGCTTGGGCATCGTTCGCTTCTCGATCGTCCGAAAGTTGAGGCGGCTCTCGAAAGCCGCCGTGATCCGTATCCGGCCCGTCGCTCGTCTCGCTCCCGCATCGCTCCGTGGGGAGTCCGATGCATCCGCCGGTCCCGCCCGCTTTCGCGGCCGGCGACCGATGGGGGCTCGATTCGAGAGANNGCTGACGCCGCTCGGTCTGAATCGTCTTGATCCGCGCGATGAGCTTGCGATTCGCCTGCTGCTCGCTCGGAACCCGCAGCTGCTCGGTCTGCGACTTGATCCGGAAGCGGAACAGGTTCTTGGCGGCGTCCTGCGCGGTCGCCTCCAGCTGCTCGTCGCTCATCTCGCGAAGTTCGTTCGCCTTCATCCCCTGCGTCCTCTCGCTGCCGGCCCCGCCGTCGCGCTGCTCGCGTCGACGTCGGTTCCTTGTCCCGCTCGCGTCCCGGCCGTCCGCCGCAACCTCGTCTCGCGATCACCCTCTTCCGAAGCGAAAGAGGGTTTCGCAAGTCGACATCACATCGGGCGACGTCGGACCATTCGCACTCGCATCGGCATCTTGTGGGCGAGACGAGCGAGGCAGAGCTTGGCCTGCTGCTCGTTGACGCCGCTCACCTCGTAGAGAATCGTGCCCGGACGGATCGTGGCCGCCCAGAACTCGGGTTCTCCCTTTCCCTTACCCATTCGCGTCTCCAGCGGCGTGCTGGTGACCGAACGATGCGGGAAGACTCGGATGAACAGCTTTCCTTCGCCTCGGATGTACTGGTTGGCGGCGATACGACCGGCTTCGATCGTCTGAGCCTTGAGCCAACCTCCCTGCAGCGCCTGGAGACCGTACTCGCCGAACACCACCCGATTGCCTCGGGTCGCGTTACCTCTTATACGTCCTCTTTGGAGCTTTCGGTGCTTGACCCGCTTGGGCATCAACGCCATCGCTCACCTCTCCGTCGTACATTCCCTGATTGACCCAAACCTGAATCCCGATGTGCCCCTGAGGGGTCATCGCCTCGGTGAACCCGTAGTCGATCTTCGCTCGCAGGGTGCTGAGCGGAATCGAACCGGCTCCCGCCTTCTCGCATCGCGACATCTCGGCACCGCCCAGACGTCCGGCGAGCTGGATCTTGATCCCCTTGGCTCCGGCATCCATCGTCTCTTCGATCGCTCGCTTCATCGTTCGCCGGAAGCTGGCTCGCTTGGCGATCTGTTCGGCGATCTTTTCCGAGACGAGTTGTGCGTAGATCTCGGGGCGCGAGATCTCTTCGATCTTCATGTTGACTCGGCGGCCGATCAGGTTCTGCAGCTCTTCCTGCAGCACCCCGATCTCCTTCCCCTTGGTGCCGATGATCTGTCCGGGGCGAGCCACGAACAGGTACACCTTCACCTCATCGCGAGTCCGCTCGATCTCGATCCGGTCGATGCCGGCCGAGGCGTATCGCTTGGGGTGGTTCTTGACGAACTGCCGGATCTTCTTGTCTTCCAGCAGCAGGCTGNNGCGCGAACTCACCCTTGGGGGCATACCAACGGCTCTTCCAGTCGCGGAAGACGCCCGTGCGATAGCCGACCGGATTGACTTTTTGTCCCATGTCACCTGCACCTGTTCGATTGCCGGGTTCGGCCTGGCGGCCCGTCGGTCACCGCGATCGCGATCGCGTCCCGCTCCCGCCTCGTCAGACTTCTTCCAGCACCACCGAAATGTGACTCGATCGACGCAGCACGGGGAACGCCATGCCGCGGGCTCGCGGACGGATCCGCTTGAAGATCGGGCCGCCGTCGACGCGGATGTCGGCCACATACAGGCCTCCCACGTCGACCGACTGACCCGGATTCTGATCCGGATCCTGAGCATTCCCCATCGCGCTGCGGATCACTCCCTCCAGCATTCGGGCACCCCGATGCGGCTGGTAACGGAGGATATCGAGCGCCTCGTCCGCATACTTGCCTCGCACCAGGTCGGCCAAGTGCCGGACCTTGCGGGGGCTGATGCGTGCATTCTTGTGCTTGGCGACGAATGCCATGCCTGGTTCTCCTCGACCGTTCGGCCGCTTACTTCTTGCCCTTGCCGCCGTGACCGCGGAAGGTCCGGGTCGGAGCGAACTCGCCGAGCTTGTGTCCGACCATGTCTTCCGTCACGTACACCTTCACGTGCTGCTTGCCGTTGTGGACCATGAAGGTGTGGCCGACGAACTCCGGCACGATCGTGCAGGAGCGCGACCAGGTCTTGATCGCTTCGCTCGGGGTCGCCCCCTGCTTCTCGACCTTCGCGTACAGCTTCGGGTCGACGAACGGACCCTTCTTCGACGATCGACTCATCTCGTTTTTCCCTTGGCCGACGAACCCGCGACTCAGATCAGCTTCAGCACGCCGTAGCGACGCGAGCGTCGGCGGCGAACGATCGCCGAGTTCGACGGCTTGCGACGCTGCCGAGTCGATCCGCCCTTGGCCGGCTTGCCGGTCGGGCTGACCGGATGGCGACCACCCTTGNNCCGCCGCCGTGCGGATGGTCGATCGGGTTCATCGCGGTACCGCGGACATAGGGACGAATCCCCAACCAGCGATTCCGTCCCGCCTTACCGATCTGAATGCTCGAGTGCTCCGAGTTGCCGATCTTGCCGATCGTCGCTCGGCAGGTCGCCGGCACGCGTCGGATTTCGCCGCTCGGCATCTGCAGCTGCGCCCAGCCCTCTTCACGAGCCATCAGCGTCGCGAAGGTGCCGGCACTTCGGCAGAGCGAACCGCCTCGACCCGGCCGGAGCTCGATGTTGTGGATCGCCATGCCGACCGGAATGTTCTTCAGCGGCAGGCAATTTCCGAGCTTCGGCGGCGCCTCGGCACCACTCTCGACCATATCCCCCTTCTTCAGCCCTTCGGGCGAGAGGATATAGCGCTTCTCACCGTCGACGTAGAACAGCAGCGCGATGCGAGCGCTTCGGTTCGGGTCGTACTGGACCGAGTCGACCTTGGCGGCGACGCCGTCCTTGTCGCGACGGAAATCGATCAGACGATACATCCGCTTGTGACCGCCGCCACGATGCCGCGCGGTGATCACACCCTGGTTGTTTCGTCCGCCCTTCTTCTTGGCGCGAACCAGCAGACTCTTCTCCGGCTTCGCTCCCTTGGTCAGCTCCTTGAAGTCGCTGACCGAAGCGTTGCGTCGCCCCGGCGAGGTCGGCCGATAGATTCGAATGCCCATTGCAGTGACCTTCCTTCAGTCGGCTCAGAAGAAGTCGATCCGATGGTCCGGACGAAGACTGACAATCGCCTTCTTCCAGCTCGCGGTCGTCCCCTGGCGGAAACGGAACCGGCGGGTCTTGCCGGGCCGATTCTGAGTCCGCACCTTGGCGACCTTCACGTCGAACAGCTCCTCGACCGCCCGACGGACATCGTCCTTGGTGGCGAGCTTGCTGATCGCGAACGCATACTGACCGTACCGCTCGGCCCGGTGAATCCCCTTCTCGGTCACCAGCGGGCGCAACAGCACCTGGTGGCTGGCCAACTGCTTCGGGGCCTTCAACTCGGCCGGAGCCGCATTGTCCTGAGACATCTCGTCGCCTCGCTCCAATCGTTTCCCGAGACCGCTCACGCCTCGACCGCGGCGGTCGCCCGACCGGCTCGAATCGCATCCATCGCCGCTCGGCTGACCAGCACCCGATCGGGGCGAATGACCGCCAGAGCGTTCAGGTCGGCCGCCGGCAGCACTTCGACTCCCGGAATGTTCCGCGAACTCTTGTAGACGACCGGATCGAGCTTCTCGGTCGCGATCAGGGCGGTCTTGCCGTCGAGCGACAACGCCTTGAGCAACCCGGCGATCTGCCGCGTCTTCACCGCCTCGAACGACAGGTCATCGATCACGACCACTTCGCGGTCGGCGATCTTGCCGGCGATCGCCATCCGCGTCGCCGCCTTGACCATCTTCTTGGGCATCCGGTACGAGTAGTCGAGCGGGTGCTTGGCATGGATGTGACCACCGCCTCGCCGCGTTCCGCTCTTCTTCGAACCGACACGGGCGTTACCCGTCCCCTTCTGCCGGTACAACTTCTTGGTCGAACCGCGGACTTCGCCGCGCGTCTTGGTCTTGTGCGTCCCGAGGCGCTGATTGGCCTGGTACATCACGACGACGTCGTGCAGCATCTGCCGATTGATCTTCGGCGCGATCTCGGCGGGGTCGATCTCATACTTCCCCACCTCCTTGCCCGACTTGTCGTAGACCGGAAGGCTCACCATCGTCTTGCCCATCCCTCTTCACGCGTGCCGCAACGGATCCGCCTCAGCAGACCCCCGCTCGCTCGCCTCGTCACCACAAGGCTCGCCGACCGAATCAACCGACCTTGTTCGTTTCCCGCACGATCACGTAGCCGCCGACCGGCCCCGGAACCGCCCCGCGAACCAGCAGCAACGCATTCTCCGCATCGACGCGGACCAGCTGCAGATTACGAGTCGTGACCTGCACATTGCCGAGCTGACCGGCCATCTTCCGCCCCTTCATCGTGCGGGCAGGAAAGGTCGCGGCACTCGTACCACCAGGGTGACGATGCACCTTCTTCACACCGTGCGACGCTCGCTGGCCGGAGAAGTTGTGACGCACCATCGTGCCGGCGAAGCCGCGCCCCTTGCAGGTCGCGGTCACATCGACCGACTTGACGCCGTCCAGAGCCGAGGCGTCGATCACCTGACCGACCGCCACTCCGTCGAACGCGCCGCGAAACTCGCGAATGAACTTCTTCGGCTCGCAATCGGCCTTCGGAGGAATCTCGACTCCGGCAGCCTGACGAGCCTTCGAGCGAGCGCTGGAGATGGCAGCCACATGCCCTCGCTCGCTGCGCGAGGCCTGACTGCCGCGACGGCGATTGCCGTTCGGACGAGGCTTGTCGTCGAACCCGAGCTGCACCGCCTCGTAGCCGTCCCGATCCTTGCTCTTGATCTGCAACACATGGCAGGGACCCGCCTCGATCACCGTCACCGGGATCGCCACTCCGGTCTCGGTATAGACCTGAGTCATGCCGATCTTGCGGCCAAGAATGCCCTTCACCATCTCTGCTTCGCCTTGCTGATCGTTTCGCGTCGGATCGAGTCGCTGCCGGGAGCGTCGAGCATCCGCTCGACCTTACCCGACTCGCTTCCGGTGCATAGGAAATCCGAGAGAGGCAGACGACCGGTCGCAATCAGCGACTGGTCGCCTTGATCTTGATCTCGACACCCGCGGGGAGACTCAACTTGTTCAGTGCCTCGATCGTCTTGGCAGTCGCCTGGACGATATCGATGAGCCGCTTGTGAGTCCGGACCTCGAACTGCTGGCGCGACTTCTTGTCGATGAACGGCCCGCTCAGGACCGTGTACCGCTCCACCCGAGTCGGCAGCGGGATCGGACCGTGCACTTCGGAGTGAGTCCGCTTCGCCGTGTCGACGATTTCCTGCGCACTCTGATCCAGAATGGAGTGGTCATAGGCCTCCATTCGAATCCGAATGACCTCTTGAGTCGCTGCCACGCCCGATGCTCCGAATGCCGTAGGTTCCGATCGCTACCGGAGAACCCCGAACCCCAAGGTGGAAACCGCCCAGGGTACGAATTTCCTCGGACCGCGTCAACGGAGGGCGCACCGCGAATTCGCGACGAACCCTCGCGCCGAGTCGCATGGCCGATCGACAACGCCACCGACCCCAAACGACGCGGCTTCTCCCCTCGCTTGAGCCGAAGGATTTCGGACTCCACGAAGGAGTCCGAAGCGTTCCCGCTCCGGATCGTCTCGAACGATCGACGGGAACGAGCGGCTCGACCGAGCCCACCGTCGAGCAGCGTCCGAAGCGTGTCCGCTTCCAGGAGCACCGATCAGGGCGAGCCACCAGAGAGTCCTGCAAGGAACTCCGG
Organism: Planctomycetaceae bacterium; assembly: GCA_003455945.1. GTDB lineage: Bacteria > Planctomycetota > Planctomycetia > Pirellulales > Pirellulaceae > UBA11682. Next base: position 6,400 of record DMPQ01000017.1, read on the forward strand.
AGGGAAGCGGCGTATGATGCCGATCGAGCGCCGATCCGTCAAGGGAGTCCGGCGACATTTGCGAAGATGCGACGAGAAATCGTCGGCGAAGCGGTCTTTGACCCCGCGAGAGCGGTCGCGGTCCCCTCTTCGCGCTGAGGCTCAGCCCGAGCCGGGGGAGCGCCGAGGCACTGTTCTGCGAGCGACGAATCGGTTCGCACTCGCGCTGCCGCTTGGCCTCGCGTCGAGGACGACGCGGGCCCACCAACGGACTTGCCTTGATCGACAAGTCCCCGCGAAAAGCTAGCGTTTCGCCTTGTTCCGCCCCATGTGCCGGTTCAGGAAATCGGCTCGGCGCTGCTGATCGTCGTCCAGCACCGTGATCCCATTGGCTCGATCACGCCGCGCCCGTTCGGCTCGTTCCGCCGCCGCCTCGGCCAACAGCATCCGATCCAGCGCCTCGGTATCGATGATCGTCGCGGTCACCGTCATCGTCGACACGCCGAAACTTCCGCCGGTCGCCTGATTGCGGAACAGGCGTCCCGCTCCCGGAATCCGCCCCAGCCCCGGCACCCCTCGCGACACGCTCCCGATCGCACCGCTTCGCGAACCGCCGATCAGCGCCGTCCCTCCATCCGGAACGAGCACGGTGGTCCCGATGCCGAAACTGCGGAAGGTCGGCAACTGGACCACCTGAGCGGAAGCGGCGGGAGCCGTCAGCAACAGGATCGCGACGGCGATCGCTCCGCCGATCAGCTTCGCTCCGGTTCCGCTTGCCGAGAGGCCGTTCAGGGGTCGAGACGTCGTCCGAGTCATTGCCAGTTCCTCCTCATTCCCCTTCGCCCCTTCGCGAGGCGTTCGAGCGCATGGTAGCGATCGTCCGGGGCGGGAGCCAAGCGCCGGGCCTGGCGATGCGGGAATTGCCGCCCGAGTCGGGTCGTGCGGCTGACGTAAGCGATGCGGCGACCGGGATGCCGGTGTGATTTGCGGCGCGGCGCCGGTCCGATGTTACCTGCCGGATCCCGGAGGATCCTCTGCCTCCCTGTGCGCAGCGACGGAAACGTTGCGAGTTCGGGGAGCCGGATCGAGCAGCGGCCGGAACGGTCGGCCGTCGATCCGCCACGAAGGAGCGTCACGGGCATGGACTCGCCCGCGGAACGCCGGCCCCGCTCGTAGGCCGGCCCGACGTCGTCGGTGAGTCCCATGCTCGAACAGCGCGACCTCAAGCAGGACCTGATCGCCATCGGTCTGTTCGGAGTCGTCCTGTTTCTCGGCCTCTCGCTGCTGAGCTACGATCCGGCCGATCCGGTCGTCCCGCCGCTCGAACCGCTCGGGTGGCTCCACGTTTCGGACCCGCTCGTCTCGCCGCTCAACGCCGCCCCCGAAAACGCCTGCGGGCGGTGGGGATCCTGGTTGGCCGACGCCTGTTTCAGCGGCTTCGGCTACGCGGCGTACCTGGGGCTGTTGGTCCTCGGCGCCGCCGACGTCGCCCTCCTGCGCCGCCGACCGATCGATTCCCCTTGGCTCCGCGCCATCGGTTTTCTCGTGACGCTGCTCGGATCGGCGACCTTGCTCGGGCTGCTGATTCCCGAGTGGTCTCCCGGTCCGATCATCGGCTCCGGCGGCTATCTCGGCGCGCTCGGCAGCGGGGCGCTGCGGATGCACTTCGCCACGCTCGGCGCGGTCGTGCTCGCCGCCAGCGTCTCGATCTGCGGCCTGCTGCTGCTGACCGACTATGAGCTGATCCGCTTCGCTCGCTGGACCGCGTCGCGCGCGTTCGGAGTCGCCGCGATCGCCGCTCCCGCCGCCGGCACGCTCCTGAAGCATCGTCTGCGCCGTTCCCGCGCGGCGGACGACGAAACCTCCGAGGAGGACGAAGAGGGGGGCGCGTCGCTCGCCGGCGCCTCATCCGGCCCCTCGGTCCGCATTTCGGGGCGCGCCGCGAGTCCGACCGGCAAGAGCGGCGGCCGCGACGATCTGAGCGATGCGATCGCCGCTTGGGGGCGAGGGGAATCGCCGGGAGCGTCGAGCGACGACGACGAGGAAGAAGCGGAGGACGAGGAGCTCGACGACGAGGCCGACGACGAAGCGGAAGCGTCGGACGACGTCGACTCGGAAGAGGAAGAGACGGCCGAAGCCGAAGCACCTCAGGTCGCCGGCCCGATGGTCCGCAAGGGGACCNNGCGGCCGTCTCGGACGAGATCATCGCGCAGCTCGACCAAGCGGCGCGCGTCGACGGCATCGACGACTACTCGCTTCCCGACATCGAACTCCTGCTCCCTCGCGAAGAGATCAGCTACGACACGCAGGAAGTCGAGGTGCGACGCAAGGCGAAGCAGATCGAGAAGTGCTTCGCCGAGTTCGGCTTCAACGTCAAGGTGGTCGAGATCGAGACGGGACCGGTCATCGCGCAGTACGAGATCCAGCTCGAAGCCGGCCTCCGGCTGAGCAAGATCACCGGCCTGGCCGACGATCTGGCGATCGC
>DMPQ01000420.1:0-40526 GCA_003455945.1 Planctomycetaceae bacterium
AGAATACGCGATGCGTCGACTTGCCCGATTCTCGGGGAGCGGCCGCGTTTCTCAGTCGCGCTCCCGCAGCCATGCCCACGCTTCATGCCTTCGACGTGCTCGAATCAGCTCCCGATTGGGAACGCTGCCCCTTTCTCGTCATCTTCGGCGACGAACTCTTCCTGCGCCGGCAGATGATCGACGCGGTGCGAGGGCATGCCGAGCGGGCGTCGGGATTGCCGGCTTCGCTGGTCGACGGTGATGCGGCCGGTTGGGCCGACGTGATGGACGAAGTGTCGACTCGTTCGCTGTTCGCGGACGATTCGCGTCGCTTCGCGATCGTCGATCCGGCCGACAAGTTCGTGTCGGCTCACCGCGAGCGGCTGGAGGATCAGGTACGACTGACCGAGGCGCAGGGGTGTCTGGTCCTGGTGGTCGGCGCATGGGCGTCGAACACGCGACTGTACAAGGCGGTCGATCAGTCCGCCCTGCAGATCGACTGTCGCCTGCCGAATCGCGGCAGCGGGAAGCAGATCGACGAACTGCGCGTGCGCGACTGGATCGTCGGCTGGGCGCAGCGTCGACACGCCTTGGCGATCGCTCCGGATGCTGCGCTCGAGCTCTTCGAGACGACGGGACATGCGCTCGGCATGATCGATCAGGATCTGGCGAAGCTCTCGCTGCTCGGCGGAACGGAGCGCAAGGTCGATCTCGATACGGTTCGCCGCGTCATCGGCGGCTGGCGCCAGAAGACGGTCTGGGACATCATCGATGCGGCGCTCGACGGCGAGACGGCCGAGGCGCTGTCGCAACTCGATCATCTGCTGGCCTCCGGCGAGGCGGCGATCGCGATCTTCGCGCAGATCAGCTTCGTGCTGCGCCGTTATGCGTCGGTCGCGGATCGTCTGGCCCGCAACGGACGGACTCGTCAGCGCGAGTCGATCGGTGATGCGCTGCTCGCCTGCGGCTTCAAGGATTGGCCCAAGGGGACGCTCAAGGGGGCCGAACGACGACTCGGCCGACTGGGGAAGGGGAGGGCGACGATCCTGCATCGGTGGCTGATCGAAACCGATGTCGCGCTCAAGGGGACGCATGCGGCGCCGGATCGCGCCCGCTTCGCGCTCGAACGACTCTTCCTGAGACTGGGCGCGGCCACGACGACCTGAGACGCGTCGGAGCGGCGTTTCGCGACCGCGCAGGTGACCCTCGTCTCGAAGTGCCGCGGCGAGACGCGAAGCGAGAGGAGCGCGGCCGCGCGATGAGCCGAACCGCCGTGACGGTCCGAATTTGCTCGTGCTGCGCCGCGCCCCTTATGCTGATGCCGCTTCCCGCCCGCCCCCTCCGCCCGGAGTCTCCCGCCATGCCGGTCCGCGCCTCGTCGTTTCACGATCCTCTCGCATCACGTCGCCGATCGATCATCGCTCGATCCGTCAGGCCGTCGCACCGAGTCTCCTTCATCGGCCTCGCGCTGCTCGTCGCCGTCTCGGCGGCAGCTCCGGCAAACGCTCAGGCGCCGCGGGTCGAGCCGATCGGAGTTCGACCTGCCGATCGGCGACTGGATCCGCTCCTGGATCTCGACGGCTATTTTCCGTTTCGCGTTCCCGAGTCGCTCGAAGCTTGGGAGGTGCGGCGAGCGGAGGTGCGTCAGCGGATCCTGGTCGCCAACGCTCTTTGGCCGATGCCCGAGCGAGGCGAAGTGAAGGGGGTCCGTCACGGCCGCATCGAACGGGACGGATACGCGGTCGAACGGGTCTACTTCGAAAGTCTGCCGGGGATGTTCGTGACCGGCAGTCTCTATCTGCCGACCGGCAAGCCGGGGCCTTTTCCCGCCGTCCTGTCGCCTCACGGTCACTGGGCGGACGGACGGTTCTACGATGCCGGGGCAGACGAGGCGCAGCGTCAGATCGCCGCGGGGGCGGAGGAGTTCGTCGAGAATGCCCGCTCGCCGCTGCAGGCTCGCTGCGTCCACTTGGCTCGCATGGGCTGCGTCGTCTTTCACTACGACATGATCGGCTACGCCGACTCGCAGCAGATCTCGTTCGACGTGGCGCATCGTTTCGCGGAGCAGCGACCGCATCTCGGGTCGGCCGAAGCGTGGGGGCTCTTCAGCCCGCGAGCCGAATCGCTGCTTCAATCGGTCATGGGGCTGCAGACCTACCACTCGCTTCGGGCGCTCGATTTCATCGAGCGGCTCCCTGAGGTCGATCCGAGCCGTCTGGCGATCACCGGTGCGAGCGGCGGAGGGACTCAGANNGGAACGGGGAACGTCGAGTTCGCCGCTCTCTTCGCTCCCAAGCCGCTCGGTCTGACGGCCGCCGACGACTGGACTCGCGAGATGGCGACCAAGGGCTTTCCGGAACTGCAGCGGCTGTATGCGATGTACGGACATCCCGAGAACGTCGAACTGACGAACCGACTTGAGTTCGGACATAACTACAACGCCGTCGGTCGCAAGGCGATGTATTCGCTCTTCCATCGGGCGCTCGGTACCGATCCTCCGGTCGCCGAGACCGAGATCGATCGGCTGACGACCGAACAGATGNNGCGAGCATCCCGCTCCGACCGGCGATCAGATCGGCGAGGCGTTCGAGACGGCGCTGCTGCGGCGTTGGGATGACGAGTTCCGCAATCGTCTGCAGAGAGCGATCGACGGTTCGGTCGAGACGTTCCGCGAGACGATCGGCAAGGGGGCCGAGGTCGTCGTCGGACGGAGCTTGCCGGCCGCCGGCGAAGTGACTTGGGAGGCGACCTTCAAGGAGCGACGCGACGGCTACCTGGAGTTCGCGGGGCGCTTGTCTCGGCCGGACCGCGGCGAGACGATCCCGGGGAGCTTTCTGCTGCCGGACGACTGGTCGGGCGAAGTCGTGCTCTGGTTCGCCCCGCAAGGCAAGTCGGTTCTGTACGGTGCCGACGGTAGACCGCTACCGGGGGTGCTGCAGCTGGTCCGCTCCGGAGCGGCCGTCGGGAGTTTCGATCTGTTCGGTCAGGGAGAGTTCGTCACGGCGGAGGACGACTTTCGGACGACGCGGCGCGTCGCGAATCCGCGCGAGGCCGCGGCGTACACGTTCGGATACAACCCGTCGCTCGCCGCGCAGCGGGCGCACGACGTCCTGAGCGCCATCGGCTATGTCCATCATGACCGTCAGCATCCGGCCGCCGAACGGCGTCTGAGAGTCGTCGGTAGCGGCGCGTGCGGACCGATCGTTGCACTGGCGCTGTCGCAGGCGAACGGAGCGGTTCACGAAGCGTGGTTGGACACCGACGGTTTCCGATTCGCCGATGTCGACGATCTGCACGATCCGATGTTCCTTCCCGGCGGCGCGCGGTATCTGGATCTTCCCGGCTTCCTGGCGCTCGCCGCGCCGACTCGGCTTCACCTGCGAGGCGAGGCGGGCGAACTCCCGGAATTCGTCGCCCGAATTCATGGTGCTTCCGGCAGCTCGGTCGCGAACGAACGGGATCTCCCCGCACTCGCTCCCGAGGTCGTCGTCGAGGTGCTGCAGGACGCGATCGGTACCCCGTCGCGCTGAAACGATCGCCGCATCGATGGCCGCTCGGATCGAGCGACCGAGGAGAAACGACACGATGAGTACGCAACCTACCCCCGAGTCGACCGTGCTGCGGACCGCGCGTCTGCGACTTCGGCCGATGCTCCGCGAGGACCTCGACTTCGTTCACGCGATCCTTGCCGATCCCGAGGCGATGCGGCACTATCCGAAATGTCTGTCGCGCGAGGAAGCTGCCGCCTGGATCGAGCGGCATCAGGAACGCTATCGCCAGGACGGCTGCGGTCTATGGATCGCCGAGCGGGCCGACGGAACGCCGGTCGGCATGATCGGGCTGATGCTCCAGGAGATCGACGGGATCCGGGAACCGGAGGTCGGCTATCTGGTGCACCGGGACCATTGGCGAAACGGCTATGCCAAGGAGGCGGCGCTCGCGGTCCGAGACATGGCGATGGACCTGCGCGGTCATGGCCACGTCATCTCGCTGATCCGTCCGTCGAACCTGCCGTCGCAGGCGGTCGCTCGTTCGATCGGCATGTCGCAGTGGAAGACGACTCGATTCAAGGGGCTCGAGCACTTGGTCTTCCGCATCCGCCGAACCGATCGCAAGTCGTCGGTCGAGGTGCGGTGAGCCGAGCGGACACCGAGTTTCGCTGAAGCTCGGCAAGGCTTAGGAACCCGATTGGCCGGTCAGGAAGCGGAATGAAAACGACGACGGCGCCGGAGTCGACTCCGGCGCCGTCGCGCTTCATGGAACGAGATGGTCGGCTGGGGACCTTGCCCCTAGGCCGAATCTCAGCGGCAACCGCAAGGGGCGGCAGCCGGAGCGGCGTGAACCGCTCCGCCGCACGGAGCTGCCGGAGCGGCGTGACCGCAACCGCAGCCCGAACCGACCGAGCCGCAACCGCCGACGCGGACCTGGATCGTCTTCTCGATCATCCGCTGGATCTGGACCTGGACCTGGCGAGTCACCATCTGCGGAACCAGCTCGGTGTACTCCTCGGTCCGGACCTCGGGCACCTGAGCGTACGAGACATGCTCGTAGGTCTCGACTTCGACCTTCGGCACGGTGACGTGATGCGTCACGGTCCGTTCGCGAGTCTCCTCGCGGGTCTTCGTGACCTGGACCGTGCGGGTCCGCTCCTCGGCTCGGTACTCGGTCACGGCATACTCGTGCGGCACTTCGACTTCGACCGTCTTGTAGCAGGTCACTTCGACTTGACGCTCGACGATGTTCGGCACCCAGACCTTGCGAGTGACGTAGCTGACGGCCGCTTCACAGCCGCCGCCGCAACCGCCACATCCGGTTCCGCAGCCATTGCCGCAGCCGTGCGAGACCGCGGTACCGCAGGCTCCGCAGCCGGCATGGCGTCCGCAGTGAGCCGCACCGCGACGCAGGCCACGAAGACGGCCGAGCAGGCCGACGCGGCAGCGCGAGGGAGAAGCGGCGTAGACCGTGCCGCAACCACCGGTCGACGCGACCGGAACCTGCTCCACGACCCAGTGCCCCTGATCCTCCTGCACGGTTCGGTAGGTGGTGACCGGAACCTGCTGGGTGACGATCCGAGTCGTGGTCTTGCGGACCTGCACCGGCACCTGGACGGTGAACGTCTCGACCAGTTCTTCGGTGTAGGGGACCTGCACCACATACGCCTCGACGCTGGTCTGCGCTTCGGTGACCAGCTTCGTCACCTCGCGCGTTCGCTGCTCGCGAACCGGAACGGTCTTTATGACCGTCACTTCACGCGTCTTCACGACCGGAACGCAGGTCTCGACTTCGACGTCCCGCACCTCGGTCACGAGTTCCGGGACCAGCACCGTCCGCGTCTCGTACGTCGGCTCGACGACGACCGCCGGAGCAGGGGCCGGGGCGCACGGACCCTGAACCACCGGAGCCGGGGCGTAACCGACCGGCTCGTCACAACGCGTCACGGCGCCGCCGCAACCGCAATTGCCGAGCGCGACGGTATCGACCGCGCACGGCCGCTTCGTTCGGAAGGTGCGGCCGCAACCACCGCAGCGACCGAACAGGTGTCCCATCGCCGTGGAAGAGACGGCGGCGACCGCCGCTTCCCCAGCCACCGACGCGACCGGGACGGAGCCGACGGCCATCGCCGCCAGGAGAGCCGACCACATCAACCACTTCATGTACTGCAACCTCAAACATCAGGAATCGGGGCAACCGCCAAAGCAATCTCGATCGTAGTTTGGGAGATCTGGGTCAGCAAACCGATTGGCTCCCCGAATGGGGATGGTCTCCCTCGTTTCGCGAGGTCGAGACGTGAAGCGTTCCGGCTGGGAGGCGCGTTCGTTGTCTGACGCCTCGGTTCGACAGCCTTCTCGTTGGTCCTGCGCGGCGAACCGGCGAGCGATCGCTCCACCGAGTTCGGCATGAAAGATCAGGAACCCCTCGGTATCGACGTGCAACGACGGCAGGCCGAAGGGATCGGTCAGTTCCAGTCGCGGCGAAAGCGAACGGTGGCCGGCAGGGGAGGGCATCGCAACTCCTGAAGCTCGCGTTTCGGGGGAACGCACGAACCGATCTCATCGGCGACTCGGGGACCGGTCCCTCGAGGTCTCGGGTCGATCGCGGTCGGGGCGCTCGGATGCCGGTAGCCGAGGTCGAGAGCCGTTCGTACGTCTCGGTCGGATTGGCGTTGAGGTCGATCGCGACTCGCGTCTATACTCCGCCCCGACCGCGCTTGATTACCGCAGCGGGAGTCGTTCGGTTCGCCGATCGGTCCGAGAAGCGTCGTGAGACGCGGAGGGGGCCGAAACATCGGGCGGACGGCAAACCTTCGGGCGGTGACGAGCGTAACGGAATGCACGGGATCGGAAATGGGAACGGAGGTCGTTCCGATCGGCCGATCGGATCAGGTCGACCGCAATTGGCACATGCGGCATACGGAGACCGATGCGTCTCCGCGACACAACAGTCCTTTTTCGAGCAGGAGATCCGAGGTCCGCGCGTCGCTGTCGATATCCGGGACTGTCGCCGAAACGCTCGCGAAGTCTCCTGGACGGCATGGACGGCTCGCTCGTGACACGGATCGCAACGTCGTCTCGGCCCAAGACGTGACCTACGCTTCGGAGTTCATGGTCGCTGCATCCGATGGCTCGCCGCCGATCGGAAGCTACTGACGACCGGCTTCGACGAGGTGCGTCGGCGGAGGAATCGGAATCTCCTCCGCGTCGTGACGCCACTGCCTCGACGTGCCTACGGGAGGAACCTGTCCATGCAGATTTTCGGATTCGGCCAGATTCATCAGGCTCATTCGATCAAGCCGACCCAGCGGTTCGAATCGGCTCACGAAACGCGAGGGGCAGGCGAAACCTCGTCGGCATACGGTCCGGACCGGCTCGAGATCTCGTCCGAAGCGCGTCAGGCGCTGGCGGCCGGGAACTCGGCTCCGGTTCGAGCCGATCGGATCGCGGAGATCCGATCGCAGATCGCTGCCGGCACCTACGAAACTCCCGAGAAGCTCGAATTGGCGCTCGAGCGCATGTTCGGCGATCTCGGCTGAGCGGCTTCCGCTCGATCGCTCTCGCGCCGCAGGAACGGCGAGTCGCTTCGAGCGACTCCCGTCAGCNNTAACAGACATCGTTTCCGTGACTCGTGAAGGCGGTCGCCTCGGTGGAACCGGAGCGACCGCCTTCCCGTTTCTTGTCCGCACCGAGGGACCGATCAGACCTTGATCTCGTCCCGGAACCGGTCGAGTTCGCCCGCATAGCGGGCTCGGATCGGAGCGACGACTTCGGCCAGGAATTCGTCGACCTGTTCCGGTGCCCGACCGACGAACCGCGTCGGATCGGCGAGGGCATCGACGTCGACGGCCGAGAACTGAGGGTCCTCCTTCAGTCGCGCGAGCAGATCGTTCGAGCCGCCGTCGCGCTTGACGATCGCTCCTGCCTCGTGACTGTGCCGCCGGATCGCCTCGTGCAACGTCTGTCGGTCGCCCCCCGCTTCGACTGCCGCCATCAGGATCGCCTCGGTCGCCATGAACGGCAGTTCCTCGCGCAGATGCCGTTCGACCACCTTGGGATAGACGACCAGCCCTTCGACGACGTTACGCATCAGGATCAGCATCGCATCGGCGGCGAGCATCGCCTGCGGCAGCACCAATCGACGGTTCGCGCTGTCGTCGAGCGTCCGTTCCATCCACTGCGTCGCGACGGTCTGAGCGGTATTTGCGGGGAGACTCATCAGGAACCGCGCGAGACCGCAGATCCGTTCCGATCGCATCGGGTTCCGCTTGTAGGCCATGGCACTGGAGCCGACCTGCCCCGACTCGAACGGTTCTTCGACCTCCTTGCGATGCGCCAGGATGCGGACGTCGGTCGCGAACTTGTGGCAACTCTGCGCAAGGCCCGACAGCGCCTCGATCAGCTGCGCATCGACCTTTCGCGAATAGGTCTGGCCGGTGACCGGATAGGTCGAGGCGAAGCCCATCTTCTCGGCGACCCGCCGATCGAGCAGCCGGACCTTCTCGTGGTCGCCGCCGAACAGCTGCAGGAAGCTCGCTTGAGTCCCGGTCGTTCCCTTGACGCCGCGCGCTCTCAGCCGCTCGGCGCGGTACTCGAGATCCTCGAGATCGAAGACCAGATCCTGAAGCCACAGACAGGCCCGCTTGCCGAGGGTGGTCGGTTGAGCCGGCTGGAGGTGCGTGAAGCCGAGGCAGGCGGTCGAGCGCTCGGTCGCGGCGAATGCGGCGAGCCGGTCGATGGTCCCGGCGAGGCGTTGTCGGAGAAGATCGAGCGACCGGCGGAGCAGAATCAGGTCGGTGTTGTCGGTGACGAAGCAGCTGGTCGCTCCGAGGTGGATGATCGGGCGAGCCGCGGGACAGCGATCACCGAACTCGTGGATGTGAGCGACGACGTCGTGTCGCTTCTCGCGCTCGTACGCGGCGGCAGCGGCGAAGTCGATGTCGTCGACATGCTCGCGCATCTGATCGATCTGCGCCTGAGCGATGTCCAGCCCGAGTTCCCGTTGCGCTTCGGCCAAGGCGACCCATAGGCGACGCCAGGTCCCGAACCGTTCGCGGTCTCCCCACAGGCGAGCCATCTCGCGCGAGGCGTAACGGGTGATCAGCGGGTTTTCGTAGGTCTCGTGGTCCATCGGGCGATTCGCGGCAAGAGGGAACGGGGAGAAGCGTGAGGCCCGGCAACGGCTGAGGCCTCGTCGCACGTCGTTCGAGACTACATGTTCGTCGGATCGTCGGTCGCCGAGCCGCCGGCAAGGCGGTCGAGCGCCGCGGCGACCGTCGGACCGTGTTCGGGAGCGTCGAGATAGACGCGGCAGATCCGGTGCGCGACGGGCAACCGCTCGTACAGCTCGTTGGCATGCAGCGGTCGGATCCGGTCGCGAGCGGTGTCGTACAGGTAGTTCTGGCCTCCGGCCGGCCCCTGCGTGTGCGGTCGGTGGAGATGTCGCGCGATGTCGATCCGCATGGGCAAGTTCCGCAGCGGTTCGGGAAGGAGATCGCGCAGGCGTCGTTCCACGAACTCGCGATCCGAAAAGATGCTCGCCTGTTCCGAGTCCTTTTCGGCGAAGACCTGCGTCCGCTGGCAGGCCATCTCCCACGGCAGGTCCCGACGCAGCAGTCGATCCCACTGCTCCCCGAGGCTCTTCAGACGCGGCTGCGTACTGCGACTCCAGCGAGCCACGTCGACCAGCAACGTCGACTCGGTGAAATGCAGGTACTCGTCGAGATGTTCGAGCGGATTGCCGGGGAACAGGAACTCGCGACTCTGTCGGAACAGGTCCTCGAGCATCAGGTCGATCGAGCGGACGGTCCGGTGGAAGTAGAGCGATCGGAAGAGGTCGGCGCGGACCCCCATGAAACGGACGAGCGCCTCCATGCCTCGATCCAGAATCGTCAGGCCTCGTTCCGAGAAGAACGTGTAGCGGATCAGCCGATCGAGATCGAACGAACGCGGGCTGAAGCCCGACATGTAGGCGTCGCGCAGGACGAAGTCCATGTTGTCGATCGTGTAGATCCCGCTCAGCAAGCTGCGCAGGTGCCGCAGCCAGCGAGGGACCGAATCCTCCTCGTCGCTCCGAGGGCGGACGACGAGCCAGGCGACCTGAGCCGGATCGAGCGTCTCGTCGGCCGCCAACTCCCCTTGAGGCGTGCGACGGATCCGCCGGATCGTGTCGCCGAGTCGATCGCGGATGATCACCGCGCCGAGCGTTTCGTGAGTCAGTCCCCAGCGCGCCAGGAAGTGGGCGTCGAAGAAGTGTCCGAAGGGGCCATGCCCCACGTCGTGCAGCAGGCCGGCGAGTCGCAGCAGCGATTCGACATACGGGGCACTCGGACAGTCCGGGTGATGTTCGGCGAGCGACGGGTAGAGTTGCTGGGCCAGGCGACTCCCCAGATGCATCGCCCCGACGACGTGCTGGAATCGCGTGTGCTCGGCCGAAGGGAAGACCCACCAGGCAGTCTGCAGCTGGTGGATCTGACGCATCCGCTGTACCCACGGATCGTCGATCAGTTGCCGCTCGCTCCGCTCTTCGGGCCCCAAGTCGACGTTCGACACGAACGGGATGTAGCCGTGGATCGGGTCGTGGCAGAGATTCTCGCGACGGTAGGAGAGCATCCGTGAACCTCGGATCCGCAGCTGATCAGGGGGCCGAATCGCCGGGGCCCGTTCGGTCGATCGCCGGCTGTGCCGGCCCGGAGCGAAGAGGAGCCCGACGTCGAATCCCCCAGGCTAACAGATCCGGTTTCCGCTCACGAGTCGCCGAATCGCCCGGTTGCCGCACGGCTTGCCGCGCAAGTCGGCTGCCATACCGACCGTACAGCCGATCGGGTATTATCCCTGTGTCTCCGACGTCACCGGCTCCCCTGAATGCGGGCCGGCGGATCGGGGTTCGCGCGACCGGAAGTCCTTCGGTCGCTCGGTTCGGAATCGCAGGAGGAGGGAAGACGTGGAGCGGAAGGCTGATCGCGCCGGCATGTCGACAGGAGGTCGAACGCTCGTTCCGGTACTCGCCGGCATCGTCGTTTCGTTCTTCGCGTTCGCGGTTTCCTCTCCTCTAGAAGCTCGGCAACGTCCGCGAGCCGACCGGCTTCTCCCTCCGGATACGCTCGCCTTCGTCTCGGTCCCCGATATGCAGTCGATGGTGACCGGCTTCGAAGCGACCGATCTCGGCGCGCTGGCGGCCGACGAGCGATGCCGTCCGTTCTTCGACGACCTGAAGCGCCAGCTCGAAGAGCGGTTGGCGGGCCGCCTGGCCGAAGGCGGGCTGACGCTCGACGATCTCAAGGGGGTGCGGACCGGCGAGATCGGCCTGGCTCTCCTGCCGATCGAAAACGGAGCCGGTTCGATTCTGGTGGTCGATGTCGATGGTCGTCAGGCCGAAGCGCGAGAGCTCTTGGGTCGGATCGTCGCGGATCTCGAACGCCGCGCGGCTCGCGAGAACCCGCCTCAGCAGCGATTCGGTGCGACGGTCCGTTCGTTCACGCTCAAGCCGCGCCCCGGTCAGATCCGCCTGCCGCAGATCCAACTCGTCGAACATGCCGGCTGGATCGTCGTCGGCTCCGATCCGGTCGCGACCGATCAGGTCCTTCGTCGCATGGCCGGTGAAGCCGGAATCGGTTCGCTCGCGGAGCAGCCCGCCTACGCTCGAATCGATCAGCGACTGGGGACGACTCGCACCGACGCCGCCGCTCACCTCCGATGGCACATCGATCCCTTCCGCCTTGCTGCAGCGATCAAGCGCGAGCAGAGCATTCCTGCGCCGATCTTCAAGTACCTGGACGCGATGGCCGAGACCGGGTTTGCCGAGATCGCAGGTATCGGCGGCGATCTGCGGTTCGCCAGCGGGGCATTCGACGTCGAGTACCAGACCTTCGCGGTCGTACCCGGAGCGGCCGGTCTCGAGGCGTCGCTTCTTCAGTCGGCTCGCATGCTGCCGCTCGTGCCGAGCGACGAGCAGATCGCACCGAGCGCCTACGTATCCGGTGCCGCCGCGTCGATGATCGCCGGCAACTGGCCCTTCGCTCAGACGATCGGCGCGGCCGACCCGCTGGTCGATCGCGTGACGAACAAGGAAGGGGCGTTCGCCAAGATCCTGAACGACTTTCGGATCCAAGCGGATCGGCCGATCGACTTCCGTCTGTTGGCGGCCGAGATCGGTCCCGGCTTCACGTTCTCGACCGAGATCGTCCCGCCGCTGACTGCCGACGGGGAGAAGCTCCTGCTCTCGACCCGAGTGGCCCGACCCGAGCGGGTCCTGGAGCACTTGTCGAACCTGATGGCGGTCGAGGGGTACGAGCCCGAACCGATGGTCGGCGCATCGATCGCCTGGAAGTACGTCCCTCCGGATCAGGTCGACGACCCGGTCGGCAACATTCTGGAGGGAAACACCGGCGAGACGCCTCCGAACCCCGAGAAGCCGCCGTTGATGGAGGCGTTCGCGTTGGTCGACGGCGAGTTGCTCGCGTCGAACGACGCCGCCTACTTGGCCGAGGTGATCGCGAGGCGCGGGAACGCACCGTTGGTCGCTGACCCCGATTTTGCGGACGTCATGATCCTGATCGGCGATCGGCTTCCGGGCGGAGCCACGTTGGTCCGATATGGTCGCCCCGATCGGATCTATCGTCTGACGTACGAGCTGATGCGGCGCAACGAACTGACCGGTTCGGACACGTTCGTCGAGCGGATGCTGCGCCTGATCGACGGGACCGAGACCGGAACCGTCCGCCGTCAACAGATCCAGGCGACCTCTCTGCCCGAGGACTTCGACGCGGTCGTCGCCCCTCGACTCCATCCGAGCGGCTGGGCGTTGAGCGTCGAACAGGACGGCTGGTTCGTGACCGGCGGGATTCTCGCGCCGAAGCGCTGAGTCTCGATCGCTCGTTCCGAACGCTGCCGCACGCCGCGATCGTCGCCGCGTTCGTTCGTCGCCGCGTATCGGCGCATTACGCCGTCGCGACACGTCCGGCGAGCCGTGCCCACGGTCTACCGAACCGGCCACGGCTCGCGATCGTTCGGCTCGGCCGCGGCGAAGCCGATGCCCGAACGGCCGAGACATCTCGGGCGCAGAACCTGCCCGTCGAATCGGCTCAAGGACGTCCCTGCGGCAACTCGATACGGGCCCAGAACGGGTGCTTTCGCTCGGCCCGCGCCCGAATGTCCTCCAGCAACACCTCGCGGCTCGGTTCGAACGTCGACCGGACCCGAGTTCCGCGAAAGTTGATTTCGATCGCGGCGCCGGGAGTCAAGGGGCTCGGAGCGAGCCAGACCGTTGCGCGAGCTGCCGGGCAGTCGGCGATCAGGATCTGGTTCCGCTCCGCGACGATTCGCGCTTCGTAGCGACCGGCCGACTTGTTCGACAGCGGCCATTCGACCGGATCGGCGACCGTGGCGGCCGGCATGTCGTTCACTTCGAGCCACCAGAGGAAATTGTCCCACGGTCGCATCGCCTCGAACTTCAGTTCGGTCGGAGCGGCGGGACGGCGGTGGACCTGCATCCATTCGAAGATGCGGAGCAGTTCTTCCTGGAAGTGCTCGTGCCCGCGCCCCTTGTACTCGACCACGAGCACGTCGCAGTCGTCCTTCTTCAGGTACTCGTTCCAGACCAGACGGTTCGACGACATGCGCTGATGGTCGAACTCGCCATGGACGAAGTACATCGACAGCTTGCCGATCGGGTTGTTGCGGTAGTGGTTGACGTACTTGTCGGCCGAGGCGGTGATGCCGACCAATCCGGCGAAGAGATCGGGGTGCGAGACGGCGATGTCCCAGGCGGCGTCTCCACCGGCCGAATGTCCGCTGATGAAGATCCGGTCCGAGTCGACGGCGTATCGGCGCCGCGCATCACGCAGCGCATCGAGCACTCGTGCATGTTCGAGCGGCGTGTACTCGTACGACCACTGCTCGGCTCGGCGCCATTCGGGAGCGATCACGATGTAGCCGTATCGAGTCGCCTGGCCGACTCGCTGTCCCGAACCTCCGCGAGCGTCATACGGGCCTGCCCACCAGTCGATCTGGTCCCCCGGGAGCCGATCGCCGTTGAGCGTGACGATGACCGGGTAGCGACGATCGGGATCGTATTCGGGCGGGAGCTGGACTCGGTAACGAAAGGGGCGGTCTCCTTCCATCGCGATGTCGAAGCACCCCGGAATGTCGGTTTCCGTCGCGACCGAATCGATGACTCCGACCGGTGCGGTCAGCTGCGATGCCAGGCGAGCGATCGTCGCGACGTCGGCCCCTTCTTGACCATCCAGCCGTTCGAGGATCGCCTGCCTCTCGTGCGGCAGGCGCGCCTCGAGATAGTCGCGGACCAGTTTTCGAGTCGTCACGTGGTCGAGCGCCAGCGGAAGATTACCCGCCAGGTCCGCCTCGCCGAGCAGCCAGCCCGATACGGCGAAGGCGAGTTTCTGATCGATCGTGTGAGCCGGATCGGAACGAAACTGGTTGAAGCCCGCGAGCCGCGCGACGTTGGCGAGCGACAGCCGCTCGCGAATCTCGTCGGTGATCTGCGTCAACGTCTCGAGCTGATCGGCCTCCAGCGTCGTCCCCTGGGCCGCCTGAGCGACGAGCGCGGCGAGGTCGGTGCGGAGTCGTTCGATCAGATCGAGTTCCCGATCCTGTTCCTGCTGCAGTTCGAGGACCTGACCGAGCAGGTCTCCGGCGATCCCGACCTTGGGAAACTGTCGAAGCATCGCTGCGGCCTGACGCACCTGTCCCACCTCGCGCCGCAGTCGGATCTCGCCCAGAATCTGCCGGGCGTACGACTGACGGAGCAGGTCGACGAGCGCTCGCTTTTCGGTCAGATCGGGAAAGTCGTCCAGAACCTGCTCGAGCTCGATCACCGCGTCTCGATAGCGTTCCGCCTCGATCAGCAACTGGACGACCTTCATCCGTTCGTTCGGGTTCGTCTCGTCGATCTGCCGTCGGATGACGGCCGAGAGGATCTCGCGGGGAATGGTGGCGGTCGCGACCTTCGACTCCCACTGGGCATTGAAGCCGCTCATCGACAGCGACTCGAGCACGCAGTAGGTCGGCGTGATCTTGGTGATGCCCTGGACGAACTCGCGCGGTCCGTCGGCGCCGGCCAGCACGATCGTCCGCCGGCCGCTGGTGTTGAACGGCGTTACGCTCAGCGGCCGACCGACCCCTCGGATGATGTCGACCTTGGTGGCGACCTGCTGCTCGATCCGAATCACGTCCTCGGCGATCGCTTCCTCGACGATCGGCGCGGCGATCTGGCCGTCCGGGAAGAAGATCCGACGCAGGCCATCGTCGACCAGGACGATGCTCCCTCCCGGATTGAACTCGCCGACGACTTCGCCGATCTCGCGAGTCGTTCCGGTTTCGCCTCTCAGGCGAATGCCGTTACGCAGCTGAACGTCGTTGGAACGGGCGACCGCCGTCAGCCCCACGAGCATCAATCCGATCGCCGTCAGAACGAGAGGAGGCGAACCGGAGACGGGCGCGACGACCGGCGTCGTGCGTCGACGAGACATGGGCTTCCAGTCGTGGTCGGAGTCGGAAGCGAGCCGAAAGACGAGTCGACGGCGTGCCTTTCGGCGTCGGAACCGTCGATCCATTCTGGCTCTTGCGCACGAAACGGCCAAGCGAAACGCCAACCGCGGGAGTCTCGAACGCCGTCAGCCCCAAGCCGAACCGGAAAGGGGACCTATGGCCGAAACGAACCGATCGACCGGTCCGACAGTACGGTCATTCGGAACGATCGCTGACGGTCCCCTCGCTCGCCGCCGCGTTGCGGGCAGCCAGATCGTTCAGGAATCGTCGCTTCATCATCTGGTAGTAACGTTCGATCCCGATGATGCAGATGATCACGATCGCCAGGCCGCCGTACTTGAACCAGGGATTGTCGAAGATATCGGTGCTGTGGATCCAGCGGGCTCCGAAGTACATCAGCCCGTTTCCCGCGATACTCCCGATGATGAGCCCGAAGAGCGTGAGACCTCGTCCGAGCCCCAGCAGACGCCCGAAGATCGCTCCGCCGATGCACCCGGTCGCGGCGAGCGGAATCATCACGAAGACGGTCAGACCGATGAAGGCGACCCGTCGCATCCACGGCGAGCTGCGGATGATGAACTGAGCGTCGCCGACCAGGCTGCCGATCTTCTCGCCGATCAGCGGCAACTTGAACATCAGGCCGATGTGGAAGGTGACGACGACTGCCATCACCAGGTCCATGTAGGTGATCATCAGGAAGAGCTGCTCGCGCGTCAGGAACGAGATGCTCTCCTGGCTCGGGTCGGCTCCGGTCAGGATCACGAACCGACTGAAGAAGACGAAGGTGATGAAGGCTGCCCCCAACACCTTGTTCATGTAGCCGAAACCGGCGATCGCCCAGATCGCTCCCAGCAGCACGATCGTCAGCACGATCGGTCCGATGATCGACGAGGCCCAGACCGCCGGGTACTTTCGGCGAAACGACGCCTCGAAACGATCGAACGAATCCATCACGTGCCTTTGCACGTCCTTGGTGTCGGCCTGTTCGATCGGGGCGTTCAGAGGCATGGAAGCGATCGGGGGGTGAAGCGGACAGGAATCACCGCCGAGCCGCAGTGCCGATAGGGGGGCGTCGCGGATGCTCGGACGGCCATGGTGGAGCGATGCAAGTCGACCAGTGTAGCGTTTTCCGCAGGAAATCGAGTGGCCTGTCGAAACCGACCGATTCGCGACGTTGCCGGATACCGAGTCCGACCGGATACTGACCGAGTAATCCTCGCTGCGGAATGCATCGCTTCCGACGGTAACTCATGAGCCAGATTCCGACTCCTAGCCCTCGCACGACCGAACCCGACACGAATCTGTCGGGCCGACAGGTCGGTGACTACCTTCTCCTGCGCCGCCTGGGCAAGGGGGGGATGTCGGACGTCTATCTGGCCGAGCAGATCTCCCTGCACCGCCAGGTCGCCTTCAAGATCCTGCGTCGCGATCTGGCTCGCGATCCCCAGTACGTCAGCCGGTTTCATCACGAAGCACGAGCCGGGGCGCGTCTGGTCCACGCCAACATCGTCCAGATCCATCACGTCGGCGAGGTCGAAGGGCTCCACTTCATCGCGCAGGAATACGTGAAGGGGATGAACCTCAAGCAGTTCCTGCATCGCAACGGAGCGATCGACGTCGTGCTCGCGATCGCCGTGATGCGTCAGGTCGCTGCCGCGCTCGCCTGTGCGGCCGAGCAGGGGATCATCCATCGCGACATCAAGCCCGAGAACATCCTGATCGGGCATCGGGGCGAGGCGAAGGTCGCCGACTTCGGACTGGCTCGAGTCGTCGACGACATGGGACGCAATCACCGGACGAGAGCCGGTGTCGCGATGGGAACGCCGCTCTACATGAGCCCCGAGCAGGTCGAGGGAAAGAAGGTCGATCCTCGCAGCGATCTCTACTCGTTCGGAGTCACCTGCTACGAGATGCTGGCCGGCCGACCGCCGTTCGACGGAGCGACCGCGCTCGATGTCGCGGTGCGGCACCTCGAGGACGAACCGGCGGCACTGCGCGATCTGCGTCCCGATGCGCCGGCGGAACTGGTGGCGATCATCCGCCGACTGATGGCCAAACGCCCCGAGGACCGTCCGACCCCCTCGTCACTCGTCCGGGAGCTGCGGCAGATCGAAGTGGACGAGTCGGAGGAGCGGTGGGAAGGCGCTTTGGCTCAGCTCGATGCCGCGCCGCCGTTCGCTCCCGGCTCGCGCCTCGAAGCGACTCAACAGCTCGACCTGCTGATGCGGCGCGAATCGAGCGGAGGGAGCGATCGGAAGCCTCGCCGGCTTCTGCTCGCTGCCGGCGCGGCTCTGGTGGTGGGCGGAGCGATCGGCGCGCTGGTCGGATTCGCCCGCCCCCCTCGCGATCTGCTCTTCGTTCCGCCCAATCGACGCAGCGTCGTTCCCAAGCAGGTGTCCGTGGAAGAACAGCTTCGGTACGCGATGCGCAACCCGAGCGAAGAGAGCTTTCGAGCGGTCGAACGACATTGGCCGAGAGACGAGTCGCGCCGCAATCTGTACTACGCTTGGCTGGCGGATGTCCACCTGGCCGAGACGTATCTGCGGAACGAGGAGTATCTGCTGGCGCTCGAGCAGTATCAGGGGCTCGAGAACGTCGACGAACAGGAACGCCGCTTTCGTCTCGTCAGCTACGCGGGGCAGGGGATCGTACTCGCGCGGCTGAGGCGTTTCGGCGAGGCGCGAGAACTGATGCGCCGCGCCGACGAACTGCTCGCCGACTCGCGAGCCAACAGCATTTCGATGGAGCCGTCACTCCTGTCGTCCGAAATGCTCGCCATGCTGGCCGACGTTCGAGCCGACCTGCGGCTACCGCCGTTCGGCGCCACGAACTGATCGTCCGCCCGCAGGCTCAGCGAGGCGTCCGGCTGACGACCTTGCCGTCGATGATCGTCGCGACGCAATGCGAGACGTATTCGAACGGATCGCCGTCGAAGATCGCGACGTCGCCTCGCTTGCCGATCTCCAGGGATCCGACCTGATCGGCGATGCCGAGGATCTTCGCCGGATCGAGCGTGATCGCTCGAAGAGCTCGCTCCGGTCCGAGGCCGTTGGCGGCTGCGATCGCTCCTTCGAAGAGGACGACTCGCGTCTTCGGCACATACGCCTCGTAACCGCTCTGAATCGCGATCGGGATGCCCGCTTCGGCCAGTCGTGCGGCATTCTCGAACGAGAGATTCTCGCGTTCGCCGGTCGCACGAGCCATCGATGCATGAACGAGCACGGGCACCTCGGCTTCGCGGATCTCGTCGATCAGTCGATAGGCTTCCGAAGCTCCATCGAGCCAGAGTTCGAATCCGAACTCCCGCTGCAGACGCAAGGCCGACGCGATGTCCTGAGCCCGTTCGGCGGTGATCATGAGCGCCAATCGACGCTCCAGCACGTCTTCCCAGGCCTCGAGCTCCAGATCGGCGGCGATCGGTTCCGCGTCGTCGGTTGCCGCCGCGCGACGCTCGATCCGCTCGCGAGCGGCGATCAGACGCGCACGCAACAGCGCCATCGCCTTGCCTCGCGTTCCGGGCGCCGAACCGCCGGCGCCGATCGCCGACTCGGCCAAGGTCACGGATATCGCCCGAGCCGGAACGCGAATCGCCTCGTCGACCGTCGTGCCGACGGTTCTCACGATCATCGTCTGGCCCGAACAGAGCTGACCGGGGGCGTGGCCGGTGTGGAGCGTCGTGACGCCGAGCTCGCGAAGCCACTCGATCAGCTCGTCCGAAGCGTTGTAGGCATCGATCGCCCGCAGCTGAGGCTGCATCGCGGCGGTCGCGTCGAGCTGATCCTGGTCCTCGTCCTGGTTCAGGATGCCGGCCAGTCCGACGACGCTGTGGACGTCGACCAGCCCCGGGGTCACCACGTCTCCTTCGAGCGTCTCGCATCCCTCCGGAATGGCGACCGAGTCGCGGGGGCCGACCGCGGCGATCCGTCCGTCGACGATCAGCACCACGCCGTTGTCGATCGGTACTCCCGAGACCGGCAGCACCCGACGCCCGTAGATCGCAAGAGGTCGTTCCGCAGACGAGTCGTCGGCGACGATCGAGACGATCGGCATCAGCCAGGCCATCAGCAGCGCCGGCAAGCCGTACAAGAGCCGCTTCGACATCATTCCGCTCCTAGGGCCTGACGCCCGAAACAGCAGTAGTACGGGCTCTGCTCGCGAGCGGCGCCGAAGCCGCCGACGGCGATCAGCAGATCATCGGGATCGGTCCGATCGAAGACCTTTGTCCCTTCGACCCACGTCTGTTCGACCTTGGTGTAGACGCTGAGCGGATCGCCGTCGAGGATCGCGAGGTCGGCATCCTTGCCCGGCTCGAGCGTGCCGATCCGATCCTGCAGGCCCAACAACTCGGCTCCGGCCGACGTCACCGCTTCGAGCGCCTTCTCTCGCGACATCCCTCCGCGCACGCCCAACGCTGCCATGCGGAGGAACAGTCGCGAATCGGTGATCCAGTCGTCGGTGTGGAACGCCACACGGACTCCGGCTCGTTCCAGAATCCCGCCGGTTTCCATCACCAGGTTCCGCGCCTCGAGCTTTCCGCCCGGGGAGTCGACCAGGATGATCGAGCAGGGGGCCTTGGCCGCCGCGATCGTCTCGGCGACTCGCCAACCTTCGCTGACGTGATGAAGCACGACCGGAAAGCCGAACTCGCGACTCAGCCGCAAGACCGTCACGATATCGTCGTGTCGATGCGTGTGATGGTGAACGATCCGGCGTCCCTGCATCGCTTCGACCAACGCCTCGAGGTCGAGATCGCGCGGAGGGAGTTTCGACGCGTCGTCGCCGGCTCGTTCGATCTTCTCGTGGTACTCGCGCGCCTTGATGAACCGTTCGCGCACGAGAAAGGCCGAGCGGCCTCGCGTGCCGGGAAACGGCGGCGCATCCTGCGGATTGGTGCCGTTGGCCATCTTCAGACCGCCGAGAAATCGCCCGTCGTCATCGACGTACGCCAACTCGTCGATCGTGCTCGGTCCCTCGCCCCCGAATCGCAACTTCAGGTAGATCGTCTGGCCGCCGACCAGGTGTCCCGAGCCGGGCATCACGTTCAGCGTCGTCAGCCCTCCGGCCAACGCCCGCCGGAATCCGGCATCGCGGACATTGAGCGAATCCGACACGCGCACGCCCGGTTGGATCGGCCCGCTCGAGTCGGCGGCACCGATCCCGCCGACGTGGCTGTGCGTGCAGATCAGCCCCGGCATGATTACCTTGCCGCGCACGTCGACCCGCTGCGCGTCGGCCGGCACTTCGACGGCGTTTCGCGCGCCGATCGCTTCGATCCGACCATCGCGAACGAACAACGTGCCGTCGTCGATCGGCGCCCCGGCGATCGGCAGCAGACGCCCTCCGACGAACGCCGTCGCGCCTGCAAGCGGTCGGCAAGAAGAACTCGCCGACCGCCGAGTGCCCGACAGCGCGATCGCCGCCGGAACGACTCCGAGAAAGGTTCTGCGAGCCACGTTGCGCGTCATGCGATTCTCCTCCCGAATCGTCGCTGTCGAACGGACGGTCGGGAAGGGATGCTAGTCCGCCTCGCGGCGCGACTCAAGTCGACGAGCCGGTCTCGTCCTTCGGCGACGAGGTCTCATCACCCTCTTCATCATCGTCGGAGCTCGACTCATCTGCGGTCGACGCGGCTGAGGCGTCGACCGCGGTCGGATCACGCCGCGGGACGATTCCGATGGGAGGCGCATCGTCGGTCAGCAGTCGCTCGATTTCCGACGCGGCGAAGCGGAGCGACCGGACCGCCATCCGATAGTTGGTGTGAGTCGAGATCTGCGGCTGGACCTCCGACAGCAACGCCGTCGCTTCCCGCAATCGCCGGAGTTTCTTGCGGGCCTGTCGGATGTAGCCGGCGGCATCGCCGACATCCGAGTGACTTCCGAGCGCGTGCATCACGTCGTAGAGAATGCGCTGGACTCGCTGCAGATCGTCGTCCTCTTCCGCCTCGTCGCTATGGCGAATGAACGTGCGCACCATCCAGACATGCGCGAAGCGGTTTTCCAGCTCCTCGAAGAGACGCCGTTGCTCGGACGACAGCCCTTCCGAACCGCTCATCTTCCGACTCCGTCGTTCGGTCCGGCCGGAAGACGCGTCGGAGCTGCCGGACGTTCCGCTCCGCATCGTACTTCGGGTCAATGAGCCGGAGCGTTCGGACTCGGCTTGTGCGGGCCCCGGGGGGCGAAGACGAGAACGCCCACCGCGCCGCTGACCACCAGCAGCAAGCTTACGACGAACGGCATCCCGATGTAGGCATAGGTTCCGGCGCCGATCGTCGAGATGAAGGTGTTGACCACCGGGGCGCAGCCGAAGACCAGCGGCATCACGAAGATCGGTTTGCCGCCGAAGTTGAACGCGTAGATGATCCCGATCGCGCCGAACGCGCCCGCTGCTCCGCCTCCCAGCGACCAGAGAACTCCGAGCGGAGGCCAGCCGTAAGGATCGGGACCCGGCTCGGGAAAGCTCGGCATCAGCAGGACCGGGACGACGACGGCGATCGCGAAGTAGGCCAAGCCGACGCAGAGCAACGGCCGCAGGCGACTGCCGTTCATCTTCATCTGCCCCTTGTGCAGCACCGGGCCGTAGGCGCCCCAGCTGACGGCGGTCAGGCCGATGAAGAGCGAGACCATCAGGTAGTTGGGCCCGGCGGCACTCGTCGACGCCGTCGCGACCTTGTCGCTCGCTTCGCTCGCCGACTCGGCGCTCTCCGACGTCTCGGCGACTGACGGCTTCTCGGCGGCTCCCTTGGGAGCGGTCGGCTTGAAGTACATCACGCCCGCCGCACCGATCGCCACGGTCGCGACGCATGCGTAGAACGGAATCGACGCCTGCTTCAACGTCCGACTCATCAGCATCGTGACGAACGTATTGACGACCGGCGCAAGTCCGAAGACCAGAGGCATCACGTAGACCGGCGCTCCCTTGAACTTGAACGCCAGCACGATCCCCAACGCTCCGAGAGCCCCCGCGGCGCCGGCACCGAGCGACCAGACGAACCCCGAAGTCGTCCAGTTCCCCTTTTCCCCCTTCGTGCGAAGCACGATCAGCGGGAAGATGACGGCAATGATGAAGTACGCGATCCCGACGCAGATCAGCGGACGCAAGGAACTCGGTTGCTTCTCGACTCCCATCAGATGCTGCCCTTCGTGCAGCACCGGGCCGTAGACGCCCCAGCAGAAGACGGTCAGGGCAACGAACGGAAGGACCGAGAGCAGATTCTTCATCGACGGAATTCCGGAGCGAGGCCGGTACCCGGGGAGGATCGAGAGAGGGAGCGAGAGGCTCGGAACGGACCCGACAGTCTAGTCGAGTCGTACCGAATCCGACCAGGGAGCGAGGTCCGGTCGGTAACTGCTGCCGCGATCGGAATGCCGCCCGAGAGAGCTGCATTCACGGGACGATTCCGCTCGTGGGGGGCCGATTCGTCAGCGTTCGGCCGACGACGACCGGTCGCTGCACGCATNNCCGACGACGACCGGACGCTGCACGGCCTCAGGAAATCCGGCGTCGACTTGCCCTCGTCAAGTCGTTCCTGCGGACGCCCAACAGGCGTCGCCGAGCGTTTCCCGAAGCGGATCGCGATCCGCCGGTCCGAAACCGCTGGGAAGATGGCGACGCCATCCTTCTGCATAGCGAAAGCTCGGGGTCCATCCGCCCACTTCCCGGTCCAGGCTCCGAAGCGTCTCGCAATAGGAGTCGAGCCCTTGGCTCTCGTCGAGCCAGGTGCGCTGGCTCGCATGCAGCGACAGCAGTTCCGCCTTGCGCTCGATCAGGTCGGTCGTGTCGACGTGCAGCGTCGGCTTCACCACCTCTCCCAGCGGCGTCCGATTGCCGTAGGGCTGCGCGTGATAGACCCAAACCGGATCGCCGTAGGCGGGAGCCGGCGGATCGACCGGGAAGTTCGGCATCCCTCGGGCAAAAGCGGCGGTCACCGCCAGTCGGCAGGTCGCCGTGTGGTCCTCCATGTAATCGACCGGCGCGTGAGTCAGCACGATTTCGGGTCTGACCTTGCGGACGATCGACGCGAGGCGCGCCAGCGTGGCCCGATCGTAGAAGATCCCGAGATCATCGCAGAGCGGCTCGTGGAACGTCGCTCCCATCGCCGCCGCGGCAGCCATCGACTCCTGCCGTCGAATCGAAGCGATCGTGGCGCGGTCGTACTCCGTCGTGCCACAGCAGCCGTCGGCGACCGTCATGTAGTGCAGTTCGAAGCCGTGCGCCGCGAGGCGCAGCATCGTGCCGGCCATCAGGAACTCGATGTCGTCCGGGTGAGCGGCGATGGCGAAGACGCGTCTCATGCGATTTCCGTCGTTGGTGCGGCGAGGTTGCTTGCGGCAAGGTGGACTGCGTCGTCGAGGCCTGCATCGTCGTGGGGCGCGAGACGCCGCTACGGGAATCTCGTCGAACCGCTCGTCGAGCGCTCAGCGGATGATCAGCGTTTCGCTCGAGATCTCTCGGTCTCCTCGTCGAACGACGGCGACCAACCGCATCGGCCGCCGATCCGGCAATTCGGCTCCGATCGCGAATCGCGCTTCGCTCCCTTCGGCCACGGCAACCTTTTCGCCGAACGAACGGAGTTCGATCGAGTCTCCTTCCGGACTGCGAACGACGACCGTCTCGGGACGACCCGGCAACGCTTCGAGAGCGATCGTCGGTGTCGACTGAGGATCCGACGGCAGTTCACGTTCCAAACGTACCGGCGTTCCCGCTTCATCATCCGCGACGGCGATCAGCGTCAGATTCCGAAAGCCGGCGAGGCGATCGGAGGGAAGCAGCAGGCGACCGGCTGCGGGCCATTGCTCGACCAGGCGACCGTCGAGATGCATCTCGACGCGGGCCGTTCGGGCATCGACACCGGCAAACTCGAATGCCAATCCGCGCTCGCCGGCCGGTACCTCGGCGATCCTGAGATCGGGCTCGCGACGCCAGGGGCGGCAGAGCGGATCGCCGACGATCAGCAACTGATACGGAGCCGCCAGCGACCGGTGAAACGCCTCGACCATCGTCAGGCCGCGGGCGTAATGGACGTGGACGAACGGATGCGGAAACTTCGGCTGGATCGCGTACGGTTCGGTGACGGTCCCGCTCGATCCGGCCGCGCCGGCGACCAGCAAGGCCGACAGCGGCGTCTGTCCCGCATCCGCCTTCATCACGCCGCCGAAACTGGTCAGGTTCTCGGCGATCGCTCCGGGAGCGAGCGAGCTTCCCGAGGCGGGGAAATCGAATGTCGCGGCCCCGATCGTCAGCCCGGCGATATCGGCAACCTGATCCGGGAGTGCCCGCTCGACGATCCGCCCTTCGATCCCGAGTTCCTCGAGCGCCGCAACTGCCGCCTCGAACGCCGGCTGTCGCGTCTTCGTCCGAACATCCGACGTCAGCGTGTAGATCACCGGCCCCGACGGACGGGTCCCGTCCGAGGCGGCGGCTCTTTCCAATCCCTCGATCGCTTGCTCGACGGTCGTGCCTCGCCCTCGGGTAACGGCCAGCACGATGCTCAACAGGTAGCGTCGTCCGTCTCCCCGCTCGCCGATCGGCAAGCCGGCCGCCGACCAATGCGTTCGCGAGCGAAAGGGATAGGTCGGGCGATCGCCGAGAAAGTCGCGAGGGAGTTCGGTGACCAGTTCCTTCCACGACGCGCTTTCGCGCAGCTCGCGAAATACCTCCTGGTCGTCGAGCCAGCCTCGATCGCGGAAGCCCTTGCCGATCGCTCGTCGCAACGCCGCAATCGCATCGTTCGGGCGACCTCCTGCCGCGAACTCGCGAGCCGCATGCAGTTCGGCCGGAACGTGGATCTCGGCATCACGCGAGATCGCGACGAATGCGTCGGCGGCGGCCGCATGGTCGTTCCGAGCGGCCGAGGCGAGTGCGGCGTTCCACTTCGGTCCGAGCTCGCCACGAGGCGCCTTGGCGAGACTCTCGTCGGTCGTCAGGGCGCAGTACCAATTGGCATCGAACGAGACGTACCCCGGCACGCCTTCCATGACCGGCTGATACATCACCGTCAGGCCGTTGATCGAGCCGACCGGCGTGACGATCTTGGGCACGTCGGGGACCTGAGCGAGATCCTGTCGGATGTCGATCGCCGTCGGAAAGTCGGCCGAGTAGGCGATCACTTCGACCTGAGGCGCCAGGCCTCTCGATTCGATCTCGGCAAACAGCGGCGCGAGGATCTTGTCCCGAAACTCCGCGACCGTGATCGATTCGGCGTCGGGAACGCCATCCAGGCGGATCAGGTTCCGATCCGGTATGCGCCGCGCGATCGCATAGGCATGAGCGACTCGACGCGAGGCTTCCGAATCGCCGTTGATCACGACGACGACGTTCTCCGGTTCGATCCCGCGGGCGATCGACGCGAACAGAACGACGGCCGCGAACAACGGCCATCGAAGCGACGCAGCGAATCGAGCCGCGATCGTGCGGCTGACCGACCGATCGGATCGGAAGTTGCCTGCTCGAGAGGTGGCGAGTCGAAACGTCATCGGTATCACCTCGGCAGTTCGGAGTGGGTTCGCGAAGTCGTAGGCTCGTTCAGGACGCCGTTCCAGTCGGCCATCGCCCGCGCGAGCGATTCGTCCGAATCGGTGATCGTCACGCGACAACCTGACGCCGCCAGCACCAGGAGTTCGGCCGGCGTCATCACGCGATCGAAGGCCGGAAGAACGGGGCGTGCCTCGCGATCGATCGGAAATCGATCGAGATCGATCGACTTCACCGACGGCTCGAAGACCGCCGTCAGCGCCGCGACCCATCCGTCACCGCCCGACGCTCGAATCGCGACGGGGCAGGGGGACTCGCGAGAGGTCTCGAGTTCCGCCTGCAGTCGCCGAATCGACTGCCGAAGATCCCAGACGCGTCCCGACTCGATCGACTCGCCGATCAGCGCCAGCCGCCGGCGAAAGTGAATCGACGATGCGGCATCGGTGGGGCCGGCCGTCTCGCCGGAACCTCGCAACCGACAACCGACGACCCATTCGTTCGTCTGGTCGGCGGCCGGGAGCGATTCCGGATCGGAGCGTTCATCGAGCAGCACCAGACGCAATGCCGAGACTTCAGCGGGACGGGGCCCGAAGATCAGCTCGATCGGCAGGCCGTCGGATGAGTCGATTCGCAGCGAGCGATCGGTTCGCTCGAGCAGGCGCCCACCGTCAGGTTCCTCGTTCCATGCGGCCAGCACCCGTTGCCGCAGTGCTTCGCGCCAGCGATTCAGCTGCTCCGCGGCCGCCGTCGATTCGGTCGGCGGTTCGATCGGCAAAGCGGCCGAAACGAAATGCTCGTCGATGACGGAGTTGATCTCGTCGTCGGGAAGTCGCTCGAAGACCTTCAACTCCTCGGGAAGGAACTTCGGAGCGGCGACGAGGGTGATCGGTTCGTCGATCTGGGTCAGGTGCTTTCTCAGCCACCGGAGCGTCGGTACCTGGAGGTCCTGAGTATCGTCGTGGCCGCCGGGGGTGATCAGCAGCGCGAGCGACGCTTCGGTCTGCTCGCGGCGATAGGCTCGTTCGACGAACGCATGAGTCCGGACGACTCCGCCGAGCGGAAAGATCGGATCGCGATCCGTATTGGCGATCATCAGCGGGCGAGGCGCGACGAGCTCGGCGACNNTGGACCACGTGGTCGCGCAGGTCGGTGATTCCGGCGACCGGAACGGCGCAGCGGATCCGGTCATCGATCGCCGCGACGTACCACGAGTACGCCCCACCGCCGCTCCGTCCGGTACAGCCGATTCGGGAGGCGTCGACATCGGGACGCGACTCGAGATAGTCGATCGCTCGGATGCAGTTCCACGCCTCGACGCCGGCCGGCGTATAGCCTCGGGTAATCCACCACCAGCGATCGTGACGGTAGGTGCCGTGGTGGATTCCCTCGATCTCGCCGAGCTGCAGCGANNCCGTCGCGTTTGACCTGACCGTGGCCGCACAGATAGAGAACTGCAGGAAGTCGGCGATCCTCGGGCGCTTCGGCCGGACGATAGAGATCGGCCGTCACGTACAGGCCCGGCAGCGAACGGAAGTGGAGCTTCTCGACCGTGACCCCTTCGCGCTCGACCGTCCCCGTGACGGTCGCCTGAAGATCGCCTCGCGAAGGAAGCGGATCGAGGCCGAGCATGTCGAGCAACTGTTGCCGCTCGCTCGGGCCTGCCGCGGGCGCCTCATCCATTCGCCGCTCGATCCTCGCTACGCGCCGTTCCAGGTAGCCTCGCCAGATCGATTCGGGCGATTCCTGAGCCGCTGCCGGAATCGTGGTCGCGAGCAGCCCGAGCAGTACGGGCAGTACGGAGAGCCCGAGGAACTTCGCGCCGGAGATTCGCCGATCGTTCGACGGCGCCAGCGATCCCGCGCGGTTGATGTGCCTGATCATCGACCGAGTTCTCTCGCGAAACATGGCGTCTCCTCTCGGCGGCGCTGCGCCGTCAGGTCGAACGTCCTCGCAGCTCCAGTCGTTCGTACAGCGTATCCCAACGCAACGGACGGCCGCTCCCTTGCCACCGATCGCCTGATCTCAGATCGCCGACGCGATCGTTCTCCGCATCGGGGAGCTGAACGGCGACCGTCCGATTCGAGCCGTCGATCGAACCGATCACGGTTCGTCCCGATCGATACTCGGGTGCATCCTGGATCCCGTACGAATAGGCGACTCGGTCGACCGTCAGCGCGATATCGAAGTCGCGAGCCGTGTCGATGGCGATCCGACTCGATCGTTCGCTTTCCGTCAGGTCGCCTCGAGCCAGGCTATCGACGAGCGTTCGGAGCGGAAGCAGATCGAGAGAGCGCGGGGCAAGCGGAGCGGTCGGTGCGGGCGATCCGAGGGAGTACGACTCGGTGTAGGGGAGCGGCGCGGCGATCGGCTCGCTCGCGCGCGGTACCGGGTCGGCGACAGGCGGCATCGCGCCGGCGTGCGGCAACTCGGACTCCGGGGAGAGCAGGGGAGCAGGGATCAGTTCGATCTCGCGAACCGAATCGGACGCTGCGGTGTCGATGGCGTTCCCGGCGACGGCGGACGGAAGCGGAACGACTCGCACGCTCTGCGACGCAAACCAGTCGGGCCAACGCGGGATGTCGAAGCGGACGTCGATCGCCCACTCGACCTTGTTCTCGGTCGAGGCGTAGGAGTACGCGACGGTTTCGGGGCAGGGGAAGGCGGCTTCGATGACCACCTGTTTGCCCGCCGTGAAGCTCAGTTCGCGAGCTGCTTCGATCTTCGCGTCGTGTAGGACGTGTCGGTGCGTCGTCTTGTTGGTGCCGCTCCCCGAGACGGCGGTCTCTTGACCTCGCAAGGTGAGCAGGACCGCGGTGATTCGGCCGTTGCTGCGAGGCACGAACGCCAAACGGACGCCGAACTCGCCGCCCGGGGGCTGAGACATCGGCGCGACGACGTACTCGATCGCGCCGAGACGACGTTCGGCGATCCGATTACGGAAGGTAAAGAAGAGGATGGCGAGTCCGATGCCGATCGGAATCAGGCCGAGCCCCCAATGCATCACGAAAGCGAGTCCGACGAGAACGGCGACCGCTCCGATCGTCCCCCCGAGGATCAGGCCGCAGGTGGTCGAGCTCTTGGCGAAGCCCGCGAGCGGCTCGTCGGGGCTCTCGACGCTCGGCCCGGGGAGCAGGATGAACTCGGTCCGCTCCACCGGATCGAAGGCCCACGGCACGTCGACGCGCACTTCGACGTAATGGTCGAAATTGACGATCGTCCCTCGATAGGTCAGCGGGGCGGACGGAGTCGGAAACGAGAACGGGAGCACGTGCTGCTCCCCCGCTCGCAGCTCGCCCGGCGGACCGATCGACTCGAAGTAGGTCCCCGTATCGGTATTCCCCTTGCCGTGCGTGCGCCAGAGGCCGGCGAGCTTGATCCCTCGCATCGCGACAGTCTGGTTCGCCGTCACGAGAGCCCGTCCGCTCACCGTTTCGCCGGCGATGTAGGTACGGTTCGGCCGATCGAACTCGAATCGGATGTGGCACTTGCTCATGAGGATCGATCTCGCGCCAGGACGTTCGGGCGAAGCTGTACGTCGCACCTCGATCTCGTCGCCGGCGATTGTAGTCGGCAGCGGGACACGAGGGGGATCGGTGCGACCTCGGCACTTCCCTCGCTTCGCCACGGGTGACGCCATGCTCTTGCGGTTGCGTCGAGCGGCCTGATCAGAGTCGATTCGCGAGGGGGCCGACCTCGCTCATTCGCTGCACGACGTCGTAGAGCCGCCCGAGCAGTCGCCGGATGTCGGAGCCGAACTCGCGGAGCAACCGCTCGGCCGTCTCGGGGGGAAGAGTCGGAACCGGGCCCTCGGAGCGGCGGAATCGGTCGATGCGTTCGTCGACCAGTCGGATCAGGTTCGTCGCGTTCCAACTCAGCGGTAGCGTCTCGACGAGCACGGTCCTGCCGGATCGGCGAAGTTCGGCGGCGTGATCATGATGCGAACCGATCGCGCGGATTCGCCGATCCTTCCACAGTCGCCGTCGGAACCAGCCGCCGAGCCTCTGTGCCTCGTCGATCACCGTCGAGCGCTCGAGCGGAGGCATGCGCGGTCGCTCCTCGTCCAGATGGACGTAAGCCGCGTCGATCGCCGCGGCGAGCACCTTAAGCGAGGTGGTCTTGCCTCGCCCCTTCTCCCCCAGCAACAGCACGACGCCGCTCGGTTCCCGCAGATGCTCGATCCAACGACTCGGATCGACCTGAGCGATCGCAAGCAGGTCGCGGTCATCGAGTTCGCCGAACGGGTTGCGAGTCAGGTTCAGATGAGCAAAGGGGAGGGGAGGGGGGGCCATTCGAGCGAACTCCGATCGCGGCTACCGGACTCGCATCATCTCCGAGCGCTACCGACAGGCGAAAGTCCCGACGCTCGTCAGGCGGCGTTCGTCGATCATCCTTCAGCGCTCCGCAAACGCGCGTTGCGATCGGCGCACGAAAAAAGGCTCCGTGACGAGCACGGAGCCTTCGGAGGCATCTCGACTTCGAGCGGGTGTCCTAACGGACGCGACACTTGAAGCGAACGATTCCTCCTTGACCGGCAGGAAGGGGATCGACGATCTCCGCACGGAAGATCTGAGTCGTCTCATCCTGTTCGTTGACGAAGAAGTCGGACTTCAGCGAGCACTGAGGCGATCCTTCGATCACCTCCAGACGCGGGCTGAGATGATCAAGGATCGTCACGTTGCCGATCGTCTCGTTACCGACATTGTCGAATCGGATCGCGAATTCGATGATCTCTCCGGGGAGCGCGTCGCTGCGCGAAGCGACCTTCACCAATCGGAGACGCGGGCGCGAGTCGTCTTCCTCGATACCGACCGTCTCGGCTGCCGGGCTGCCGTTGCCGAGCAGATCGACCGTCAGATTGTCGACGGTCGCCTGAGCCGCATCGAGCTTCCCCCACGACGTCGCCGCATCGATTCCTTCCTGCAGTTTCGCCCCTTCGTTCTGGTCGTAGGCGCCGTAGCGGATGATCGCCAGATCTTCGAACGTCGCGAAGCGGTTGTCGAAGGCCGAGCTGGCGACTTCGTTCTCGAGTTCCATGCCGCGAGTCCGATCGCGGAAGGTCGACGACGAACGATGACCGACCTGGCCGCGCGGCTGCAGTTGCTGCAAAGCGGTCGATGCCAGATCGACTTCCTCGATACCGATCGAGGCGATCTCGCCTTGGACCCCTTCGATCGCCACGTTCGCCTCGTTGCCGGCGATCCCGTAGATCCGACGGACCGAGCCGAAACGCGGCGCGTAGATCGGAACGCGATTGCTCGGAGCGACCAGTCGGCGGCCGTCGCGCGTGTCGAAGTGGCCGACGGTGTCTTCCATGTCGAGACCGCGGACGGTCCAGTCCTTGTCGATCAGCACTTCGACCCCGTCATCGCCTCCGTCGAAGATGAACTCGTCCGACGGCGTGAACATGCCGCCGGCCTCGTCGAACCAGGCCGGGAGCTGAACGTTCGGAGGGGCGCACGGATCGCCGGTAGGGCAGGGGACCTCACCGACCGTCGTCGGATCGTCGTAGGCGACCGGCATCACCGCGTAGTCATTCGCGACCTGTTCGCCGTCGGAGCGGGGCGCTTCGACCGAACCGAAAAGATCGACCGGCCTCCGCAGCGGATTGGCGTCATTTCGGGAGCCGGAGCAGCAGGGGCAATCGCTTCGGTGGTCATCCGAACCGGAATGAGAGTCGGCGTGGTTGCCGAAAGCCCAGGCCGGAGGCGCGGCAGGAACCGGAGTGCCCGGAGGAACCGGAGCGGCATAGCCGGCCGGAGCGACCGGCATGCGGGACGGAGCGGCACTCGTGATCGGCATGGCCCCCGGAGCGGCGCCGGGACCGATCGATGGCCTTCCGACGGCGCAGCCGGTGACGAGCGAGAAGCCCGCTCCCGCGACGAGGGCTGACCAGGTCAGGCGTCGGAACTTCTGCGTCATCGTGGCACCGACCGAGGTGGAAGGACAGTTTCGTGCGATCGTCGTCAGGCTCGCAGGGAGCGGCGTGCTTCGACGTGGGGCCGCACCGACACGATCGTCGGCTCTCCCGATCACCGCACATCGCTCGCGTGCTTGGCGGCCTCGGAAGCGGGCGGCTGATCGTCGTCAGCGACGAGCCGTCTCGGGGGCTTCGGTCGCGTCCTGGCGAAGCACCTGCAGCGGCGCTCCGGGCTGTCCGAGCCCCAACGCCTCGTCGGGCACGCGAGCTCCGATCCGAACGATCGCCATCGGGCGACCGAACTTGTCGGCCGTGATCAGCGGATCGTCTCCGGGGCCGACGTCGAGCGAACGCTGTTCGTTCTCGCGCTGAGCCACCGGCAAGGCGATCGCGGGGTTCTCGAGATAGACGACTCGAACGACGAACTCGCCGGCGAGCGCCCGATCGAGATCGTCCTGCGTGAGGACGATCGGAACGGGAAAACGATCTTCGAGCCCCTGGGGAGGAAACAGGCGGTCGATCACTTCGATCGACGGATAGATCTCGAATCCCGGATGGCCGGGGATGCGAGTGATCTTGGCGCGATAGACGCCGCCGATCAGCATGCCGGCCTTGGCCTTCGAGGCACCGAACGACCGGAAGCCGTCTTCGATGTAGAGTGCGACATCGGCCCCGTCCGGCGCGATCACTTCGACCGGCTGGAAGTAGCCTCGCAGCGGCCCTCCGCGTTCCAACTGGCGTCGACCGACCTCACCGGGCGGAAGATCGGCCCAGTTGCGGAAATGGGCATTCTCGGTCTGGGCCCGAACCGGTGCGGCGACGAGATCGATGCCGCATGTCACGGCGACGACCAACAGAGCGGTCGTCATGCGTCGCATCAGACGTTTCGCGATCCGCATGAAGTGCCTCGTTTCGCTTGAGGTTCGGTGGTCCGTGTTCGGGCGAGTCCGGCATCGGAACGTCGAGTCGGACTCGGCCATGTCACGCGAACGGCTGCGCTGCTCCAGCGATCAATCCGGGAAGCGAACGAGCCGCGTGGAGCCGTAGGGGCTCGACGCGGCTCGGTTCCGTCCCGTTCCTCCGTTCCCGACTCGCAGGGAATCGGGAGACGGAGGTGATGTCAGACCGGCGCGTCCTCGCGATCGAGGATCACATGCCCGGAGGGCAGTAGCCGCCCGCTCCGGGCGGATAGCCGTGAANNGGCCGTGAACCATGTCGGCCGGCGGCTGCTGGTTGAAGTGCAGCGGCCGCATCGTCTGTTCGCGGATCCGAACCGTGTCGGCCGGGCGCGGATAGCTCAGACCGGGAGCCTGCCGAACGTGGACGTTCAGCTCGGGAGTCGGCCCCGGGATGTGCATCGCGGTGTGGTTCCGCATCGTGTGCTGCTGCAGACCGGCCGGCACTCCGAGCGGAATGTGCGGCGGGACGGGGAGTCCGATCGGCGTCCCGGTGATCGGGTAGCCGTACTGCGGGCCGGTGACGCCGGAGATGTACTGCGGCATCGCTCCGCCGCCGTTGAACGGCACCGGCGAGAAGCCCGGGGCGCCTCCCATCTCCTGCATGAACTGCGTCTGCATGACGCCCGCTCCCGCCCCCTCGACCTCCATGTCCTTGCGACCGAGGCGAATGACGGCCAGGATCGCGCCGCGGCGGTCCGCTTCGACGATCGGGTCGATCCCCGGATCCAGCCGAGTGCTGACCAGCGTGTCGACGCCACCGATCGCCAGTTCCTGGAACTCGGGATCCGGAACGTAGATCACCTTGGTGACGAAGTTGCCGGAGAGCGCCTGATCGAAGTCCTGCTCGGTGAAGTGGACCGGGATCGGCGTGTGAGCCAGATAGGCAGCGGTGCGAGCGGTGATCGGAGCGACTTCGAGCGACGGATAGAGACGCTCGTCCTCACGCCCTTCGATCCCCGTCACCTTCAGCCGATAGACGCCGTTTTCCGGGAAGTTCTGGATCCCCGGAACGACGAGCGGCTCGGAGTCGTACAAGCCGACTCCACCCACGTCCCAGCGGAGCTCCATGCCGACCGGCGCCTTGAAGTGCACCTGGACGGTCGGAGCCGGAGCTCCCAGGTCGTAGCCGCCTGGCATCCCCATTCCCATTCCCATGCCCATGGGAGGCATGTTCGGGATGACTCCGGGGCCCGGTCCGCCGACGCCCGGCCCGGGGTGAGCGATCATCTGGGCCGGAGGCAGGTTGTGAGCGGTCGGAAGACCGTTTCGCAGACCCCCGCCTCTAAGGGCCGGAACGGTGCAGCCCGATGCTGCGACCGCGAGGCACAGCATCAGCGTTCCGATGGCGAATCGTACGGACATGATATCCCCCCTACGCATGGTTGCGGCCGAAGGCCACGGCCCACGACCCATCTCGTTCGGTTGATGTCGGCGAAGGTCACGGTCGGTTCGACGACGGCGGCGAGGCAATTGAGGTAGACCTCGAGGATCGAGGTACCTAAGATCCCGCCGCTCGTCGCCGGAAGGCGTCTCGTCGAGATTCCTGTCCCGGCCCTGCGGTCCTTGCCTCCGTCGGAGAATCGCACCCTGCGCGCGAGCCCACAGAGAACAACTCCGTGGACTCTATGTTCGGTCCGGCGCATTGCGATTCTTTGGCAAATCCCACACGACCGGACCATGAAAGCGGTTCTCGACTCGCCCATGACCGGCATCGCGATCGCGATGGTCCTGTTCTTCGCCGGGCTGCAGTTCGGACGTACCGAAGCCGCTCGCCCGCGTTTCGACGGCGACGTGCTCGACGTCGACGGAGGTCTGCTGGTCCGGCGGAGTCTCGAAACGCTCGAGACGCTCGACGGGCTGGAGGTCGAGCTGCGACAGGAGATCGATCTCTACGCGACCCACGTGATCGGCGACGGACGCTATCTGCAGCGCGGGGCAGGGGGAGAGCAGACTCGCATCGACATGGTCTACTCGGCCGGAGGCGAGAAGGTCGCGGACGTTCAGCAGATCGACAACGGTCGCTTTCTGCTGACGCGTTACCGGACTCCGACTCGCTCCGAACTGACGCGAGTCGATCTCGAATACGCGCGCGCCGAACTCGGCTACGACCCGGTCGCTCTCGATCCGGGACACTTCGGTCCGGGCGCCGGCTTGCTTGCGCTCGTCCGTTCGTTCGGACACGAGTTCGAGTTCTCACCGCCTCGCCAGGAAAGCTGGCAGGGACAGACGGTCTGGTTCGTCACCGGTCACTGGAAACGAGAGCGACTGAAGGCTCGGTTCGGTATCGAGGCTGGGGAAGGGGAGGGGGACCGACTGAGCGAACGCGTGCCGCTTCCGCTACCGACTCACATCGAGCTGGTGATCGGCAGCGATCCGCAACTTCCGTTCTTCCCCTATCGCATCGACTTCCTGCGGCGCGACTCGTCCGGTGACCGGCCGATGACGTCGCGCATCGGTCGCCTCGAAATGCACCAGATCCGCCATCGGATCGTTCCGGCAGAGATCGATTTTCAGCCGACGCCGACCGAAGAGGTCGTCTCCGACGAGACGGCGGCGTTCGTCGCTCGTCACAAGGACTCGGAGACCGTTCGTCGCTGAACGAAAACGCCCCCTTCGATCCGCAACGGAATCGAAGAGGGCGTGAGAGTCGCCCATGGCGCCGGCGGCTGGGCGATGGCGGTCGGACCGGACGATCGTGCTCCGATCGACCGATCCGCCGAAGCAGCGCGACGGATCTACTTGCCGACCGCGTACAGGAACTTGTCGCTGCGGAGGATCAGGCGATCGCCGACCACGATCGGCGATCCGTTGAAGATCGACGTGTCGCTGGCGATCGTGTTGACCGCGATCAGGCGGAACGACGGCTTCGCCTCGACCACGAACGTCCCTGCGTCGCGCGACACGTAGTAGATCATGCCGGCCGCGAGGAGCGGCGAAGCGTAGATGCGGTCCGGCTTGGGCTCCAGCCGCTCCTGATAGATCACCTCGCCCGTTTTCGCGTCGGCGCAGTAGACGATGCCGCGCGACTCGCTTGCCCAGTACAGATGCCCTTCGTGAAAGACGGGGGACGAGACGTTCGAGCCGCGCCCTTGCGACCAGAGCACGTGCGTTTCGGTGACGTCGCCGCGGCCTCCGCTGCGGATCGCGACGGTCGTGTTCTTTCGGCCGCCGACCGCATACAGGATGCCGTCCTGCACGATGATGCTCGGGCAGATGTAGTCGTCGATCGCATTGGCCTGCCAGAGCGGGTTTCCGGTCGCCGGGTCGAACGTCAGGACCTTCCCCTGAACGCTCAGTGCCAGCTCCTGATTGCCGTCCAGGGCGCGGTAGAGGATCGGCGTATTCCACGATCGGTCGATCCCCTCCTGGCGCCATGCCTCGCTGCCGTCCGACTTGCGCAGGGCCACGAGCGCACCCGACTCGACCGAGGCGTTGACGATCACCAGATCCCCGGCGATCACCGGCGAGTTGGCGGTCCCGAACGCATGCGTCCCGGCTCCCAGATGCGTCTTCCAGCGGAGCGAGCCGTCGAAATCGAACGCCGCGGCGCCGGTCGAGCCGTAGAAGACGTAGACCCCGGTCTCGTCGACCGCCGGCGTTCCCGAGGCGTAGCCGTGCAGCGGAATGAAGCCGTCGTAGTTGGCCACCTCATGGTCCGACGCGAGCGGCGTGTCCCAGATGATCGTGCCGTTGCTCGGATCGACGCAGAGCAGGTGGCGTTCGAGATCCTGCTGCGTCCCGGCGGCATTGCCGTCGCCGTACCCGGTGTAGCAGGTCAGATACAGACGCCCGTCGTAGAGGACCGGACTGGAGGCTCCCGGCCCCGGAAGCGGCGTTCGCCAGACGATGTTTTCGTTGTCGCTCCAGGTCGCCGGAGTCCCGGTCGATTCCGATCGGCCGCTGCCGTCCGCTCCGCGGAAGCGAGTCCATTGATCCTCTCCGGATGCGGCAGAGCTCATCGTGAACGCGACGATCAGGCAGGCTACGATGCGGAGCAGAGACACGGGCATGTTCGGGTCCTTACGGAGGCTGGTGGATCGCGGAGGCCCTCTCCGGGCGGGGCCTTGATCGATCACCGATTCGCCAACGGTAACGGCGCCGATGTCGTCTCGGCAACGCCCCGAATCGGGCCCGACAAGGGAAAAGGAATGCGGTGAAGCGCGACCGGTGGCCGCGGACCCGTCGAACATGCGGGGATCCGGGGCAGGGGGGCGCCGCGAACCGTTCCCGGAGTCACAGGAAGAGAGCAGAGGATGCGAGCGGTCGTGCAACGGGTCCGCAGTGCGTCGGTGACGGTCGACGGACAAGTCGTCGGACGTATCGATCGTGGGCTGCTCGTTCTGGTCGGCGTGGAGGTCGGCGACCGTCCCGAGGATGCGGAATACCTAGTCCGGAAGATCGCCTCGCTCAGGATCTTCGCCGACGACCAAGGGAAGATGAACTGCGACGTCACGCAGATCGGCGGAAACGTGCTCGTCGTGAGTCAGTTCACGCTGCTGGGGGACTGTCGCAAGGGGAACCGCCCGAGTTTCGTCCGAGCCGAAGGACCGGACGGTGGGCGAGACGGATATCGACGCTGCTGCGAGGGGCTCGCCCGACTCGGGCTGACGGTGGCGACCGGCGAGTTCGGAGCCGATATGCAGGTCGAGTCGATCAACGACGGTCCGGTCACGATCCTGATCGACAGTCGCCGGACCTTCTGAGGGCAAACGAGGTCAACGCCGCAGCGACTCGCTGTCGACCGACGCCTCACGCGTCCGCCGGATCCAGTCCTGCAGATAGTCGGTGGCGGTCTGTTCCAGCCGGTCTCGTCGCTCGCGAACCGGCTCGGTCCACGAGGGATCGCCGAACGCGATCATCGTCAACAGCACCAGCTTGGCGTAGGTCGAGACGTTCGGCCAGAGATCCCGTTCGGACCAGAGCTTGAGGGCCGTACCGAACGACTTCTTGGTGCGCGGAAGGCCATGGGCGAAGTCGATGGCCCACAGTTCGTCGACCACCAGGTGCGAGAGAAAACCGAGCACGACTCCCGACGACTTGAACAGTCGAACCGGCGTGACGTCGTGAGAAGTCATCAGGTAGCAGATCAGTCCCGCGATGAACGCCGCAGGAATGCTGTGCCACATGCCTCGGTGGACCGTGTATCGCTTGAAGAGTTCGGCGATCCCGTAGCGGACCAGCAGATAGACCGCCGCCCCTGCCAGAATGAGCGACTCGCGATCGAGACCGAGGTCGCCGAAGCGATCCATCAGCATCATCGGAGTCACGGCGGCGGCGAGCGAGATCGTTTCGCGAACGGGAATGCCCGAGTCGCTGTCGAGATCGGGGAGCATGCCGGCAACGCCGCAGAGCGCCGCCGTGAGCAGACTCTGCTGGACCGTCATGTCGAGCGTCGAGTAGCCGAGCATGCCGTAGCCGACACCGACCGCCGAGCTGACCGTGATGTGCGTTCGGAAATCAGCCACCCGAGCCTCCCTGAACTCGGNNTTCGAGCCGTTCCGTCTCGCGGAAGACGGGTTCCGGAGCGGACGCGAGCCGAACGGTCGGAGCGGCGCCTCATGCGCCGATGACGAACCTAGCCCAAACCCGGAATCGCTCCAAGATCAATCGGGTGCACGACGAACTGCATCCGGCAACGAATCGCGGCGGGTCGTCGCCGAAGAGGCTGTCGATCGCGTCCCGAGTATCGTCGTCGAGCGGATATCCGTCCGCGGCTCCCGCAAGTCGCCCCCTACCCCGATCCGCGGTTGACCTTCGCCCATTGCCGCCTCGTCGCTATACTCCCCGCCGCAAATCGGCCCCGCCGCGCCCCGGCGCCTCATCCCGGCGGAATCCCATCGAGAGACCGGATGATATGGAGATCTACGACCTGTTCATGCTCGGGATCTTCATCGCGGCGATCCTGTTCGGCGCGATGAAGGGGCTCGCGTGGCAGATCGCCAGCGCTGCGGCGCTGTTCGGCAGTTATGTCGTCGCGATCACCTTTTCGAGTACGGTCGCCGGCCATATCAATGCCGAACCGCCATGGAATCGTTATCTGGCGATGTTCGTGCTCTATCTCGGCACCTCGTTCGCCGTCTGGATCGGTTTCGCCTTCGTCCGGCGCATGATCGAGAAGGTCGAGATGAAGGACTTCGATCGTCAGGCCGGCGCCGTCGTCGGCGCGATCAACGGACTGGCGGTCTGCCTGGTGATCACCTTCTTTGCCATGACGCTGCCGTTCTTGGGCGACGATCAGAAGTCGGCGATCAGTCGATCGAAGGCGGGCTATCTGATGGCCTCGGTCGTCGACAACCTGAGCATCGGAATGCCGCCGGACGTCGATCGGGTCGTCCGTCCGTATCTCGATCAGCTCGGCGACGATCTCGATCGCCACAGCAGCGGCGAGACGATCGACGATGCGGTCCGTTCGCGTCCCGAATCGGCCGACTCGCGATCGAACCCGTTCGGCTTCCCGAACCTCGGCGGATCGAACGCCGACGGCTCGAGCATGAGCGGGTCGAGCACCCCTGCCGGTTCTTCGGACCGTCAGCCTGATCCCTGGAGCGATCCCGCCTGGAAGCGGCTCGCCGAAGAGATCGGCCGCGCGGTCCAGCCGCGCTGATTCGTCGCGGGGGCGCGAGAGCGTTCGGCGGCCGATGCGATCGCCGATCGGAGAGCGTTCCGAGCGAGCGACAGTTCCGGTGCGATCGATTCCGGCCGCAGGAGTCGGATGTCCGTCAGTACGAGTCGGCGGCGGAGCAGGGGGGCGCGCCGCAGATCGGATCCGGTCGGACCGGCGCGTTTCGGACGCCGATCGTCCACCTGCGAATCCGGATCCGCGAGGCGCACGAAGTCGCAACGAGACCGGCGCCGATCGTCGCCCGGCGACGCGCCGCGGAGTCGCTCTTCGGCATCCGCGTCGCCGCAGCGGAACGCGTTGTCGAGCCGAGACCGAATCGCTTTCGCAGCCGCCGTTCGCGGAGGCGAATCGGTGGCGGATCGGGGAAGAGGCGGCGGACGGCGGCTCGGGGCGTCCGAGCGTATTCCCAGGGAATTCTGACCCTCGAACCGCACATAAGAGACATTATCGGACGTTGCGGGGCGCCCCTGATTCCCGTCGCCGTGGCTCGATTCCGACGGCCGAACGATCCGTGACGCAGCCTCTCGTCGTGCAGTCGGCGGCGTCGCCGAAGCGGGCCCGCGAGAGGTTTCGGAGAGCGTGCGCCGATCCCACGGCGCAGAGAATCGTCGATGCGACGAGCGGGCGCCGAACGATCGCCGCTGCGGATGGCGGCGGTTCGAATCGGAGTTCGGCTGCTGCCTCCGGACCGGCGCCGCGCCGGCCGTTCCCGATCCGGTTTCGATCGTCGCGGCACGGATCGTTCGACCGACGGCCGACCCGTCGTGACTCGCCGATCGGCGCCTCGATTCGACGCCCCACGGTTCCGTCCGGCGTCTCGGCGCGGCGGACCGCCGCGCGACACTTGCGGCTCGGTCCGAGTCGCGTTCGAGCTGGCGTCCTCACGCACGAAGCCGGACGGCGTCGATCACTCGCCGACGGTCAGGAACTGGCCCATCCGTCGGAACTTCTCGTACCGCTGAGCGACGAGTTCGTCGGACGGCACGTCCGAGAGTTCGCGAAGCGACTTGACCAGGAAGGTCTTCAGGCGGCTCGCCATCTGGTGATGGTCTCGATGGGCTCCGCCGAGCGGCTCCGGAATGACGGCATCGACGACACCGAGCTTCTCGAGATCCTTCGAGGTGAATCGGAGTGCGTTGGCCGCCTTGGAGGCATGCTCGGCGCTCTTCCAGAGAATCCCGGCGCAGCCCTCCGGACTGATCACCGAGTAGTAGGCGTACTCGAGCATCGCGATCCGGTCGCCGACGCCGATTCCGAGCGCGCCGCCGCTGCCGCCTTCGCCGATCACCACGCAGACGATCGGCGTTTCGAGACGACTCATCTCGAACATGCTTTCGGCGATCACCTGAGCCTGACCGCGTTCCTCGGCTCCGATCCCCGGATAGGCGCCCGGCGTGTCGATNNATCGCCTTGCGATAGCCCTCGGGATGCGCACAGCCGAAATAGCACTCGCTCCGTTCCTGATAGGTTCGGCCTTTCTGGTGACCGAATACCATCACCTTGCGGCCTTCGAGCTTGGCGAATCCGCATCTCAGCGCGCGGTCGTCGCCGTAATGCTTGTCGCCGTGCAGTTCGACGAA
>DMPQ01000420.1:40557-40679 GCA_003455945.1 Planctomycetaceae bacterium
TTATGCCGCGCGACCTGGACCGTCTCCCAGGCGTCGAGCTCGCCGTAGACCTTGCGAGTCAGTTCGGTCAGTTCCTTGCGCAGGGACCGAATCGCTTCCTTGGTCTCGGGATCGTCCGAGCC
>DMPQ01000071.1 GCA_003455945.1 Planctomycetaceae bacterium
TCGGCTCCGGTCAGCGACGATTGTCCCTGGTCGTGAAGCTTGGCGAGGATCCGGTCGAGTTCGTACTTGTCGCGCTCCACTTCATCGCCGTACTCGTCGCGCACGACCTGCAGTTTCGGTTTGCGGCGGAACGCCTTGCGGAGCGAGGTCGGATCGAAACGATCGAGCCAGCGACTCCCCCAGCGAAAATGCAACGCTCCCCACGCCGCTCCGCCCAGGTGCGCCGTGTAGGCGACGTTGCTGTCGCCGACTCCGATCGCCCCGAAGACATCGAGCGCGATCGTCATGAGACCGAAGCCCCAGAGCGGCNNATGACGCCGAAGAGCGAGACGCGATCGCGCGGGTATCTCAGGCAGGTTCCGACGACGACCGCCGAAACGGCGGCCGAGGCGCCGCGGACGATGCCCGGCGAGCCGGCGAGCAGCGAGATCGCGGACCAGGCGAGTCCCCCCGCGACGATGCCGAGCAGATAGAACAGCAACATCCCCCGGCGCCCCACCGCCTCTTCCAACCGCCGTCCCATCATGAACAGCAGGTACATGTTGAAGAGGATGTGCCAGAGGCCGGAGCGCTCCTCGAGATGGGCGTGAAGGAACCCGTAGGTCAGCAGTCGGTACGCTTCCCACGGGCGATAGATCCAGTCCGCCTCGAGCGCCCCGTACTCGGTCAGCAGATGCTGCTTCGGCACTCCGGGACCGACCGACGAGACGAGGACCGAGTCGATCACCCAGATGACGACGGTCGCGATGATCAGACGGACGGTAACCGAGAGACCGCCGGAGCCGCCGAAACCGCCGAATGATCCGCGCGGCGCATCGTCCTCGTCCCGGTAGTAGGTCCGATCCTGCAGGCCCATCGTGTCGACTTCCTTTCCCGCGAAGCGTTCGCGTCACTGTAACGCGCCGCGGAGAACGGACCAGCGCCCGAGAGATCGAGCGGGCGGAAAGAGAGTTCGCAGCCGACGGTCAGCCCGCTCGGTAGATCATCCGTTCGAGGCGAATGCGAATCGCTCGTCGAACGGAATCGGCGCATCGGGAATGTCGAGCCGAGAGGCGAACGCCGCTCAGGGGTTTCGCACGGTCCGGCCGCCGGCGATGTCGGTCCGCGGCCCACGCGAAAAGCCGGGGGCAGGTCCGACACCGGTCATGGTGTTGGTCGCCGGATCGT
Organism: Planctomycetaceae bacterium; assembly: GCA_003455945.1. Classification (GTDB taxonomy): domain Bacteria; phylum Planctomycetota; class Planctomycetia; order Pirellulales; family Pirellulaceae; genus UBA11682. The sequence goes on from DMPQ01000071.1 coordinate 1,168, forward strand.
ACTGCTGAGTCGGAAAGGGGAAAAGCGCCGGATCGGGGACGGCTCCGACAGGCTGATTCGCCATGCCGACCGTGCCGACCGGCGATCCGCCGGCGATGTAGCCGTTGGGTCCCGAGCCCGCCGTCCGAAGGTTCGCATTGGTCGAGCGGTCGGCAATCGCCGGACGACTCATGCCGGGCGTCATCGCTCCGGGCTGCATGGTGCCGGGCATCATCGCTCCGGGCGGCAGCATCGCGCCGGACGGGTTCGCGCCGTTCGGTTGCGGCGCGGGGAGCGATTCGGGCAGGGTGGTCGAACGTCGCCCCGGCACGGCTGTGCGCGGTGCCTGAGGCTGCTGCATCTGTCGGCCCATCTCGTACGGCACGTCGATCGTCGCCGTGCGCGACGGCGCCGTGACCGCTCCGGAGTTCGGTCCGATCGGGAACGACTCGCCGGTCATCATCGAACGGTCGAGCGTCTGACGGATCTGCGAGACGGTACCGATCAGTTGTTCCTGTTCGGGGGCTCGCCCCGGCAGGACGTTCAGCGTCTGTTCGCCGCGAATGGTGCGACCGTCGGTCGTCTTCAGGATGGGCAACAGCGAGATCGCCTTGCGCTCGCCGCCGACGCCGTCCCACGGGATCCAGAAGTTGTACGAGATGCCGAGATCCGACATGCCGCAATGCGACTGGAGCTGATCGGCCGGGTAAACGAACTTCTTCTGCGGCACCTTCGACTGGGCCCCTTCGGTCGAGTCGTCGAAGCCGTAGACGGTCAGTTCCCCATCGACACGGACCGCCTCACCCTTGACGTCGTAGAAGAAGAACCGGCCGCCGAAACCGCGAGTCGGCTGGGCTCCCGGCGCGGTGTAGACCGAGTCGGTCCAGATCACCGCCAGCGTCTCGGGCCTGCCGAACTCGATCTTCTCCTTCTTTCCTTCGGCCGCCGCCTCACGGTCCTTGGCCGCCTGCTTCTCGGCGCTCAGCGGCGAGAACGGATTGGCCATGTGGATCGGCGAGCGGGTCTCGAGCGGTCGGCAACCGGCGACCAGCGCCAGCAGCGCGACGACCTTCAGACGGCGACGAACGATCGAGGAGATGAGCGGCATTCGCATGATCGCGGCTTCCGTTTCGCGGCGAGAGGTTCGATCGGTTCGGCGTGCGCGGGGAGCGGATCACCTTCCGCTCGACTCGGGTCAGGTCGAGCGGAAGGGATCGCAGCCCGTTCGTCTCAGCGCCACATTCCTCCGGCACCGCCGGTCGCGTCGCGAACGACACCGTCGGAGCCGTTCGGGGCCGGAGTCGGGAAACCGGTCGGAGCGACTTCGTTCCCGTCGTACGGCGGTCGGTATCCCGGAGCGGGAGTCGGTCCGTCGCTTCGCGAGGCGACTCGCGGCGGATACTCCGTGCCGATCGGAGCACCGGTGAGCTGTCCGTTTCCGCCGTTCCAGCCGACCGGTCGGACTCCCTGCGGCGTCATCGTCCAGGGACCGTCGTTGCGAGTCAGCGGCGACTGCAACTGCGGTCCGCCGAAGTCGGCCTGAGCCCGCTCCTGCATGATGCTCTGATCCCGACGACTGGACGGCGGAGCGAAGCCCTGCGGGGGAAGTCCCGAACCACCGGGGAGCGCGTCCTGCGGGATCGCATCGCCGGGCATCAGGATCCCCTGCGGCTGCGCCTCGGTCGGCTCGCCCGTCGGCGACAGATCGGGATAGATGACGTCGGGCTGGTTCTCGATCATGAACGCCTGGTCGTCGTAGCCGATCGATCCGTAGATCGAGGCGACATCCGACAGACACCAGCTCATCCGATCGAAGCCCATCTGGTTGAGCGTCGCGACATCCGCTTCGCTTTCGACGACGTACGGCGTCAGGATGATCATCAGTTCGGTACGGAGCTGCTGTTCCGAATCGAACCGGAACAGGCGACCGATCGCCGGGATGTCGCTGAGGATCGGCACTCCGCGCATCTCCTGCGTGTCGCTCGACGTGATGAGTCCGGCGAAGACGACGGTCTGACCGTGTCGAGCCATCACCGAGGTCTGGGTCGTGGTGATGTTGATCGGCGGGACGCGGATCGGATCGCCGTTCGCCGCGAAGCCGACCGTGGTCCCGTCGGCATCGTTCCCCAGGTTCGACTTGGTGACGTCGACATTCATCACGATCATCCCGTCCGGACTCAACCGCGGCTGGACCTGCAGGATGATGCCGACCTGGGCGATGTCGACATTGTTCTGGGCGATGCCGTTGGTGATCGTCGTGCCCGAGATGAAACGGACTTCCGATCCGACCTGGACGTAACCGGTCAGGTTGTCCAGCGTCATGATGGTCGGACTGCTGAGCACCTGGATCCGACTCCGCTGCTTCAGGGCTCGCAGCAGCAGGTTGACCGATTCGTTGCCTGCGCTCAGGACCAGCCCGCCGAAGCCGAGGTCGGCATTGGTCCGACCGATGTTCAGGTTCGAGAGTCCCTGGCCGGCGAGCTGCTCGCGGCCGACGTTCGCGTTGCCGAGTCCGGCCTGATTGAACGGGAAGCCGATCGTGCCGAGCCCGCGATCGAAGAGCAGCGAATCCTGCACTCCCGCTTCGAAGCCGAACTGCTCGTTGTCACCGAGCGTCACCTCGGCGATCAGAGCTCGGACCATGATCATCGGACGGCGATCGAGTTCCTGGATGATCCGATCGATCTCGTCGAAGTACTGCGGCGTGACGCTGATGATCAGGCTGTTGCCTTCCGGCTCGTCGACCACGATCACTTCGCGATCGAACGGCACGCCGACCGCATCCTGGCCGTCGCCGTAGAGCGTGGCGCGAGCGTCGATCCACCCTTGAATCGCCGTCTGGACGCTGGTCGACGTGGTGTTCCGCAGGCGGAAGACCTTGTTGATCCGCTGATGGAGATCATCCTGATCGAGGCGATAGATCAGATCCTCGACGACCCGCAGGTTCATTTCGGAACCCGAGGCGATGATCGAGTTGGTCCGCGGGTCGGCTCCGAACCGCAATCCGACGAGCGTGCTGTCGCCGCCGATGCCGCTCTGCAGCGGCAGGTTCGAGAGTCCACCCTGCTGGCCGCCCCCTCCTCCCTGCTGCTGCGTGCTGAACAGATCGGTCAGCAGCTGCAGGAGAACTCCCGAGTCGTTGTTGGTGACCGGGAAGACCTTGATCTTCGTCTCGACCTCGGGGAGCTGATCGAGCGAATCGATCAGCGCCTGGATCAGCGACATGTTCTCTTCGGGGCCCGTGACGACCAGCGAGTTGCTGTTGATGTCCGCGGTGACGCGGACGTCGTACATGATTCCCCCTTCGATCGTCTTGCCGTCGGCATCGATCATCCGAAGCGCGAGCATGGCGCTGCGCAGTCGAGCCAGCTGCTGCTGACCGACGCCGCCGAGCAGGTTGTTCTGCCCCTGCAGTCCGGTTCCTCCCGGATTCGCTCCGATGCCGGCTCCCTGCAGCTGACCGTTGAGCGCGTCCTGCAGGACCGGCTGGAGCTGTTCCGCGAGGGCGTTCTTCAGCCGGAAGACCTTGACCGCGTTGCTCGCCTGGGAGCTGACGGTATCGAGCTCCTGAATCAGCCGACCGATCTCTTCGAGGTCGCGCGGGCTCGCGGTGATGACCAGCGAGTTCGAGCGATAGTCCGACACGACTCGGACCCTCGTCCCGAGGCCCGGCCGCTCTCCCTGCGTGATCCCTCCGGCGCCGAAGCCGGTCGACGAGATGCCGAGATAGAACTCGTTGATCCGCGCCTTCATGTCTTCCGACGACATGTACTTCAGACGGAAGACGCGAAACTCCGATTCGGCCGGCGCGTCGATGTCCAGCTGCTTGATCAGCTCCATCGCGAAGGCGACCGCCTCTTCCGAACCGACCACGAGGACCGCGTTCGGCTTGACCAGCGGCGTGACGGTGATCGTTCCCTGGCGAGTCGCATAGACGGTGTCGTACAGGTTCTGGACGATCGTCGCGACCGCCTGGCTGTCGACGCTCTTGAGCTCGACCATCTCGACCTTCGGGATGGTCGTGTTCGCGACCTGCTCGATCTCCTGGATCAGCTTCTTGACGCGAGCGACGTCGTTCGGATCGCCGGTGACGACGACGATGCCGAGCTCCTCGATGAACTCCAGCCGAACCGGACCGATCGGCCCCTGTTCGTCCGACAAGCCCGAGATGACTCCGTTCTCGTCCGCGAGCGGCGTCTGAGGGCCCTGAGAATCCTGCGGCGCGGCAGCCGGAGCGGCCGGAGCGGCTCCCCCTTGGTCCTGCAGCATCAGCGAGACGTTGCGCGTGCGCGGCGTCGGATTCGTCGCCGCTCGGTTCGCGGCCGCTCCGATCGGAGTCGCCGAGCCGGAGAGGCGAAGGAACGAGAGCGCCTGGCGCAGGTCGGGATCGGCCGGACGACTGACGGTGATCCACGACGTCGTCTCGGTCGCCTGACCGGCCGGAACGTCGATCCGTTCGATCGCCCGCATCCAGGCGTTGACCAGCGAAGCGGCTCCGTCGAGCGAGACCTGATTCGTGGCGCGGTCGATGAGCAACGCGACCGGCGCGACCTGCTCGGATCCGGTATGCGGCAGGCTGACGCGAACCCGCTGGCCGTTCATCAGCGACTGGACGCTCAGCCGGTTCCCCCACGTCGCCACCAGCACCGACTCGAACTGACGCCAGTCGATGTTGCGGAGAGCGAGCGATTGGCTGATCGGCGAGGTGTCGAGAGCGGCGCGGGTCGAGCCGGCCTTGGCGATCCCGCGACTCGCCATGATCTCGCCGACCTCGGCCTGGATCGTCTGCGGCGCGACGATGATCATCTCGTTCCGAGCCGCGTCGACGGCGATCGACAGTCCGGCATCGGGGCGGTAGAGCGATTCGAGATAGGCGGCGACCTGCCCCTGGTTCTCCTTGGCGACGGCGTAGACCGAAGTGGTTCGCGGGTCGGCCAGGCGGAACTGCGGATTCGGCGCGAGATCGGTCGTCGAGCCGACGGTACGAGCGGCGAGCGGCGAGCCGGCGGCGGGAGTCGTGACCGTCGCGCCTGAGGCCGGCCGATCGATCTCGGCGAGCAGATTCGCGGCGATGCGGCGGGCGTCGTCCGAACCGGCGATCAGCAGCTGGCCGTTCGCCGGATCCGCGACCAACTGCACGGTGGAGCCGAGCGCCTGAGCCAGCCGCTGGCGAGCCGACTCGACGTCGACATGCACGACTCGCAGCGATTCGAATCGATCGGCGGCGGTCTGAGCCGACACGGGAGCGCAGCAGAGCCACGCACCGGCAGCCGACATCACGACGATCGCGAGCGCGCGGCGACCACCTCGATAGGCAGCCCACAGGGGGATGGAGAATCGCATGGGTCGAAGCATCCTTGCTCGAGTGCAGCTCACGTCGCGAAGGCACCGGTCTCGAGAGCCCTCCGCTCCCGCCCTCACCTCACGCGATCGCCGTCCGGTCGTCGCTCGAATCCGGGGTCCGGTTCGAGCGATGACGGTACGGCGCAGCCCGTCCGCGAATTCGGCACGCTGGGAGTTATCGGAGCCATCGCGCAAACCGCTACAATCGTTTCGACGCGGGGAGCCGTTATCACCCGATCCGGCGCCCCCTCGGCCGAACGACCAGGCAATCTGGCGAGAGTTTGCGGCCGTCCTTGCCGAGGCGACTTGCTCACCCTGCCGCGCCGCCGCACGCGGGAGTTCGATCAGCGGGTCGCGGCGAGAGGGGGGATAGCGGCGGGGACGCCGCGTCGGCAGGGGCTTTCGGCACCTCGTCGCCACGCCGTACGATGCGACGGCCTTTCCCCCCTCGGAACCTGCAACGGCGAGCGACGATGGCTTCGATCCGTCCGCGTAGCGCGACCTTTTCCGGCTGCGGCTACGTGCTGGCCGTGCTGATCGCCGCGTGCGTTCTGCTGCTGGTCAACGGCGTGCTGGTCCAGGCAGCGCTGGTCGCCTATCGCCCGGTCGCTCCGGCCGAACTGAACGACCAGCGAGCCCAGCAGGCGATCCGTTTTCTGCTGCCGGTTGCCATGCTCTTCATGGAGTACTGGCTGTACGACTGGATGATCGATCGTCTGACGAGCGAAGGGAGCGATCGCGGGGACGGGCGCCGTGAAGCGCCATCGACCGACCGCTCGAACTCGCCCTCCTGAAGTCGCCGTTGTCCGGTCGCCGGGTCGGTCGGCCGTCCGGTCGATTCGAGGCCGACGAACGAAACGCTTCGGTGCCGTGCTCGCTGGCTGACAGCTTCGCTTCGCATCCTGACCCGCCGGTCCCGCAGCGCATGAGTCGTCCGAACGATTTCGTTCCTGATGATCTCGGTCGTCGCCCCGAGTTTCCCGAGCTGCCGTCGATCGCCGCGGAACGATTGCCGCTGCTGGTCACCGGGATCGCCGGCGTCGCCGGCTATCAGGCGTTTCTGGCGCTGCGGGCTCGATACGGAACCGCGGTCTTCGGTCAGCGTCGTCGTGACAATCGGCGTCTGACCGGTCCCGGTGTCCTGGCCTTCGACCTCGAAGATCCGGTCGCA
>DMPQ01000012.1 GCA_003455945.1 Planctomycetaceae bacterium
CGGGAATCGCGCGGCGCGGCGACATGCTCCCTCGGGATGCCACGGCATGGCAGGTCTGGCAGTGGGAGGAAGGGGCTCCGGCCGTCGCCCCTCGCACCGATGACGGCCGCATCGCCGCGGCCGGACTGTTGACGCTCGGCGTGATGATCTGGGGAGCGACGGTCGGCATCGTCATTCGGATCCGCCCCGAAGCGGCGCTGCCGCTGGCCGATCTGACTTGCCTGGCGATCGGCCTCGCCTGGACGGCCGCGGTGCAGCCGGTCGGACCGGGTGCGCTGCTGGTGTTCGGCGGTCTGCTGCCGATGCTGATCGGCGGCTGGCGGAGAGCGTCGCGACGCGGTCCGTGAGTCGCGGGTCGAGGGAGCGCCGAGAGGCGGTTTCCGCTGCGATTTCATGCGATTCGGAGGTCACGGTTTCGTCTTGGCGGTCCCGGGACCTTCTGTTACCTTTGCCGCCGTCCTGAGGAAAGGCCCGGCAAGGATGCCGCTCGCCGATCCTCACCCCACCTGACGACGCCGCATCGAGACGAATCGGGGTCGATCGACGAGGAGAGACCATGCACCAGGAAGGGAATTGCAAGGTGAAGGTCCACATTCGCTGGATGATTCGGCGCGACATGCCGGAGGTGCTGCGAATCGAGTCGAGCGCCTTCGAGTTCCCCTGGACCGAAGAGGACTTCATCCGATGCCTGCGCCAGCGCAACTGCATCGGCATGGTCGCCGAGGCCGGGGATCGGATCGTCGGGTTCATGGTCTATGAGCTGCACAAGAACCAGCTGCACATCCTGAACTTCGCCGTGCTCGACGAGTGCCGTCGGCAGGGAGTCGGTTCGCAGATGATCGAGAAGCTGGTCGGCAAGCTCTCGCTGCAGCGCCGCAGCCGGATTCAGCTGGAAGTGCGCGAGACGAACCTGTCGGCTCAGGTCTTCTTCCGCAACCTCGGCTTCCGAGCGGTCAGCGTCCTGAAGGACCATTACGACGACTCGACCGAAGACGCCTACGTCATGAGCTATCGCTGCCCGGACGAGGAGTCGGTCGAGCCGGCCACCAATCGGATCTCGCGTCTGGCGGGCTGAGCCGACTCGGGTCCGAGCGATACGACCGTTCACGACGGCCGAGCGCCCAAGGTGCTCGGCCGTTTTCGTGCGCGCTCGAGAGTCGGAATGGGGCGGCAGCGTCACGACGCTTCACGATGCTTCAAGACGCTTCGCGTTTCCGGCGACTCGGTCGACGAACGAGCCAGCGCCGATCATGATTTCTCGTCGTCGGCGATCGGCCGAAGTGTCGTTCGGGTCGTGGTTGTAGTCGTAGTCGTGGTTACCGCGATGCGCGTCGCTCGCCCGAGTCCGTTTCGCAGGGAGTCGTTCGTATGGATCGCCTGACGGAACTGCTCCCGCTGCTCGTGATCGCCGCGGTACCGCTCGGCTATGCGGTCTGGATCGGGGCGGCGCTGCGCCGCAGTCCGTACACGATCGATCAGAGTCTGGTCTTCTTCGGCAACGTCCTGCTGACGCGGCTGCTTTGGCGAGCCGAGGTGCCGGCGCGACTGCCGGTGCCGAACGATCGCGGAGCCGTGCTGATTGCGAATCACCGGAGCAGCGTCGATCCGTTCTTCATCCAATTGGCCGCTCGGCGACGAGTGCATTGGATGGTTGCCGCCGAGTACGCGACGAACCCGATCATCGCGTGGTTGTATCGATACACGCAGACGATTCCGGCCAGTCGCTCGGGGCGAGACACCGCCGCGACGAAGCGAGCGATCGATCTCGCGGCTGGCGGAGGGTTGGTCGGTCTCTTTCCCGAGGGAAGAGTCAACACGACCGAGCGCCCGCTGCTGGAATGCCGCCCCGGCGCCGTGGCGATCGCCGTCAAGGCAGGCGTTCCGATCGTGCCGGTCCATCTGACCGGCAGTCCGTATGCCGGGACCGCACTGAGTCCGTTTCTGATGACCGCTCGCGTCAAGGTCCGCTTCGGGGAACCGATCGAGACGATCGGCTGGAGCGAGACGATCGACGATCGCCAGGTGTTGGCCGAGCGGACTCGCGACGTGCTGCGAGCGGTCGTGCGTTTGGGAGGGGACTCGACCTTCGAGCCGACTCTGTCGGGACGAGCCGGGGGCACCGCGGTGCCACGATGATGCACGGCGACCGAGGTCGGACAAGTCCCGTCAGGGACGACCGNNCCCAGACACCGTGTCTCCCAGCCCGTAGCGCAAAGCGCAGGGGCTCTCCGTGCCCCGGATCGCAGGAATGCTGCGACCGAGGTCGGTCGCACCACATGGAAACGACGTCGCGTCGACGTGGGCCCGCGTCGTCCCCGACGCGCGGCCGTGCGACATCGGGAGATCGAGAAGCTCCGAAGTTGCGTTCGGTGTTTCTCGAACTCCCGCCAGGGACGAAAGAACAGCACCACGAAACGGCCGAGCGNNACCGAGGTCGGTCGCACTACGATGTTCGCACCATCGTTATCACGACGCCGAGTCCGCGATCAGCGCACGTCGATCGTCACGGTCTTGCCGTCGATCGTGAAGCCGAGTTCCTGAGGCCCCAGGACCTGATCGAGCAGCTGTTCGAGCGTCGCGTCTCGGGCGTCCACCGGAGTTCGCACGCTCTTCTTCTCGGCAGCGGCCTCGGTCCAGACGAACTCGAGCTCGAGATCGCGCCCCAGCACCTCGACGATCTGCTCGAGCGAGGCCGAGGCGACGGTCAGCGCCAGTCGCTTCTCGCCCGGACGATTCGCTCCGGCGACCGCGCGAGACGTTTCGCCGGCGAGCCAGCGGCGCGCTTCGCGATGGGCCGACCACGTTCCGCTCACCTGNNGAAGCTCGGCGTCTCGGGGAGCGGAACGAGTTCGATTGCGCGTCCCGGCTCGACCCACCGGAACGAGAGATCGAACGAGGCGAGGATCAGCGACGCGCGATCGATGAAGTCCATCGGCGGGAGTTGCTGGGCGTCCCACAGGTCATGGGGGACCCGTTCCGGATTGCGGATCGTGATTCCGGCTTGCTGCGCCGATTCGGCCAGGAGCGTCGCGGGGCGAGCCAGACGGGGCCACGACGCGTCGGTCACGCGCGCCAGACGGCGTCGTTCCGCAGCTGCCTGTTCGGTCAGTTCGACTCGCCGCATTTCGGCGACCGTCGCCATCCGCTCGCCGACTCCCCGAGGTCCGACATGGATGCCCCATCGAGTCACCACCGCTTCGCGATCGGCGGCGGACGCCGCTCGACCGACCACGTCGATCAGTGACCGATCGCGGATCGAAAGGGTCAGCACCCGTCGCGGATCGACTCGCCGATCGCAGACCAGCGGGATGCCGTAGGTCCGTTCGAGCGACCGAAGTCCGGCGGGCAACGTCTGGTCGGTCCAGGCGATCGAGGTGATCGAATCCAGAGTCTCCGCCAGCTTGGCGGACGGCACCCAAGCGATCTCCTGATCCTGCGCCGCCGAGGGGCGGGCGAACGACCAGGCAAGGCTCACGAGCAGCATCATCCGAAGCGGTCCGAAGTGCATCGGGATCCGGGGCATGCGGAGAACCTCGCGCTGCTGCGACTCGGCGAAACGTCATCATCGGAAGGGGCGAGACCGGAGTCCGGATCGTCCGTCCGGTCCGCGATCGAGCGAAGATTGTAGGCGTTTCTTCGCTTGACTACACTCGAAATGTACGTGCGTCGTCGAGAGGAATTCACGCGACAATCCTCGCGTATTCGTCTCTNNGTCGTCGAGAGGAATTCACGCGTCAAACGTCGCGAATCCGTTTCGATCGAACCTCGTTTCGCGGCAGGAAGGCGGCGATCGGGACGCGAGGCGAAAGGCCTCGGACGACACGACCTTGCAGGGAGGTGCTACGGCGGCCCGCAGGTGCGGAGCCGAGCGACTTCGACGTTGAGGGGCTTGGGTGAGCGACGACGGACAACGCTATCCGCTGCTGGATCGCCTCTATCAGGACTTTCTCAATCACGAGAACGCCGCGGCGTTCGTGAAGGAGGTCTCGAACCGCTACACGCTCGGCGCTCTGGCTCGCCTGGCTCGCTGCGGTCAGCGCGTCTCGCGCCGCGCCGCCGTCTTCGCGATCGGTATGCTCGGCGACTATCAGGACAATGCGGTGCTCGGTCGAGCCCTACGCGATTCGGATCGCGCGGTCCGTCTGCTCGCCGACAACGGAATCCGCTCCCTCTGGTTTCGCTGCGGCAACGCCCGACAGCGCAAGGAACTGCAGCTGCTGTCGCGTCTGAACAACAACCTGCGTTACGACGAGGTGTTGCGGCGCAGCACGGAGCTGATCGAGTCGGCTCCTTGGATTCCCGAAGGCTGGAACCAGCGCGGCGTGGCGCTCTTTCACCTGAAGCGATTCGACGAGTCGGCCGACGACTGTCATCAGACGCTCGAGATCAACCCGTATCACTTCGGCGCCGCCGTCGGGATGGGGCACTGCTATCTCGAGATGAACGACCCGGCCGGTGCGCTCGAGTGCTTCCGCCGCGCCCTGCGACTCAACCCGGGACTCGAAGGAGTTCGCGCCCAGGTCGAGTATCTCGAGCGCTCGCTCTGAGCGGATCGATCTTCCCCGAGTCGCATCAGTCGATCTCGTCCAGCCGCAGCACGTAGGCGGTCCGGTTCGCATTGGACGTCACCAGATGGTGTCCGTCGGCGGACCAGTCGAGCCACTCGACCGCGCCGGGAGACCGCATCGCCCAGACCGGACGAAGCGAAGGAAGGTCGACGACCGTAACGCCGAGTTGACTGCCGATCGCCAGTCGCTTGCCGTCGGGGCGAAAGGCGAGGTTGGCGAAATGAGCGGCAATCTGCCGCTCGTCGCGAACGCGAGTCAGCTCCTGCGGCGATTCGCCCGAGAGGTCGACGATCACGACTTCGTCGGGGGCATCCGGCGTATGCGCCAACCGTCGCCCATCGTTCGACAGGGCGGCTCGATACCAGACGATTTGAGAGCGAATCGGCAGCGTCGCGATCACTTCAGGAGGATTCGCTTCGCCGTTCCAGAGGACGAGTTTCGACGTCTCCGGTTCGTCGCCGGCGGCCAGCGTCGCGAATCGACCACCGTCGCCGTCGAACCAGACCGACCAGATTCGCTCTCCCGACTGAAGCAGCTTGTCGGACGGTTCGATCGACCATTCCTGCTCGGGGAGGTCGCGGTCGAGGTTCCAGCCTTCCAGTCGTTCCGGAGCACCTGCCGGCGCAACGAGTACGAGTCGACGTCCGTCAGGCGACGTGTTGCCGAGCCTGTCGTCGCCGATCCGGACTCGATCGTCGGCCTTGAAGCCGGTCGAATCGTTGCCGAACAGACGGATGGGATAGCCGGGATACGACGAGAGCGCCACGAAGCGATCACCGGCGGCCTTGCGGATCGGAGCCGCGACCGGGAGGTCGATCTTGCCGACCTCGACCGGAGCCGCAGCGTTCAGGTCCCAAAGTCGGTATTGCGCCCCGCTCGGCCCCGGTGAGGCGATCAGGGGCAGCAACCAACGACCACGNNCCCGCCCGGACCCGGCGAGGCGATCAGGGGAAGCAGCCAACGACCACGTTCCCGATCCCAGGCGGGTGTGCGATCGTCCTTGGGCGGCGCGAAGGCGGTCGCGAGATCCAGCGGCGTCGGTTCGACCGGGATCGCGCCGTCCGACTTCCACCAACGAACGAGCCCGTTCTGGTTGGCGATCACCAGGCGTTCGCCGTCGGCCGAAAAAGCACCGGTTCCCATCGCGCCCGCCCCGTCGGTCCGATCGAGCGGTTCGACGAACTTCGCCGTCCGATCGTTCAAGCGGTACAGGAACGACTGGTTGTACTTCAGGACCAGGTGACGGCCGTCCGGCGAAACGAGTGCGGAGGAATCGATCGGTACACCCTCGGCCTCGCCGATGCGGTCGATCAGCAGGCGCGGTTCGTCCGAAAGATCCCACCATTGGATCCGGTCGTCGTTGCGAAGCAACAGTCGTGATCCGTCGGCCGTCAGGCCAAGCATGCCCCAGTCGGTCGTCAGCGGAATCGCCAGTTCGCGATCGTTCGCGAACCGTCCGTCGACGATGTCGGCCGTGCGCAGTCGGTCATCAGCCGACCGATAAACGATCCGATCGATCCGATCGGCGACGGCAACGAACTGATGGTAGATCGGTAGCGGAACGCTGCGGAGCACTCTCCCCTCGGCGGTCTCGTCAGGCGAATCGTTCCCCTCGCGCGAATGCAATTCCAGCACGAATCCCTGCTCGAAGCGTACGGCCAGGAGCGTGCGTCCCTGTTCGAGCAGCCATCCGCCGCCGGCAGCCGAGGCGTTCGGGAACTCGACTTCTTCGAGCACGCTTGGCGGGTCGAGACTCAAGTCGTAACGCCGCATCGTCGGTCGACCATTGACGTAGGCGATCAGCCGGTCGGCCGTCGCACCGAACTCCACCCGTCCCACGTGACGGTCCGATTCGATTTCGTGCAGCAGCGCTCCGGTCGCGAAGTCCCAGACCGCGATGCGATGCAGGTCGGTGACCGCGACGCGCGATCCGTCCGAACTGATGGCCGCCGAGGCGCACGGGTTCCACAGGCGACGCGCGTGCGAACCGATGACGGCAACGAGCTCCTTGGGCTGCCAATCGAAACGCTCCGCCGCCGGAATCCGACTCGGATCGAGCGCCGCGAGCAAGGTGCCGGAGGATCGGGGCGCCGGAGGAGAGGGGCTGGCCGTCGGTGCGGCGTCATTGACGTCGACACTCGCTTCGTCGATTTCGGCAATGTCGCGAGGCGTCTCGTCCGGCGAGGCCGGTCCCGAGTCGCGACGCGCGGAGGCGATCGGCTCGCGCTTCGCGAACAGCGAGGTGACTCCGGTCGCTTCGGTGATTCCCAGTCCGATCGCACCGACCAGCAACAGCCCCGCCGCGACCATCGCGACTCGTCGCAGCACGGTGTTCGGATCGGTCGTCGAACCCGGTATCGGTCTCGTGCTCCCCTTCGCCGGCTCGGAAGCCGAACGGGGACGCCAGGTGACGCAGGTCACCCGGCCGTTGAGTTCGAGTTCGCTGCGACAACGCCCGAGCAGATCCGCCACTTCCTTGGCCGACGCGAATCGATCGTCCGGGGACTTCGCCTGGAGCTTGTCGATGATGGCGCAGAGCCATTCGGGAACGTCGGGGAGGATGTCGCGGATCGGCCGCGGATCTTCGTCGACGACGCGCTTCAGGACGGCGATCGCATTCGCTCCGCGGAACGGAGGCCGTCCGCAGGCCATCTGATAGAGCACGCTTCCCAGACTGAAGAGATCGGCGCGATGATCGATCGAACGGCCGAGCGCCTGTTCGGGAGCCATGTACATCGGCGTGCCGGCGATCATGCCGGTTCGCGTCATCGTGGCGTCGTCGGCGGCGCGTGCGAGGCCGAAATCGGTGATCTTCACGCGGCGATCGATCCCCGCTTCGATCAGGATGTTTCCCGGCTTGATGTCCCGGTGAATCAGCCCCTTGTCGTGCGCGGCAGCCAGGCCGGCGGCCATCTGTTGGCCGAGACGCAGGATGTCGGGAATGTCGAGCGGGCCCGCTCCCGACAACTCCTGCTGCAGCGTGCGGCCGTCGACGAACTCCATCGCCAGGTAAGGCGTCGGCGCCTCGTCGACACTGTAGATCTGCACGATGTTGTCGTGCTTCACGGCAGCGACCGACCGCGCCTCGCGCAGGAATCGCTTGCGCGGAGGCGACGTCGCGGCCAGCTCGGGGCTGAGCGCCTTGATCGCCACCAGACGATGGAGCTTCTCGTCGAACGCCTTGAAGACGATGCCGAAAGCGCCTCGTCCGAGAATCTCGAGGACTTCGTAATGCCCCAGACGTCCGATCGAACCGGGTTTGTCCGAGGGGAGCAGGATGCGCAGGTCACCACGGCGCGTCTCGTCCGGATCGGACGATTCGTCATCCGAGTCGTGCGGAACGGGCGGATCGGGGAACGGAGCGGAGTCGGTTGCGGTGATTGCTCCGAGCACGCGCATCGTCGGATCGCTTCCTCCGGCGACCGGCGAGTTCTCGAGAAAGCCGCCGGCCTGCTCGTGCGAAACGAGGAGCGCGTCGACTCGGCGGCGTAGCGCCGCATCGCCGCCGCAGGCTCGGTCCAGGAAGATCGCGCGTCGCTGCGGATCGGGAATCTCGACGGCGGTCTCGAAGATCTCGCGTTCGTTCATGGCGATTCGCCTTGTCCGGTGATGGGGAAGACGAGTCGATGGCCCGTCGCAGATCAGTGCGCCGTCGAGGAGCGATTCGCGCCACCCGATTCGTCCCCGCGAGGATTTTCGTCGGAACTCGCCTCCGCCAATTCGCGGTGGAGCCAGGCTCGGGCATACGCCCACCGGCGGTCGGCGGTCCGCTGCGGGAGTTCGAGCAGACGGGCCGCTTCGGCAAGACTCAGGCCGGTGAAGTACCGGAGCTGGACGAGTTCGGCGGCGACCGGATCGGCTTCCTGTAGACGATCGAGCGCTTCGTCGAGCGCGATCAGATCCTCGCGTTCCGGGGGAGCGGCGATCTGGTCGATCCCCAGCGCCTCGCGCTCCCGGTCTCCCCCTCGCTTGATTCGCCGACGTCGCCGAGCCGACTCGACCAGGATCCGCCGCATGGCCCTTGCCGCGGCGGCGAAGAAATGACCGCGATGATTCCAGATCGGGCGGTCTCCGGCGTTTCCGACCAGTCGCAGGAACGCTTCGTGAACCAGCGCCGTCGGCTGGAGCGTCAGCCCCGCCGGCTCGTCCGCCAGCTGTCGCGCGGCGAGCCGCCGGAGTTCGTCATAGACGAGCGGCAGCAGCTCGCTCGCCGCCGCACGATCGCCGGCATCGAGCTGCGTCATCAGACGATCGAATTCATCCATCGGCTCACCGATCCCCGGTCGGTAGGAGGCCCCCATTCTAGGTGCCGACCGGTCGGATGCAATTCGCGTCGGCGAAACGCGAGCGAGCCGCGAAGGGCGGCGTCGAACGTCTCAGTCGAGATCCTCGACCGCAAAGACATCGACATCGACTCCGCGGGAGCCGATGGCATGGACCGGGGGCGCGGAACCGCGATCGAGACCGTTCTGCGCGAGGACCACTTCGTCGGCGCGTTCGAGTTCGACCGACGTCAGCGGATACGGCTCATGATGCACCAAGCCGCTCATCAGCCGGTCACGACGCCGGTCGTGAACGAACATCAGATACCGCTCGGTCAGGAAGAACTCGAGCGTTCCCGGTCGAGCCGTGCCGAGCGGTTCGACGAAACGCCAAGTCAGCTGCGTCGTCCGTTCGGTTCCGCGGCGCCGGACGGTGTAGTCGATCCGCTCGTCGCCTCGCTTCGACATCGTCGCGTGGCGATACGGCAGATGAAAGAACCGCTGCCCGATCCGGACGGCAGGATAGCGGTTCGCATCGAGCGAGAAGAACCAGACTCCGGGATTCCCGTGCCGGTCATGAACGTAGGTTCGGACGTTCATCTCGCGGAAGTACGAGAGCCAGGGAAGGGGAGGGAAGGGGCGGGGCCGGATATGGCGCATCAGGAACGGAACGACTCCGACGAACGCCC
>DMPQ01000137.1 GCA_003455945.1 Planctomycetaceae bacterium
CGGGCTGGTTGGGTTGTTGCAGAAGTCGGCACTTTGCGAGGGACCGGCCTAGCTGGCTGTGAAGCCGATCGGTAGCGGAGTCGGTAGGGCAACTCGATCGTATTCGAGGCTCGCGATCGGATCGGCGCAGTAGTCGACCGCATGAAAGCCGCTCGGGCGATGATTGCCGCTCGAACCGAGACCGCCGAACGGAAGCTTGCCGCTCGCGCCGGTCGTCTGCCGATTCCAGTTGATCACTCCCGCGCGGATTCGGCGGCGGAACTCCCGATATCGCTCCGGATCGTCGCTCAGCAAACCGGCCGCCAGTCCGAAGCTCGTCCGATTCGCTTCGAACAACGCCTGCTCCCAGTCGTCGACTCGGATCAGCTGCAGCAGCGGTCCGAACCATTCGTCGTCGCGACGCACGGTGGCCGAAGTCATGTCGATCAGCCCCGGAGTCAGCAGCGCTTCATGACCGCCGGAGCGTCGCATTTCGACGAGCGGGTTGCCTCCGGCAGCGACCATCTCGCTCTGCGCATCGAGCAATCGTCCGGCAGCCGCGCGACTGACCACCGGTCCGTAGAACGGCTCCGGCTCCTGATCGAACGGACCGATCCGCACTCGTCCGATCCACGCGACCAACCGTTCGACGAATCGATCGCCGTCGGCTCCGCGCGGAACGATCAGCCGCCGGGCGCATGAGCAGCGTTGCCCCGAGGTGACGTACGCGCTCTGCACGGTCAGATAGGCAGCCGCATCGTGATCGGCGCAGCGATCGACGATCAGCGGATTGTTCCCTCCCATCTCGAGTGCCAGGATCCGCTCGGGATGTTCGCCGAAGAACTTCGAGAGCTCGAGGCCGACTCGATAGCTGCCGGTAAACAGGAGTCCGTCCAGACCGTCATGACGCGACAGGTAGCGAGCGGTTCCGGCGGCTCCCTGCACCAGGTTGAGAACGCCGGCCGGCAATCCCGCCTCGTGCCAGAGATCGACCATCATTTCGCCGACGGCCGGAGTCGCTTCGCTCGGCTTGAAGACGATCGTGTTGCCGGCCAGCAGCGCCGGCACGATGTGGCCGTTGGGAAGATGCGCCGGCAGGTTGAAGGGGCCGAGCACCGCCAGCACGCCGTGCGGTCGATAGCGCACCACCGCTCGCCCGTCGCCGATCACCTCTTCCTGTTCGGCGCGCCGTTCGTTCCAGGCGCGGATCGACAAGTCGACCTTGCCGATCACCGCCGCCGCCTCGGTCCGCGACTCCCACAGCGGCTTCCCCATCTCGCGACTGATCAGCCGCGAAAAGACCTCCTCATGCCGCTTGACCAGCGCCGCGAAATGCCGTGCGATCTCGCAGCGCGCCGCAAACGACACGTCGCTCCAACCGCCGAGAGCTCGTCGAGCCGCTTCGACGGCAAGATCGACCTCGCCGTCGGTTGCCGCGGTCCCCTGCCAGACGACGTCGTCGCCGATCGGCGAGCGAGATGCGAGCGAGACGCCCGATCCGGTCAGCCACTTGCCGCCGATGTAATGATCCCGATGTCCCATCGTCCGCCTCGCTTGTCGTACTCGTGGGGCGCCGCAGACTCCGTTCGCCGCGCCGCAACTCCGCCGGCGCGCTCGATGGCGCCGTTCGTCGCCGTCATCGTTACTTGAGCGGCGCGTGCCGGATCGAATCGCCCACCTTGATCCCCAGACTGAGCGCCGTCACTCGATCGATGACGCCCCCTTCGTCTCCCCGCTCGCCGACCGAACCCAGACAGCAACGGAACCCCGCTTCGCGCCCGTTCGAGATCAACCGCGTTTCGCCGGCGACGCTCTCCTCGATCGCGACGATCGTCGTCGCGCGGCTCTCGCGCACCGTACGAATACCGTCTCGGGAGCAGTGCACGACCGGCCCGCCGTCGAAGATGTCGATCAGCCCGCGCCGCGCGAAGCCTTCCTTTTCGAGCAGCGCCAGCGCCGGTTCGGTCTGCGGATGGACCTTGCCGATCGTTTGCTGCGCGGCCTCGGGAAGGAGCGTGACGTAGATCGGATGCTTCGGCATCAGATCGGCGATGAAGTTCTTCGAGACGGTGGTCATCGTCTCGGCCTTCGGGAACTCGACATCGAAGAAGTGTCGCCCGATCGCCTCCCAGAAGGGACTCTTCCCCTGCTCGTCGACGACGCCGCGCATCTCGGCGATCACTTCGGAATCGAACCGGTCGGGGAACGAGGCGATGAACAGGAATCGCGACAGCGACAACAGGCGTCCGTTGCCGGCACCGCGATAGTCGGATGCCAGATACAGGCTGCCGATCTCGGTCGGTCCGTCATGCTCCTTGATCAGGTGCAGGATCGCGACCTCCTTGGTCACCTGCAGCGCCTCGCTGCTCGTCGTCGTCGTCTCGATCCGGTACGAGTAGAACGGCTCGAAGCCGCCGACCTTGGAGTAGATCGCACAGGTGCCGACCAACTTGCCGTGCGCCTGATCCTCCATGACGAAGACGTACGGCTGTCCGGCCGGCCGCTTCGGCTTGCGGCGAAACGCGAACTCGCTCTCCTCCAGCCGTTCGTGCAGTTGGTCCTTCGAGATCTTCAGCGTCGTCAGACCGTAGGTCGACGACGCGATCAGCTCGTACAGCGGCTCGAGATCGGCGACGGCGGCAGTTCGGATCACCAGCATGTTGCGACTCTCCTGGGCAGGACCCGATCGGATCGGTCGAGCGCCGACGCAGCAAGGCGAGACCTAGCGAGGGAACTCGGCGACCAGCCGTCCGACCGCTCGTTCGAGCAGCTCGAGCGCCCGGTCGATCATCGCATCGTCGATCGCCAACAACGGCGGGAGGAAGCGCAGGCGAGTCGGCTCGGCACCCGCGACGAACCCCATCAGCCCCTCGTCGAAACAGAGTTCCGCCAGTCGCTTCGCCTGGTCGGCTCGCCCCTCGAGAGGCGTGAGTGCGATCATGCCGCCGATGCCCCACGGGCCGCGGATCGCACCGGAGGTCCGCTCGGCGATCCGTTCGAGTCCGGCCGCAAACCGTGCGTGGAGCCGCGCGTTCGAACCCTCAGGCCCGAACAGATTTCCTGCCGCCATCCGATCGAGCACTTCGATCGCGGCGAGCAGTTCCCAGGTTCCGGCGGTGAACGTCTGGCTGATCAGACCGGGGCCCGGAGCGAACGCGGCGGAGAAGAGCGTCGCACACGCTTGGGTGATCTTGCCGACCGTCACCAGCTCGGCATATTCGTCCAGCCCGAAATGCTGGAACGCGAACGGCCGGGTCGTTCTGCCGAACGTCTGCACCTCGTCGAAGACGATCGGGATGCCGAGCTTTCTCGCTTCGGCACAGATCGCGTGCAGATACGATCGCTCGCCGACGTTGTAGCCCCCTTCTCCCTGGACCAACTCGAACCAGATCGCCGCGTGGCGATTCGGGTAACGCCCGACATGACGGCGCATCGCCGCGAGCGTCCGCTCGGTCGATCCGGCGACGTCGCTCGCATCGCAGAACGGCAGATAGTCGATCGGCACGTCGGTCGGCAGGTTGACGCGGAACGCTGCCTTGTCGGTCAGCTGACTGAGCACCAGCGTCCGTCCCGCAAAGCAGCGTTCGAACGCGAGCAGGCGGTTGCGACCGGGGCGCGCATGGAACGCAAGCTTGAGCGCGTTCTCGTTCGACATCGCACCGCTGGTCGAGATCGCGACATGCTCGATCGCGGCGCCGCTGCGGCGAGCCAGCTCGACCAGACGACGACAGAGATCGACGCTCGCGTCGGCCTGCTGCAGATTCCCCTGCATCACCGTATCGCAGATCGCGGCGCGGATACCGCAGTGCCGCATCGCGCGATGGGCATGACCGAAGCCGTGCACGCCGATCCCGTTGATGAAGTCGAGCTTGACGCTGCCGTCCGCCAATTCGACGTACGGACCATGGCCGCGGCCGGTCGCCAAGTACGGATAGTAGAGGGCACCGGCCCGCAGTCGCGCGAACTCTTCGAGACGGGCGCGGTAGGCGTCGACCTTCGTCGGATCAGCGGCGCGGACGTCGTTCAGGTCGCGACCGGCGTCGGCGACGACCTGGTCGAGCAGCGCAATCGCCTGAGCGACTCGCGGGTCGTCCTGGAACGGGAGCGGGGCGTCGGCGGACATGCGGTATTCCTCGGCGGCGACGGTGTGTGGCGACGGTGCGTGGCGACGGTGACGAATGCCGGCCCGGGAGCCGGACTGCTCCCCGGCGAAGCTCCGATTCGTCGGCTCACCCGTCGGCAGCATTGTTCCCGAGGCGGTCGAAGCGGGAAAGGCCGCTCGTGCCGCGAGCGTGTCGAGCCAGGATCATCGCCGCTCGCCGCGCCCGATCGATCAGCGAATCGAGCGCCACCCATTCGCGTTCGCTATGCAGTTCCCCTCCGACCGGACCGCACGTGTCGACATTCGGAATGCCGGCGGCCGCGAGCTTGTTGCCGTCACAGACGCCCCCCGTTTCACGCCACGTGCCGAACGATCCGCCCGGGGGCGATACCCCGTAAGGCGCCGGACCGACCGCACGATCGACCTCGTCGAACAGCTCGATCAGCCGCCGTCCGTCCGCATCAGGGCGTTTCGGAGGGCTGGTCACCGCGCCGTGCATTCGGCAGCCGTACCCTTCCTCCGCATCGAACGTCTCGACCAGTTCGCCGAGCGCATGATCGATCGACGCGATCCGCTCGGTCCGATCGCAGCGCACGTTCAGCCGAACGACCGCTCGATCGGGAACGACATTCGAGGCTCCGCCGCCGACGACTCGGCCGACGTTGAAGGTCGAGTCGCCGAAGCGACCGTTGAAGCCGTTCANNGTTCAGCCGTTCGATCAGTCGCGCCGCATGCACCACCGCGTTGCGTCCGGCGGCGAAATCGCGGCCCGCATGAGCGGCTCGGCCGTCGACGACCAAGGTGAAGTTGCCCGAGCCCTTGCGGGACGAGACGCGGGCACCGTCGGGGAGGGCCGGCTCGAAGAGCAGGGCGAGATCGAATCGCCCGGTCGCTCCGGCCAGGTACTCGCGCGAGCCTGGAGAGCCGAGTTCCTCGTCGGGGTTCAGGAAGAGCTCCCAACCGAGTTCGTCGGCACCGTCGATCCCCTCGAACGCTCGCAACGCCTCGAGCATCACGACGATGCCCCCTTTCGCGTCCGCTCCGCCGGGAGCCGCCAGACGTCGACCGTCGAGAAGCCGGATCCGCTCCCGCGCGAACGACGGATAGACGGTGTCGTAATGGATGCCGAGCAGCACCTGACGCGGCGCCTCGGGACGACAGCGTGCGACGATCAGACGGCCGAGCGGCTGTGCGATCGCTTCGCCCGCATCGTCGATCGTCATCTCGTCGGGCAAGGCTCGGACGTCGACGTCGGCCGGAAACTCCTCGAGCGCTCCGAGCAGCTTCTCGGACATGCGGAGCAAGCCGCCGACATCGCGGCTGTACGACGAAAGGCCGCACCACGCCTCGAGGCGCTCGACGGCGATCGTCTCGCGCCCCGCCAGCTGCCGGTCGATCGCTCGCAGATCATCGTTCAAGAGAAGGTGACTCCGTGGTTCATGCGGGAATGCGATAGCGATCGTCCTGCCATGCCGAGCGGAAGCGACTTCTGCGTGTCAATCACGCTGCGGCAAGCTTGTCCACGGCTCGCGCCAGTCNNCCGCTCGATCCGCTGCAGTTCTTCCTCGATCGCGTCTCCTTCATAGAAGCTCACGCGACCGAACAGTTCCTGCCTCGCTCCCGGTTCGCAGTCGGGGAACTTCGGATCGGCGTGCAGGCAAGGACACGGAGGATTACCCCAAGCGCGATCGATCGGCTCCCAACCGACGATCACCCAGCGGCGACGCGTCGGATCGCCGCACGCACACAACCGCCCGCGATAGATCTTGTTGTCGTCGTTCTGCTGATCGAAACCGTCGGCTCCCTTGAGCATCACGCAGTTCTGAACGCGCAGGTCGGATCGAGGGGAATCGCTGCCGTTGATCAGCCACATCCGAAAGGCGACCTGGTCCTCCAGCGCCAACGCCTCGGTGCCGAACTTCAGTCCGTCGGGCAACGTCCGCTCGGTGAGCCAGGTCGCGTCGGACGTGCGGCGCCACTCTTGCGGTTCGAGTTCGATGCCGTCCCGACTCCAGATCGTGTCGATGTGCGTGTGAGCGAGGTAGGTGAGACCGAGGTCCGACCAGATCGCTTCGGGAAAGTCGCAGACGACGTACGAGCGGCGGTCCCACGGCGCGAAGACGCTCAGCTTCGTTTCGCGTTGCGGTCGGACCGCGCCGTCGAGAAAGCCGATCCGCGGATGGCGTCCGCCCGGATACGGCATCACCGTCAGCGGATCGCCGGCGTTTCGGTCGGCCGAGCCGAACGGCACGAACCCCTCTCGATCGGCGACCTCGCGAATCCGCTCGACCGACAGACCGGTCGCCGCTCGCACCTCGTCGATCGAGAAGCCGTGACGAACGATCGCGTTCTCGAGCCAGAACCGCTCGTCCGCTTCGTCGCGCGGCGGACGAGCCGCTCCCTCCACCGGCTCGCCGAGCGAGCGGCGATCGTCGAGCGATTCGCGCGGTGTCTCGATCGGATCGTCGCCGCAGCTCGAGGCCTCCGAGGGGACGACCGCCGGCTCGACCGACTTGGAACCTTGCCGCGCGGCCGGATCGACGAACGGCGGATCGGCTTCGACTCGTACCGGCTCCGGAATCGGCAGCTTCAACTGCCACGTCTCGTCGAAGAAGTCGGCCGCCGCGATGCGCCCCGGATAGACAAATCCGGCCGGCTCGTCGAGGGCGACGATTGCCCAGTCCGGCAGCACCGGAACCTGCCGAGCGTTGTTCAGGTATGCATACTCGCGAAAGGTGAACGAGCTGTTGGCGACGACGTAGCGATTCGGAGCTTCCGGGTTGGGATAGACGAAGATCGGTGCGTGCGTCGCGGCGTCGAAGCGACGATCGCCGACGATCCAAGCGTCGCCGTCCGAGCGGATCGGCAGGCGATCGGACAATCGTTCCCACACCTTATTGCTCGACGAATCGCCCCAGAGGATCAGATGATGCTGCGCGATCATCTGGTCGGTGACTTCGAAATCCCTGACATGGCGCACCACGCCGCGGAAATGCCGCTGCCACTGGATCGCCGCTCGCTCCATTTCGCTCCGAGCCCATCGATCCGCCTCGGCATGCGGACTCGTTCCCGTCGGCTCGACGAACAGGAACGAACCCATCAGCGCATCGTCGATCGGTCCTTGGAGTCCCGGGCGCTTGCGCAATCCGATCTCGTCGGCGTCGGTTCTCAGTCGCCAGCCGCTTTCGCCGGCGACCAGACGGCAATGCCACGAACGATCGGTCGCGAGCAAGGTCGTCGTGGGGAGCGAGCCGTCGCCGAACGTGATCACCGACTCGATCGTCCGATCCTGGCGTCGATGGCGGACGCGGATCTCGGGTTCCGAGACGAAGGGAAAGGTTCCCGGTTCGAAGATCAGATCGAGCGCGGTGATCCCTTCGACCTCGAGTTCGATCGCACCGTCGCTCAGACGACCGCGCACCCGCCCTCGCTCCCAATGTTCCGCGAGCCCCTGCACTTCGATCCAGCCCATGCGGGCGTAGCGGAGCGTGTAGGTGACGAAGTCAATCTCGCGAGGCACGCGTCGGCGACCGAGCTCGACCAACCGGCGAACTCGACGCTCCGTTTCGACCGCCGTCGCGGGGTGATACGAGTGGCCGGTATCGGGCCCGATCAGATGGACCAGTCCGAGTCCTTCCGCCGCGGCCGCGCGACTCATCGCATCGGCCGCTTGGATCTGGCGATCCTTCTCGCCGGAGTAGGCGACGGTCGGGACATGCCGCAGGTTCGACGCCCAGTCGGTGGCGTCATACCATCGCCACAGTCGCCGCTCCCACCAATACGGCCTCAGTGTTTCCCCTTGGAACGTCTGCAGGAACTCGGGCGTTTCGGAAAAGCCGGCCCCCGGATTCGCGGCGGCCCAGCGCCCCGGATCGTGGACCGCCAGATGCCACGCCGATGCCCCTCCCATCGAGAAGCCTCGGACCGCGATCCGATCGTCGTCGATCCGATAGCGCGAGCGGACCGAATCGAGCGCTTCGAAGACGTCGACTTCGCCGGCGAACTTGTTGGCGTTGCAGTAGCGACCGTAGGGATGCAGCACGATCGCCTCGGCCGGCGCGAACTGTCCCGGCTGAGTCATCCGCTGATCGAGAAACTGCAGTTCGCCGAGCGTCTCGCCGCGCCCATGGAACCAGAGATCAAGTGGCATCGTCCCTGTCGCGTCGGGACTCCAGCCGGCAGGAATCACCAGGCCGTACGGCTGCACCGAATCGTCGAGCTGCGAAACGTAACCGCGAACGATCAAGCCGCTGGCCCGAGTCCACGGCGCTTCGCCGCGTTCCAGCTGATCCAGACGTTTCGCCCCCTCTGCCAGCATCCGCTCGGCAGCGGCCACATCCTGATCGCCGAAGAAGCCGTCCTGATCGACCGCGATCCGCACGGCTCGACGAAAGATCTCGACGTCGGTCCAGAGCGGTCGGAGCTCGGCCGCACCCGTTTCGCGGAAATGAGCCAGACGAGTCGCGAGTTCGATGGAGGCCTGCCGCAGCCGTTCGAGAGTCGCCGCTTCTTGCGGCTTGCCGACCGGCGGAATCGGCCGGACCGTTTCGGAACGATTGTCGTCGGGGCCGTCGTTGGCGTTCGGACCGGCCGGCGCCAAGGAGGGAACACCGACCGCCATTGCAGCGACGATCAGGAGCCGGCAACCGACCTGCACGAGTCGCCTGGGTGTCGTCCGTCGGACGATTCGCAATGCCGCAGAAGACATCGGCCTGGTCCTGTGGTTGAGCGAAAGGGAGGGGGCCTTAGCGCGAGAATCGGGAGCAGGGGCATGATAAGCGGAAGCGCAGTCACCTCGCAGGATGGCGGCCCTGCCGGACGGCCCTCCCTNNACGCGGTGGCAACACGTGGCCCCGGGCTCTCCGAGCCCGAGGTCGGGTTCGCTCGGACACGATTCACGCTTCGATGCTTCTGCCGCAGCGCACCGAAGCCTTGCCTCGGCCTCGGAGAGGCCGGGCCCACGCAAAGACGCCGACTTCTGCAACCACCCGACCAGCCCGAAGCACAGCGCCGGGATCAGCCTCGTCAGAAAACGCTGCGACCGGGGTCGGTCGCACGACGGCAACGCGGTGGCAACACGTGGCCCC
>DMPQ01000339.1 GCA_003455945.1 Planctomycetaceae bacterium
GGTCGGTCGCACGACGACGAACGACATCACACCGGCGCTCGAGGCGAATCGTCTAGCGGCGTGACTCGAGCGCTCGCTGGAGCAGGTTGCGCGTCATGCGTTGCACGCGGTCGTCCGGGCCGTGAGGGCGGCTGAAATGGGACCAGGGGAGAACGTGTCCCGGCGGACTCGAGAGCCCCTGAGCCCAGAAGATCGTTGCCGCATTGAAGACGAAGTTTCCTTTCGGCCCCGGATGGATCGTCGCCGTCCAGCGTTGCGGATTGTCCCCTCCCTGCCACGCCGTCCCCGATGCCACCACCTCGAGCCCCGGCAGATCGGCCGGCTGGCCGTGATACTCCCAACCGATCAGACCCGGGATCCCCTCCCCGGCGCGCAGGCCGGTCCCNNAGTCGGGTCCGCGATGCGGAAAGGGACCATGATCCCGTTCGCGTCCCACCGCGTACTCGTTCTCCGCGCCGTACGGTCCGCCTCGAAAGAAGATCCGGTTCTCGCGTCCGTCCCACGACGGACTCAGCGGCGATACCCAACAGATGCTGTTCCCCGACAGGAAGAGCAGGTCGACTCCCTCGTCGCGCAGTCGCTCGACGCTGTGGAACTGTCGCAGGTCCCAGTACTCGTCATGGCCGATGCTGATGAAGACCTGACACTTCAGCCCGCGCGCCGGATCGAGAAGGTCCGAGTTCGAGCAGTACGTGACGTCGTACCCCTGCTCTTCCAACCAGTAGGCCAGCGGAAACTCGAGCGGCAGGAACTCCCCCGAGCCGAACGTCAGCGGATCGTCGACGACCCCGTCATGCTGCGCCTCGCGACCGTACGGCCGATCGAAACTGACGCGTGCCCACGGCCCCTGCCCGCCTCGCGGATGCGTGTAGACCGAATCGTCGTCCGGCCAGCGGTTGTACGCCTGCCAGGTGTTGTCCGAACACTGGAACAGGATGTCGGCCGGACGATCGTCCTTCACGATGAAGACGACATAGCTCTGCCAGTACGCCCGCTCGTCGGTCGGCTCGGTCGTCAGACGCCCCAAATAGACGCCGCTCAACCACGTGTCGGGAATCGTCAGCTCGAACGACGTCTCCCAGCGGCACTCGTGCAGTCGCGTCTCGTCGCTCTCCGGCACCGGCTGAGTCTTTCCCTGGAACGGGCCGAGCGAGTCGACCTGTCGCGCACCTCGGCCGCCGTAGTAGCCCATCCGGAAGATCTCGACTCGATACGGCACCGGCGGATCGGTCGAGACCTTCACCTCCAGCCGCTCTCCTGCCGCCACGCTCTGCTTCGAGCAGTACCCTTCGATCCACGGACTCCGGAAACCGGGCGCATCATGACGGACGCGAGTCAGCTGCCAGTCGCGAGCCCCCTCGCGCCGATTCTCGACGACGATCGGCGACTCGCGCTCCGACGTTTCGCCCGTCTCACGACCTGTCGCCTCGATACCGGTCGCCGCGAAGCAACCGAGCAGCATCGCCAACATCGATGATCGAGCCGGCCCGAACCCGCTGCTTCCCATCGCTTGCCTCCTCGAGACTTCTCGCACGACGACCTTTCCGGTACGAATGTTCAAGGTCGCCGTCGGGCAGAGCCGAGTCAATCTCGGCGCAGTCGTTCGCCCGACTCGCCGACCGTTCTCGATCCCGACTCTCGCCCCTCCGCCTCGATGCCTCAACAACACCGCGAAGTCACTCTCGATCCGAAGACCGGCCGGCTGACCGATCCCAAGGAGGGGGCGGTGTCGATTCCGGAGGGATGGGAGTTGCTCCCCCCCGGCGATCCCGGACTGACGCGACGCGTCAAGAGCGCGGGACCTTGCTGGTCGGTCATCGAGCCGAAGCGAGGCAAGATCTTCCGGCGCGGTGTGCTCGCTCCGGCCGAGACGATCGCACGGATCCGCGCCGAACTCGAGCAGGAACGAGCCGACCCGGCCTATGCCCGCAAGCGCGCCTCGGCCGCCGCCTCGCGCGAGCGGAAGCAACAGGCATATGTCGAGGACTTTCGCGGCGCGATCCTCGCGTTTCTCGACTTCCCTGACGAGTATCGCGAGCTGGCCGAGCGGATGGCCGAACTCGTCGCCGCACACGCCACGCCGGTCGGCAGCGGGACCGTCGCGCGAACCGAGCGGATCCCGATCGAGGGGCGAGCCGCGGCCGCGGTGATCGCCTGGATGCGCCACCAGACCACCGACTACGACGATCTCAGGATCGTTCGCGCACGCGGGGCTCGCCGTGAGGTGCGCCGCGAACTTGCCGTCGCGTCGCACCGACTGCTCGATCGCTACCGACGAGGTCGGCCGATCGACGACGATTGTCCGCTCCACCAGGCGCTGACCACCGGGCGACGCCGCAGCGAGGCCATCGAGGACGACGATCTCGACGAGGACGAACGCTACCTCGAATCGTGAACGGACCTGCTCCGCGGCGAAGGCATCGCGATGAAGGCTCGCGACGCGGATCGCATCGACTCGTGTGCTCAGCGGCGATACCAGGCGGCCAGCCGCTCGGGCGAGACGCCCAGGTGGTACGCCGCGACGATCGCCTGATTGGTCAGCGTCGTTCGCCATGGTCCGAGACGTTGCCAGCGACGCGCCGAAGCGACGATTCCCTCGTCGCGCAGCACGACTCGTCCCGCGCGCCGCATTCGCCCGACGAACTCGTAGTCCTCCATCAACGGCCAGGGGCGAAAGCCACCGAGTTCGCGGAACCGATCGGCTCGCACGAACAGCCCCTGATCGCCGTACGGTCGGCCCCACCACCGACATCGCCACGCCGTGAATCGCTCGATCCTCCGATAGATCGGTCGGGGATCGTCGACCTCCAGGCGGAACGCACCGCCGATCGCACCGCTCTGCAGCGTCCGAAAGATCGCGTCGACGAACCGATCGGGAAGTCGGCAATCGGCATGCAGGAACAGGAGCGTGCTGCCGGTCGCCACCGCCGCGCCGGCGTTCAGGCGGCGCGATCTCGGTCCCGCCATCTCGATCACGCGAGCTCCGGCGTCGCGCGCCGCCCGAGCGGTGCCGTCTTCGCTGCCGCCGTCGACGACGATCGCCTCGCAGCGCGAATCGGCCGTCAGAGATTCGACCGTCCCCCGGATCGAAGCCTCTTCGTTCCGAGTCGGCACGATGATCGACAGGCGATCGGGAGATTCGTCACCGAACAGTTCGGCAAAGGCGTCTCCATGGCGTCGACAGACGAGCAGATCGTCCGGCTCGTCCACGTCGGGCAACGTCTCGAGGAGCGTCACGCGGCGCGAGGCGATCGCTGCCTGTCGCCGCGTATCGCGCAGCACGTCCGAACTGCTCCAGCGGATCTCGCGAAAGAGCGTGTCGCATCGTTCGTTCGAGCCGATCNNCCGATCATCACGACGCGACTCGCCCCTTCGACGAACGCCTCGGACGAGGCGCGGATCAGGCGATCTCCCAGGTCGCCGGTCCCTTGCTCGCGATACGACAGATCGTCGCCGTAGAGCGCACGCATCGCCTCGGTCGAGCCGCCGGTGAATCGGACTTCGATCCCGATCGGGCGACGCGATGCAAGGCGTCGTGCCTGGTCGAGCACGCGATGCGTGAAGATCCGCTGCAGCGTCGCGGCTCCGTCGGGCCCCAGCGCCGGGATCGTGCGCGTCTTGCAGCGTCCCGCTTCCGGCCACCGAGCGAGCACGATCAGGCGTTCGGTCGTCATGCGCCGGCCGACAGGCTGCCGCCGCAGCTGGAGCCCGCTCCCGCCGTGCAGCCGAAACAGTGTCCGGCGGTGACGATCCGTCGCCGCGCCAATCGCTCCCAGGTCGCATCGTCCAGATCGCTCAGATGCAGACGCGGTCCGATTCGCGAGTCGCCGCCGGTCGACTCGGATCGATCATCCACCCGCGCGCCGAGGTCGAGCATCTGGTTGAAATCGCAGTCGTACAGGAACCCGCGCCAGTCGACCGACAAGGTCGCGCGGCACATCAGTCGCGGAACGTTGTCGCCGCGAAACGCCTCGGTCAGTCGCGTCGCATAGGCCGCGAGCCGCCCGGTTCGCTGCAGATCGTCCAGAAAGCGGCTGATCGGCAGATTGGTGATCGTCAGCAACCGGCTGAACTCGATGCCGTATCGCTCTCGGAGCTCGCGGCGATAGTCCGCTTCGAGTTTCTGCTGATCGGGAGGCAACGAAGGGCCGATCGGATTGAAGACCAACTGCAGCTCGGGACCGCCGTCACGGCCGTAGCCGAGCCGATTGAGGAGACGCAACGCCTCGATCGATCGCGCAAAGACTCGATCCCCGCGCTGCTTGTCGACGTTCTCTTCCAGGTAGCACGGCAGACTGGCGACGATCGTGACACGATGAGCGGCGAGGAACTCGGCCAGATCCTCGTAGCCGGGAGCGGTAAGGATCGTCAGATTGCAGCGGTCGATCACCTGACGCCCCGCCTCGGCCGCTCGCTCGACGAGCAACCGGAAGTTGGGATTCATCTCGGGAGCGCCTCCCGTGATGTCGAGCGTCGGAATCCCTCGATCGATCAGCAGATCGAGACAGGCACGGGCGATCGCCTCGCTCATCGCCTCGCGACGATCCGGGCCCGCATCGACATGACAGTGACGACAGGTCTGATTGCAGACTCGCCCGACATTCACCTGAAGCGTTTCGACTCCGCCGGCGCACAGTGGAGGAGCCCCGTCGTCCGCCAGGCGGCGATCGAAGGAGGGGAACGCGCCGTCGAGAATGACGAGCTGCGCCGACGGATCCGCGAGCGGATCGCCGCGGCGCAGCAGACTGAGTTCGGGCATGAGTCGACTCGTCGGACCGGATCGTCGAGCGACCGGGGACGGACCGAACTCCGCCGACTCGGTCGCTCGACCGTCGCGTCATCGTAACCGAAGCCGGGCGACGACAACGGTGTGTCGATTCCGCTTCTCGACGCGACTCAACCTTCGCCGAACGGCCGATTCTCGGGACGCGGCGAACCGCCGAACGCCAGAGCGAAGACGCGCGGATCGCGCAGCCCGAGGCCGACCCACATCACGACGCCGATGATGATCGGAAAGAAGAACGGATCGCCGATCCGCAGATGCGTCAGCACCGCGCCGCCGAGATAACCGGTCAGCAGGATCGCTCCCAGAAAGGCGACGCGCGGAATCAGATAGAGCACCGCAAGCGTCACTTCGAGAATCCCGATCCGGAAGAGCAGGTCCCGGTCGAGCCCCATCTTGGCCAGCATCTCGTCCATCCCTTCGAAGCCGATGAACTTCCCCGAACCGCTGACGACGGCCAGAAAGAGAAAGACCAGGACGCTGACGATCCAACCTGCGATCTTCATTCCGCGATTGCCGCTCATGAGCCGTCGAATCCTTAGCTGAAGGGGGTGGCCGACACGTCGACCTCGAGGCCGCGTTGCCGAAAGCGTCGATTCCGAGTTCGAACCGATCAGCGACGTACGAGGGGGCTCGGACCTTACCGTCATTCGCCGATGATCGTTTCCTGTCCGCGAAGCCGACCTCTCGCCGATCTCTGCGAATCAGTCGGCCAAGGGGATCAGCACTTCCATCCCGCCCATGCCGGTTCGCGGATCGAACTCACGTCCGTAACGCTCCAGGACCGGCGCATCGGCCGCCCGAAACCCGCTCTCCGGGAGCCACCGCTTCCAGATCCGCTCGAACGTTTCCTGAAGCTTCGAGACGTGATCGTGGTGATCGAAGATCGCATAGCGCCGCGCCGGAACCTCGACCCGAGTCAGCTCGGCCGGAAGCGGACTCTCCCGGTCTGATTCGACCGCCGCCACATACTCGAAAGCGGTCGATCCGTCGCAGGCGACGCACGCTCCATAGTAGACCTGCGGATCGCCGATCCCCAGTCGCCCGACGAGCGGCAGGAACGATTCCCACTGACCCGGAATCCCGAGCGGGTCGTCGATGGGATGACGCTGCGAGAGGCCGACGAGCCGAAGTTCGTCGATCCGTTCGAAACGCGGGGGAGCGAGCTGCAGCGTCTTGGCCAACAGTGTCGCTTCGTGCTCGATCTGCTCGGGCGTCATCAGACTGACGAAGTCTTCGGCGGCAAAGAGCGGCCGGATCTCGATCTCCAACTCTTCGGGCATCGGATTGGGGCAACGCTTCACCCATTCGATCGCCTGCTCGAGCGAGTCGACCTGCCAGAGCCAATAGCCGGCGATGAGTTCGCGCGTCTCGGCGAACGGCCCCTGAGTCACCAGGCGTTCCGTTCCCGCGAAGCGAACACGGGCACCGGCCGAGCTCGGCTTCAGCCCGGCTCCTTCGACCATGATGCCCGCCTCGATCAGTTGCTCGTTGTACCTTCCCATCGCCTCGAACATCTCGGCGCTCGGCATCTCGCCCGCCTCGGACGATGCGGTCGCGTGAACGATCACCATCACCTTCATCTCATGACTCCTCGTATCGATACGCCGGCGGCGAGAGACGGCCGCGGCAAGACGGAACGAACGCTTCGATTCAGACGCAATTGATCATCCACGGAACGCCGAAACGATCGACGAACATGGCGAACTTCCGGGACCAGAAGGTCTCCTGGAGGGGCAGCTCGATACGCCCCCCTTCGGACAACGCCGCATAGATCCGCTCCGCTTCGCTCGGGTCGTCCAGATCGATCACGACCTGAGCGCCGACGATCGGCCGATACGGATACTCCGGAATCGCGTCGCTTCCCATCAGCACGCGATCGCCGATCTCGAGTCGAGCGTGCATCACCGCGTCCTGCGCACCGGAAGAAACCTGTGCCGCGGCCGGCGTGTCGCGATAGCGGTTCACGGCAGTCACCTTGCCGCCGAGAATCGCGGCATAGGTCTCGAACGCTTCTTCGGTCTTTCCGTCGAAGCTCAGATACGTATGCAGTTTCATGGATCGATTCCTTGTGGGAGTTCAGGGAGTCGGTGGTTCGCAACGAAGTCGGCCGAGAGCGGCGGACTGCGCGATGACAGGCGATGGAGTCGCCCTGCCGAGCGGCGAGTCGAATCGCGAAGCCGAGCCGTCCGCTCGCTCAACGATCGGCGCTCGGCGAAGGCAGCCCTTCCAGACGAAAGAGCGGCCGGATCTCGACCGTCCCCTTTTCGGCCGCCGGCAGTCGCGCCGCGATCGCCATGGCGCGATCGAGGTCCGCGACATCGATCAGGAAATAGCCCCCCAGCTGCTCGCGCGTCTCGGCGAACGGGCCGTCGGTCACCAGGCGAGCCCCATCGCGAAGCCGCACGCTGGTCGCCGTCGCGACCGGATGCAGCGGCGACGCGTCGATGAACTCCCCTCGCTCCGCCAGTTCGCGACAGATCTCGGTCGACTTCACCGTACACGCCGTCCACTCCTCGGGACTCCAGGCGTCTTCCGGACTGTAGACGAGCAGCAGGTACTTCATGGGAGCTCCGATGCGAGGGAGAGTCTTCGGAAAGTGGGGCATGCAGGCTGCCGAGGAACGACGTCGAACGTCAGTCGTTCGCGTCGGCCGCCCGATGGAGTTCGGCGATGTCGAGCTTCGACATGCCGAACATCGCTTGCGTGGCGCGAGACGAGCGACCTCGATCCGGGTCCGAAAGCAGCTCGATCAACCCGCGCGGAACGATCTGCCACGAAACGCCGAAGCGGTCGACGAGCCAGCCGCAGTGGCCGGCCTGACCTCCATCCGTCGTCAACGCCTCCCACAGTCGGTCCACCTCGGCCTGATCCGCGCAATCGACCTGCAACGAGAACGCTTCGTTCAGTCGGAAATGCGGACCGCCGTTGAACGCGATCAGCGGCAGTCCGTCGAGCACGAAGGTCACCGACGCGACCGCATCCCCCGACGGCGAAGGTTCGGGGAGGCGGACGAACTGCTCGATCGCCGAGTTCGGAAAGAGCGAACAGTAGAAGCGGGCCGCGCTTTCGGCGGAGTGTTCCAGCCAGAGGAACGGCGTGATTCTCGAGCGGACGGGCATCGGCAGGCTCCGGCTTCAGGGATTCCGCGAATCGCCGAGCGAACCGCTCGTTTCGCGTCATGCCCGATAGTCGAGCGGCTCCGCCCGGATTCGACAGCGGTCGAAAAGAAAATCCGAAATCGTTCGGCTTACCCCCCCTCGTTCCGCAGCCGCTCGATCTGCTCGGCCAGAAACCGCCGCTCCGCTTCCTGCCGGGTTCCTGCCAACGCCCGCTCGAACGACGCGATCGCTTCCTCGCGCCGCTCCAGTCGCCTGAGAAACTCCCCTCGCGCGGCATGGGCGCGATGGAACTCGGTCAGCTCCCCCCGATCCAGGATCGCGTCGATCGCCTCCAGACCGGCCGTCGGGCCGTCGCGCATCGCCAGCGCGACGGCTCGGTTGAGATCGATCACGGGGGAAGGATGAAGCGACGCGAGGGCGTCGTAGATCGCGACGATGCGTCGCCAATCGGTCACCTCGAACGTCTCGGCCCGTGCATGCTCGGCCGCGATCGCTCCCTGCAGCGTGTAGCTGCCGAATCGTCGCGTCGACAGCGAACGCTCGATCAGCGCGAGCCCCTCGGCGATCCGAGACCGATCCCAACGCGATCGATCCTGATGTTCGAGCAGGATCAGATCTCCCCGATCGTCGGTCCGAGTCGCGGCGCGAGATTCCTGCAGCAGCATCAGCCCCAACAGACCGAGCGACTCGGGGGCGGGAAGCAGATCGACCATCAGACGCCCCAGACGGATCGCCTCGTCGGTCAGATCGCAGCGTCGCAATTCGGCTCCGGTCGAGGCGGCATGCCCTTCGGAATAGACCAGGTAGATGACCGCCAGCGCGTGCTCGAGTCGTTCGAGCAGTTCGCGCCCCGACGGCACCTCGAACGGAATCCCCGCGACGCGGATCTTCTGTTTGCCGCGCGCGATCCGCTGGGCCATCGTCGACACCGGAACCAGAAAGGCGGTCGCGATCGCCTCGGTCGTCAGTCCGCAGACCTCGCGCAGCGTCAGCGCGACTCGGACCGACGGATCGATCGCCGGATGACAACAGGTGAAGATCAGACGGAGTCGATCGTCTTCGATCTCCTGGTCCGATCGCGCCGCATTCGCTTCCGCCAGATGCTCGCGGAGCCGAAGCAGGTCGTCGCGCGAATCGTCCAGACGATGGCGCCGCCGCAGCGCGTCGATCGCTCGGAAGCGTCCGGTCGAAACGAGCCAGGCGCGCGGCTGCTCGGGAACTCCGTCTCGCGCCCAAGCTTCGGTCGCCGCCGCGAACGCGTCGTGGAGCGCCTCTTCCGCCAGATCGAAGTCGCGCAGCAGACGGACCAGAGACGCGAAGATGCGTCGCCCCTGGTCCCGGTAGATCCGGTCGATCGCCTGTCGGATCGTCTCGCTGTCGCCGCTCATCGTCCCTCGCCTCGCCCCGCGGCTGGTCGAGCCGTACGAGGCAGGACGAGAGACCGCGGCCGATCGTTCGGACGACGAGTCTAGTCGGCGGGGTTCGAGTCGTCAGGCCGACGTAAAAACTAGGCGGAGGTGCGCAGCGAAGGGCTGACGCCGGTCGCTCGATCTCGTTCGAGCACGGTCGGCCTCCGCCGTCGGGGACTTGTCCGTTCAGGCCGGCTGCGAGACGCGACGCGAGGAACGATGGTGGTCGATCGCTTCATCGGATCCGAACGTCTCGGCTCCCCATTGGCCGTCGGCCGTCCGGCGGAGCGTTCGTTGGTCCGCGATCGAGACGAGCGTGATCCAGTCCCCCGAGACCAGATCGCGCACGATCGGATGGCGAGCGATGACCCGATCGAGCGCTTCGGGAGTCGCCTCGACGATCACCAGCAGCCGCAGCGGCAGATGCCTGGGGCGATTCCCGTCGCTGACGCTCTGCAACGCCAAGCCGGTCCGCAGGTCCCCCGTGTTCCCCTCGAGTACCCCGAAACGACCGATGACGTTATGCAGCGTCTTATCGCCGCTGCCGAAGGCGAGCGGATCGGTGACCGAAGCGAAGTACTGCAGGTTGATCCAGTGCGCGACGACGACCGGCGCCGTGAGGATCAGTTCGAGCGTCTTCCCTTCGGTATCGTGCCGAGCATCGTAGCTGTGCAGAAAGACTCGGCCGCCGAGATCGATCGACCGGGTCCGGCTTCGCGGTGCGGCGACGAAAGCGGCGTTGCCGGCGAGGCCCCATTCGGGACGGACCTCGGACCAGTCACGACTCCGACGGATCAGCCCCTCGGGCGTCTCGTCCTCGAAACCGGCAGCCCGTTCGGCTCGAACCGCCGCAGCGGCGCGAGTCAGACTGCTGCCGAGCGAGCGCAGATCGTCGGCGTGCGTCTCGGCGACCTGCGAGTCGTCGAACAGTCGCACCTCGTCGGTCGTGGTGACGTGGACGCCGCCGACGAAGCGGACATCATCCGGGATCGGGATGCCGCGAGCGGCAAGACCGCGTCGCACCTGGGGATCCTCGAGCAGCGCCGCAGCGACTCGGGCGTTCGTCTCGCCCGAATGACCTCCGCAGGCGCCGCATTCGAGGCCGGCCTTGAGCGGGTTGTTCGTCACTTCGGTCGTGTGGCCGCAGAAGACGACGAGNNAGGTCGATTCGTCGCTCGAGCTCGACCTCTTCGGGACCGATGATCGGCAGAACGGGCATCGTCGCCGTCCGTTCGATCCGGTCGGTCGTCGAAGGACGAGCGGCGGTCCGCGGCGTGACGAAGGTCCGTCCGATCAGTCGTGCGGCGAAACCTAGGCCGAACGATTCGACCATCGGAAAGGCCGAGGCGCCGCCGCTCGCCAGAAGCTTCGCTAGCTTCCCGCGGAGTGCCGAGCGTCGTCGCCCGCGGATCGCTTCCTGTCGCCGGTGTTCATCACCCGAGACCGTTTCCATCGCCTTGAACTTCGGCTGCAGCAGCACGGGACACTGGTGCGGGCCATCGGTATCGCCGAGGCCGATTCGCAACAGCGGCAGGCCGAAGAAGCCGGCAAAGCCGAAGGTCGCGATTCCCGAGTCGGTGCTTTCGAGATGGCGGCGCAGCGGTTCGGATCGGACGTCGATACAGAAGACCAGCTGAGCCGTCGCGCGCTCCGCGGACGTGTCGGCTGAGGTGATGCCGCGCGTCGCGCCCGACTGGCTTCCCGAGATCAGATCGGTCATCAGCGACCGCCGGTAGCCTCGCTCCGAGGCGATCAGCAGCAGCCGCCGGATCAGCGCCGATCGCTCCCGCTCACGCCGACTCGATTCGTCGGGGATCGGCAACAGCCGCTCGACCGGAATCGGAGGTCGGCCGAGAGTCAGGGCGAGATCGTACGCCAGGCGGATTGCGAGCAGATCGAACAGCCGATCCTCGTCGACCGCCACCGTGCGACCGAACGACTCGCGTCGGACGTACGAAGCCCAGCCGGCGATCGAGAGGAGCTGCGTCGCGAGGAAGTCGCGTCGCCGAGCCTGAGGGAGTCCGGTCGCGTCGAGCATCGCGCCGATCGCCGTCAGCGGATCGGCAGGAAGGCGGCGGACCCAGTCGCGGAACGACGGAACCGACTCGAGGGCGAACCGCCGATCGACCGACGCGGTCGCTCGCCAGGCGTCCCAGAGTCGAAGCCTGCGAAAGGGGTTGGGCCACGCCGCTTGGCCGAGATCGAAGTACGACGCGCACCACCGCGAGATCTCGCCGACGATTTCGGATTGCAGGTTCGTACCGTCGGCTCGATCGATCGCCTCGGCGATCGTCAGCACGCGACGTCGCGACGACGCCTCGCGCCGCGCCCGAACCGAATCGGTCGACAGGTCGGCCGACTGCACCGCGGTCTTCAGATCGTCGAAGCCGACCGGAGTCGAGCTGTCGGCGATCCGTCGCCGTTCGCTCGCCAGCGCCTGGCGAAGGTCGTCGTCGCCGAACTCGCCGCGTCGATAAGCGTCGCGAAGCAGTTCGAGCGACGGGAGCGGATCGCAGTCGCGCAGCTCGCTCATCCGCGTCGCCGCCGCGAAGAACGATCGATCGACGAGCCCGAAGAGCGGATTGACCGCCACCATATCGGCCAAAGGCCAGAACGGAGCGATCAGCGAGCGGACCGAGTTCAGCAGATCGCCGAGCTCCTCGCCGGCGCCGGAGGGAGGGACGGTCGACGGGATCGGAGCGTCGAGAACGCGAACGGATCGGATCGTCATGCCGGAATCACTCCGTAAGTCGATACTCGAAGGGGCAGCCAAGGACGAGGTCTCGCGCCGCGAAAGATCGGAAGCGGATCAGCGAGCCGGAACCAGCGGACCGAAGTGCGACGCCCAGCGGCGCCAGGGAAGATCCAGATAGAAGCCGGCGTGAGCGTGAACCCACAGGACCGCGACGACGCGAGCGGGAAGCCGATCGGCGATCCAAGGGAGGAGCAGCGCCGGAAGAAACGGGATCAGAGCGAACGGGATCGCGATCGTCCTGACGGTCGCCGAGAGGTCGGACCCCGACGGCACGGCGTCGCCGAGCAGCCGAGTGATCGCGGTGTAGGCGACCGCATAAGCCAGGAGCATCCCGGCCGACCGGATCACCGCGAACGTCGCGACGACTCGGTCTCCACCGGCCAAGGCTCGCCCCAGCCACTGGCCGAGTGCGAGCACGACGATCGGCCCGAGCACCACGAATCCGGCCTTGTCGGCGGAGAGCATGCCGAAGCCCCAGGCGATCGGCAGTCCGAACGCCAGCACGATGGCCGCCCCGAGCAGTCCGAAACGGAACGGCGCTCCGAGCGGCGAGCGGGCGTCGCGAGCCGGCGCGGAGAGCGGCGAGCCGTCGAGCACGCTGCCGCTCGACAGAAAGGCGTGCGCCTTGTAGGCCGAGTGCGCGATCAGATGCAGGACCGCGGCCGAGTACGCTCCGAGTCCGCACTGCATCATCATGAATCCCATCTGGGAAACGGTGGACCAGGCGAGGCCGCGCTTGATGCTCGGCTGAGTCGCGGCGGTCAGCAGACCGAGCGAGGCGGTGAGCGAGCCGATGCCGGCCAGCAGAGCCGCGGCGGTCGGCGAGAGCGAGATCAGCGGCGCCAGTCGGATCACCAGGAAGCCCCCCGCGTTGATCACTCCGGCATGCATCAGCGCCGACACGGGAGTCGGCGTATCGAGGGTGTCGGGGAGCCAGCTGTGGAAGGGAAACTGAGCCGACTTGGTCATCGCTCCGATGGCGAGCAGGATCGCGATCGGTTCGATCGAACCGGCCGCTTCGGGATTCCTTACCGCCGCGAACAGCTCGTCGAAGCGGAGCGTGCCGAACAGGTCCCAGGCGATCAGCGTCGCGGCGATCAGCGCGACATCCCCCAGGCGACTCGTCAGGAACTTGATCCGCGCGACGACGAGCGCCTCGGGGCGGTCGTGGCGGAAGGTCAACAGACGATGCAGCCCCAGGCTGGTCGCGATCCAGGCG
Organism: Planctomycetaceae bacterium; assembly: GCA_003455945.1. Lineage (GTDB taxonomy): Bacteria > Planctomycetota > Planctomycetia > Pirellulales > Pirellulaceae > UBA11682. The sequence continues at coordinate 13,289 of DMPQ01000339.1, forward strand.
ATGAGCAGCGTCGGCAGATCACCCGCCACCACCATCAGTTCGACCGCGCCGAGCGTGAACGCCATCCGGCCCAGGAAGGTCCCCTGACGCGGATCGCCGTCCAGGTACCGGATCGAGAATCGCAGGACGACCGTTCCGAGCAGTCCGATCAGCCCGGCGACCAGGCCGGTCAGCGGATCGAGATGCAGGGCTCCGACCGGGATGGCCGACAGGATCGCGACCGTCTTCGGTTCGGCGCCGACCGAGATCGCGACGGCGATCGACAGGAGCCACCCGGCTGCCGCGACGGCGGTGACGAACCGGCCGTAGCGCAGGGGGCGTCGATTCGTGATCGTCGCCGGCACCATCGCCGCGGTGATCAGTGCGATTCCCGGTACCCAGGCCAGCGCGGCAAGAGCGTCCGTCATCTTCTCGTCCCCTCCGATGCCCAACGGTCCCGAATGACGGACGGCACTATAGACATGCGACATGCGTGTCGTCAATCGGGTATCGTCACGTGCGGGCGACCGGTCGAGCGAATTCGAGGCGTGGCGAGGGAGCGGCCGAAAAGGAGTCGCTCGGAACCGGCCGGCCCGAGCGGACCGGGAGGGACGCGGGGAGATCGCGGGTGACGAGAGAAGTTGGGAAGACCCAGGCAGCTCGGCTCCAAGGCGTCCGATGAGTGCCCGCGGCGGCTCGCCCACCTCAGCACGGGCCTCTTTTCACGCCGATCGCGTCCTGACCGACTCGGGGCGACCCGCCGTTCCGACTCGCCTTTGCCGCCGCGTGTTCTAGATTCCGGGCAAGGAGATCGCCTTTCGATCGGTCGGTCGCCGACCATCCCACTCGCTTGCCCGAGGAGCCCCCCCTCATGTCGCCGAATTCGTCGACCGCCGAACCGATCGCGTTCGGTTCCCCTCTCGATTCGTACCCGGTCTCCGCATCGTCGTCGCGTCCGAACGGCCTGCTGCGCCTGAGTCACCAGGAGAACCGGCATCTTCGCGAGGCGCTGATCGGCGTCCAGAGCGATCTGACCGAAGCGGTCGCGCGGAGCGAGAACAACCTGCAGCGGTTCGAGCGGATCGAGCGGCACTGCGGCGATCTGGCCAACGAGTCGACGACGCTCAGCGGACACGCTCAGCAGCTCTCCGACGATATCTCGACATCGCGACGTCAGATCGAAGCGACCGATGCGATGCTCGCCGACATCGCCAAGGTGGTCGGCCTGATCGAGGACATCTCGGACCAGACGAAGCTCCTTGCCCTGAACGCGACGATCGAAGCGGCTCGGGCCGGTGAGGCAGGAGCCGGGTTCGCCGTAGTCGCCCACGAAGTGAAGGAGCTCTCCCAGGCGACTCGCAACGCCGTCGGCGAGATCCGCAATCAGACCGCCCAGGTCATGTCCGCGTCGCGCGAGTCGACGTCGCTGTTGTCGAACATCGAGCGACAGGCGGTCGCCGTCGGCGAAGAGATCCTCCGCCATGTTCGCGTGCTCGAAGAGACGAATCAGCTGACTCGCTCGGCGTCCAAGGACTCCGCCAGCGCCGACACGCAGCTCTTCCTTACTCTCGCGAAGCTCGACCACATCCTCTGGAAGGTCAACACCTACTTCAGCATCTTCGAGGGGAAGCCGGCGATG
>DMPQ01000412.1 GCA_003455945.1 Planctomycetaceae bacterium
CGTCCTGCCGCGATCGGATCGTCCGGTTCGCGTCTGACGCTGCGCCTCGGTCGACTCGCCCGCGACGGTCTTCGCCGGTCGACTCCGCGTCGCATCGCATTCACTTCTCGATCGACCGTCGGCCCGTTGCTGCTTCGTCGGTCGCACCGTCGATGCGACCGTCTCGTTCGCCCGGCGCATCGTCGGCGGACCGCGAGCGCGTCGCGGATCGCTCGTCGGCGCTCCGTCGACCAGCGACAGTTCGTGCGACCTCAGGCGCGATAATCGATCCGATCGATTCGGTCTCGCGCCTTCACCCGACTCGCACTTCCTTCTTGGCTTCTCCGAAATGCCGCGCCGCGGAAATCGGTAACGATTGCGGGGCGAGTCCGGTTTCGAGAGCGGCGTTCGAGTCTGCCGAGTCCTTCGCCGCTCTCCGATCGACGCAGGTGTCGCAAACGATCGTCTTTCGCCAGACGATCAATCTTCGCACCGGGGCGGACGATCAAACGGGGCATCGCCGAGCGACCTGTTTCGAATGCCTGCTCCTCGGAGGTCCGAATCATGACGATGTCCAAGAAGAAGTCGAAGCCGGAAGTCAAGCAGCTGGACGAGATGGGGCGTCGCAAGGGAGACGAGCGTCGGGCCGAGGCGAGTGAGGTGACCGTCGAGCGTCGCAAGGTGCAGCGTCGCCGCCAGATCGACCCGACCACCTGCGAGCGGGACTACTCGGACGAGGAGCTCGAGTTCATGCGGGCGATGGACGACTACAAGCGCCGCAGCGGGCGGATGTTCCCGACCTGCAGCGAGATCCTGGAAGTGGTTCGCGACCTCGGTTACGTCAAGGGAGCGGCCTCCGCGACCCTTCCGGTCGTCGAAATGCCGGTCGTCTCGGCGACCGAAGTCGTCGGCTGACCGAATGGCCGGCGAACGAGCCGGAACGAAAGACGAAGCGTTCATTGCGAGGGGCTCGGATCGAACACGATCCGGGCCCCTCGTCGCATTCCCGACCTCCGTTACGGCACTGCGGGCATGGCTCGCCGTTCGCGTCGCGGCCGATGCGGGATGACGATCGGCGATGGCGGCGGAGCGAGGTCGTCAGGATCGGGGCGCGGGCCGAGTCGCTGGACGAGGGGCTCGGGCGTCGTTAACGTGCGGGGACCGAAGGTTCGCCCCCCTCGCGTCTCTTGCTGAACGCGAACGGGGAACCGATCCGGCTTGCGGAGCCCCCTGTGAATCGCTACTCTCCCGCCCCGATCGCCTCGGAAGCCTCGGCTCCGGCGGTCGAACCGATCGTCGCGGTCGCATCGGAACCGATCCGACTGTCGATCGGAGCTCGGATCGTCATGGCGTTCGGAGGGGCTCTGCTGCTGACGCTGCTCGGCATCGCGGCCTGGCTGACTCCGAGCCCGGACGGCTTCGGGACGCATCGACAACTGAAGCTGCCGCTGCTCGGAACCGATCCGGGCGGGACGCTTCCGGCCTGTTCGTTCAAGGAGATCTTCGGCCGGCATTGCCCGAGTTGCGGGATGACGACCAGTTGGGCTTGGCTGATGAAGGGGAACGNNCCAATGTGGCCGGAACGATGCTGGCGACCTGTGCCCTGCTGCTCGGCCCCTGGATGTTCGTCTCGGCGCTGATCGGTCGCTGCTGGATCGGAGCTCCTTCGGATCGGACGATTCTGGTCGTCGGGTTGTCGGTGATCGGAATCACGCTCACCCACTGGATCTATCGCCTGCTCGCCGGTTGACGTCCTTCGGACGTTCGGCCGCTTGACGGCGTTCCGAACGACCAAGGAGGGTCGCAGGATGAGGCAGCGACGTTCGTTTCGCCGATCGCTCTTGCTCTGGTCGGTCGTCGCGGGAGCGATCCTCCCGAGCTTCGGCTGCATCGGCATGGGATCGCAGCTCCTGTACGTCCTCGTCGGCCACAAGCAGAAGGCGGAGTACGACGACCTGAAGGATCAGCGCGTCGCGATCGCCGTCTTGTCCGATGGTCGCGGCGTCGGTCCCGACTACTCGATGCAGGTGCTGGCGCAGCTGATCGAGGCGCGATTGGGGATGGAATACAAGAAGAAGATCGAGCTGATTCCGCAGCTCGAAGTCTCGGGGGCGATCGACGAGCGCTCGCGCGACCCCGACTTCATCGCGATCGGCCAGTCGCTCCGCGCCGACAAGGTGATCACCGTCGAGGTCGCGGACTATCACCTGCGGGCCGGCGGGACGCTGTATCGCGGGAGCTGCATGTATTCGGTGCGCGTCTTCGACATCAAGGAAGGGAAGCAGGTCTTCAAGCGAGGCCCGATTCCGTTCTCGTATCCGACCGAAGGTTCCCCCGCGATCGACACGACCGAGACGCAGTTCGAGCAGATGTACCTGTCCGAACTGAGCTACCGGATCGCCCGCTACTTCTACGACTACGAAGTGCGAGACGATTACGGCCGCGACGCGATCGCGTATCGCTGAGCCGACTTGGCGAAGGTCAGAGCGACACCGGCCCGATGTCGGTGTCGCTCCGCGCTTTCCGCTCGGCACTCCCCTCCCCCGCGTCCCCCGTCTCGCCATCCTCGGGCCGCGACGCGCTCTCGGACCTCGGCAGCGCGATCGTACCTCGCCGAGCCCCCTCCCGTGTCAGGCATCTGCTAGCACTCGCTGCGCGCTCGGCGCGAGTCATTCGTCTTTGCCGACCTCGGGGGATGGGTTAGAACACTCTTCCGATGCTGTCGCTTTTCAGGACGACGACGGTAGCACGGCAAGGAAGGGCCTTCGATGCGACTGGAACGGATTGGTCTTCGGGACCGGGATGGGGATCGTCATTGGACGACCGAAACGCTCGACGGACGCGTGATCGCCTGGTGGCATCCGTCGCCGACGCGGCGTGACGAGTTCGGCAGCTGGTTCGGAGGGCTCGGCCAGTCCCGTTCCCGATCGATCGATCCGCTCGACGAAGCGCTTGACGGGGTACCGGTCGGTCGGATCGAGGCGCGTCTGAAGCAGGACGGTCGGACTCGCGTCGCCAGCCGCTCGCACGATCGGCTCGGCTGGTGGTTCGACGATGCTGCCGCACCGCAGCGGATCGGCGACGAACTCTCCGCCTACCTTCGCCCCGACCAGCCCGATTCGGTTCACGAGAGTTGGATCGCGCCGCTGGCTCATGAACTCGCCGGCAGCTCCACCACCGTCGTCGACGAGCGCGGCACGTCGATCGGGCGAGCCGACTACGAACGCTGGCTGGACGACGCGTCTCGACTGCGCCGGCATCTGGACGAACTGATCGCCGAGCGGGATCGCCTGCGCGCCCGTTGGGAGAGCGAGCGGGATGCCGACCGGGAGCGGATCGCAGCGCTCCGTTCCGAGTTGGCGGCGACCGAGCGCGAGATCGCCGATTCGGAAGCACGGCTGTCGTCGTTGCGTCTCGAGATCGACGGCGTCGAGCGTCGCGAAGGGGCGCTGCGCGCCGAGCTGCGCGGTCTTCCCGAAACGATCGAGCGGCGGATCGTGACGCCCAATCCGCTGCTGGCTCGACTCGAACGGATCGATCGCCGTCTGCTCTCGTGGCGCAAGGCGCAGCAGCGCATCGAGCGCGGAATCGATCGGGCGCGGGCCGAGTTGACCGACATCGCCATCGCGGCGGATGGAGCGGCCGAGGCGGCGTTCCAGCGGATCCGTCGCGGGTTGTTCGACTTCGAGGCATCGGCCGAATCGATCCTGCGTCTGGCTCATCGCCTCGAGCTTCAGTGGCCTGCCGGCAGCGAACGTCGCATGCCGGCCGAAGGGGAACTGAAGGCGACCTGCGAAAGTCTGTACGACGAACTCCATCGGCTGCACGAGCGACTGGCTCAGCGTCACGCCGCGCTGGCTCGTCGCGACATCCTGCTGCGTCTCAGGCACCTGCGCCGATTGCAGCGGGATATCGCTCGTCATCTGAACGCGCTGCTCGCCGGTCGCGAGCGGACGGTCGAAGAGCTGTCGCGCTCCGGCGTGTCGGCCGAACTGCTCGGCTTGCGGGCTCAGCAGGGCTTCTGCCGCTGCGCTCGCGAGGACGGCTACGTCGGAACCTGCACGGCGGAATTGGCCGGCTCGTGCGCGACGTCGGTCGTCGAGCGGATTCCTTCGGCTCGTCGCGCCGAAGTGGTCGAGGCGCTGCGGATCGAGGCGGAGCGTCTCCGTTCGCTGCGAGGGCGTCTGGCCGCCGACGAACCGACTCGGCGCGAGCTGGAGCGGCGTCGCGAGGGACTCGAGCGGCAGCTGCGCGACCTCGAGAACGGCGACCGTCCGACCGAGGCGACTCGGGCGCTCGAGCGATTGCGCGAGGAGATCGATCGAGGCGAGGAGCATTATCGCTCGCTGCTGACTCAGATCGCGCGGTACGAGCGGGGGCGAGCGGTCCGCCGCACCGATCGACTCGAACGAGCCGCGAAGTGGGTGGCGCGAGTCACCTGCGGTCGCTGGACGAGCGTAGCGGCCGACGCCGCCGGGACTCGCCTGATCGTCGCCGATGCTTCCGGGACCTGGCACGACTGGTCGTCGCTGGCGATCGAGGGGCGACGCGGTGTCGCGCTCGGTCTCTGCCTGGCCTGGAATGCCGAACGAGGTGCCGACGGCATCTGGCCGACCGTCATCGCGCTCCCGTCGCTCCCCGACGCTTGGCAGATCGCCGCGGATGACGCGGTGCGCGATTCGGCGACGATCGGAGCGCCGATCTGGCTGCTCGGACTCGATCACGATCGTCTTCGGTCGTGGCGCAGCGTCGATGCGATTCGCGTGCTTCCCGAATGGTCGGCCGAGCTGCCGCCGCGGATCATCGAACCGATCCGCCGTCCCGAACCGATGCCGCTCCCGCGGGCCGTCGAGCAGCGGGTGGTGGTGCATCGAACCAACAACACCGATGCGGAAGAGTTCCCGGGGGAGTTTCGCGATCAGCTGATGGCTCGTCGGCCGGTCGCCGAGAACGCGACCTGGACGACCGAATCGCAGATCGAGGCGTACTCGACCGGCGATCGTCTCGACCGGATCGACGATCCCGAGGCGTGGATCGGCCAATGGCTCGAGGAGGATGATCTCGACGGCGAGCGACCTTCTGCCTCCTCGTCCGATGCGTTCGGTCTCTGGAGCGGGCGATCGCTCGAAACGGGCGAGCTCGTTTCGGTCGCTCTCCGCCGCTGGTTGGCGTCGCAGTCGATCACGACCTGGGGCGAGCTGGCGCGAGCCGATCGGAATCGACTGGTCGAGGGACAGCCGCTGGTCGCCTGGACCGATCGGATCGCCCCGTGGCATGCGACCGCGATGCTGCTGTGCGACGGCGTCGTCGATCGACCGTTCGATGCTCTGATCCTCGCTCATTGCGGCATCGACTCGATGAATGCCCTGCGTGCGACTCGCCCCTTCGATCTGCTGCAGCGGATTCGGGCGCTCCGCGAGACGGAGGACGGACGGCGTCTGTTGGCGGGCGGCACCGACGATGAACTGTCGCGGTTGTGCGCCTGGGTCAAGACGCTCGAGCTCGCCCGACCGCTGCACGAGTTCGGCTATCGGGATGTCGAGATCGATCACGAAGGGCCGAGCGATCGATCGCCGCGCGACGGCGACCGACGCGAGCGGCGGGACGAACGGGACGATCGCCAGGAGCGGGCCGAACGGCCTTCGACGAGCGACGCTCGTTCGCGATCCGATCGAGCCGAACGCGAATCTCGCTCCGAGACGGAGTCGCGCGGCGACCGTCCGACGCGCAGCGAGCGCTCCTCCGGTGCGGAGCGTCCCGAGGGGACCGAGCGTGAAGCGCGTCGCGAACGCCGCCGACGCGAGCGCGATGCGAATGGCGAGAGCTCCGAATCCGAATCGCGCAGCGAGCGAAAGGCCACCGTCCGTTTCGATCGTCGTCATGCCGATCCTTCGTCTCGCGCCGCCTCGATCGCGACTCGCACCGATCGCAGCGAGCGGATGCGGTTCTTCCTCGAGGTCGATCAGGACATCGAGTCGGCGCCGTCGATCGGGCCGCGCAGCGCCGAGCGTTTTCGCGAGATCGGAGTGCGGACCGTCGGTCAGCTCCTGAAGGGGGACGCGGACGAGATCGCCGAGCGCCTCGGGCTCTCTCGCGTCGACGGCGACACCGTCCTTGCGTGGCAGCAGCAGACCGAGCTGGTCTGTCGCGTGCCGAATCTGCGAGGTCATGACGCGCAGTTGCTGGTCGCCTGCGGCGTCGAGACGGCGGAGCAGCTCGCTGCAGCCGACGTCGATCGGCTGCTCGGTAAGGTCCGTCCTTTCGCTCTCGGTTCCGAAGGTCAGCGTCTGCTCCGCAAGGCGCCGGTTCCGGACCGGAACGAAGTGTCGGACTGGATCCGCTGGGCCCAGAACACGCGCGCCCTGCGAGTCGCCTGAGAACGGGCGCCGTCGATCGACCGGCGGCGGTGAGATGGTCGAGATCTCTCCGCCGCAGTCGCTCGGTCGTATTCCGGTCTCGAGAAAGGGGATCGACGAGCGACATCGGCATCGAATCGGTGCCGACCGGCCCTTGCCGATCCGAGCTCGGACCGTACGAGACGGTCGGCAGCCGGCCTGTCGAGCGAACCGGGGGATCGGTACGATTGATCCCCTGTTTCGACCCTTCGTCGGTCCTCTCGCGCGGTCGTTCGGCCGCGATCCGTAGGACTCGTCTCCCGATTCGATCCGTCGGGAGATGCCGTGCGCCGTCGACCGGTCCTCTGCCCCCAGGGAGTTCCTCGCCCCCATGAGTTCGAAGCCGAAGAACGCGATCTCGCCGACCCGCAGCGAAGACTATCCGGAGTGGTACCAGCAGGTGATCCGCGCGGCCGACCTGGCCGAGGTGTCACCGGTCCGCGGCTGCATGGTGATCAAGCCGTGGGGCTATGCGCTCTGGGAGAACATGCAACGGGTGCTCGACGGCATGTTCAAGGAGACGGGGCATCAGAACGCCTACTTCCCGCTCTTCATTCCGATGAGCTTTCTCGAGAAGGAAGCGGAGCACGTCGAAGGGTTCGCCAAGGAATGCGCCGTGGTGACTCACCACCGCCTCGAGCCCGGGCCCGACGGCGGACTGGTCCCCGCCGGTCCGCTCGAGGAACCGCTGATCGTTCGGCCGACGAGCGAGACGATCATCGGATCGATGTATGCGAAGTGGGTTCAGTCGTATCGCGATCTGCCGATCAAGATCAACCAGTGGGCGAACGTCGTCCGCTGGGAGCTGCGGACGCGTCTGTTCTTGCGGACCGCCGAGTTCCTGTGGCAGGAAGGGCACACCGCTCACGCGACCGAAGACGAGGCGTGGGAAGAGACGCGGCTGATGCTCGAGGTCTATGCGAAGTTCGCCCGCGAGTACATGGCGATGCCGGTGCTCGAAGGGGAGAAGAGCGAAGGCGAGCGATTTCCCGGCGCGGTCTCGACCCTGTCGATCGAGGCGATGATGCAGGACCGCAAGGCGCTGCAGGCCGGCACCTCGCACTTCCTCGGTCAGAACTTCTCGCGCGCTCAGGAGATCAAGTTCCAGGACCAGAACGGCCGTGAGGTCTTCGCCTGGACGACCTCCTGGGGCGTGTCGACGCGACTGGTCGGTGCGCTGATCATGACGCATGCCGACGACGACGGTCTGGTCCTCCCGCCTCGCCTGGCACCGACGCATGTCGTGCTGCTGCCGATCTACCGGAACGACGAGGAGCGGACGCGCGTGCTCGCCTACTGTCGCGAGGTGATGGAGCGGGTCAGGCAGGTGCGGTACGACGAGCTGCCGGTTCGGGTCGAGATCGACGATCGCGACATTCGCGGCGGCGAGAAGAAGTGGCATCACGTCAAACGTGGCGTACCGATCCGGCTGGAGATCGGCCCGCGCGACGTCGATTCGCGAGGGGTCTTCGTCGGACGTCGGGATCGCGAGAAGAGTCAGGGAGAGACGCTCGATGCGTTCGTCGCCGGTCTCGCTGCGACGCTCGCCGAGATGCAGCAGCAGCTCTACGATCGGGCTCTCGCCTTCCGCGAGGCGAATACCGTTCGGCTCGATTCGCTCGACGAGTTCCGGCAGTACTTCGCCGGGGAGGACGGAGGGGGCTTCGCCTGGTGCCATTGGTCGGAATCGCCCGAGATGGAGACGCTGCTGAAGGAGATGCGCGTCACGCTGCGGAACGTTCCGAACGGTCAGGAACCGGAGGACGGACGCTGCATCTTCACGGGCAAGCCGAGTCGGACGCGAGCCGTCTTTGCGCGAGCGTACTGAGTCGCGTCGATGGGTGAACAGCGAACGCCTCCGGCCGCTCTGCGATTCGCCGCGGTCTATGCGTGCGAACCGTCGCTCTTCGATTGGTTCGAGCAGATCGTCGCGCCGGCCTGGGGCGAGGTGGAGTTGCGTTCGCCCATCTGGGCGACCGACGAGACAGGCTACTATCACCGGACGATGGGAGCGTCGGTCGTCAAGCGACTCTTCGCCTTCGAGCGACCGATGTCGCTCGACGAATTGGTGCCGGACAAGGAAGCGGCCGGTCTGTGGGAACGTCAGGGAGCGGCGGCGTTTCCCGACGCTCCCGAGCGCCCGATCAACATCGATTCGGGATACCTGACCGAAGCGAAGCTGGTGCTCGCGACGACGAAGGATCGGGAGCATCGGCTGCATGTGGCGAGGGGCATGTATGCCGAAGTGACGGCCTGGTACCGTCGCGACGGTTGGCGGTTTCCCGATTGGACCTATCCCGACTATCGCCGTCCCGAGGTGATCGAGTTTCTGGAGCTCGCGCGTCGGACGCTCCGCCGCCGCCTCGGGCGACGCGAACCGACCCGCAAAGGCTCGTCGCGTAAGGACGATGCGTAGATCTTCGCTGCGACTCGTAGGATTCGGGTCGGAACGGGCGGGGAAGTGAGATCGCCGTGTTGTCGGTGGCGATCGTCGGCGACATGATGGAGCTTCTCGTCCGAGAGCTTGTCCCCTTTTCTCCTCGGGAAGCGTGCGGTCGACCGCCCCCGACGCCTCGGCTCCGCCGGTCGCGCGTCGACGCCGGTCTTCGTTTCGCTCCTGCCGCTCGCCAGGATCCCTCTCCGCATGCCTCCGGAGTACCGTCTGCCGCTGCTGGTCGCCGTGACGGTGTTGCCGGCGATGCTGATCTCGGTGACGGTCGTCGCGCTGCTGCGCCGCTGGGCGCCGCGATTGGGACTGCTCGATCGACCGAACCAGCGCAAGGTCCATACGACGCCGATTCCGCTCGGGGGCGGGATCGGGATCTGGGCCGGTTGGCTCGGCACGCTCGGCGCCGGAGCGGCGTTCGTCCTGGCGGCTCGATCGTCCGAAGGCCTGGCGGCGTGGCTGCCCCCCTGGGCATCGCAGCATCTGTCGGGAGCCGCCGAGCGACTCGACATGCTCGCGGTGATCGTCGGCTGCGGCACGGTCCTGATGATCGTCGGGCTGATCGACGATCGTTACGGCCTCGGCTGGAAACTCCGCCTCGGGATTCAGTTCGCGGTCGCCGCCGGTTGCGTCTCGATCCCCGAGCTGCGACTGACCGCGTTCATTCCGTTGCCGATCGTCACCGTTCCCCTGACGGTCGTCTGGATCGTCGCGATGATCAACGCGTTCAACATGCTCGACAACATGGATGGGTTGTCGGGCGGGATCGGGACGATCGTCGGCGGGTTGCTCGCTGCGGCGTTATTGCTGGGAGCCGATCCGGCGACCGGGCAGCCGCAGCTGTTCGTCGCCGGGTTCGTGCTGACGCTGGTCGGCGGGCTGGTCGGCTTTCTCTTCCACAACCGTCCCCCGGCCCGGATCTTCATGGGAGATGCGGGGAGCTACCTGATCGGCTTCGTTCTTTCGATCGCGACGCTGCTCGGAACGTATGCGGGGCAACAGGAGCATCCGCTCGCGGTCCTGACGCCGCTCTTCCTGATGGCGGTGCCGATGTACGACATGCTGACCGTCATCGCGATCCGACTGAAGCAGGGACGGAGTCCGTTCGAGGCGGACCGGAATCACTTGAGTCATCGTCTGGTCGATCTCGGCTTCACCAAGCCGCGGGCGGTTGCCGTGATCCATCTGCTGACCGCGACCTGCGGACTCGGCGCCTTGCTGCTCGCGCGAACCGACCTGCCCGGGGCGCTGCTCGTCGCCGCGATGGTCGGCTGCGTGCTCGCGCTGATCGGTCTGATCGAGCTGACGGCGCGCCGGCGACTGAAGGCCGCAGCGGTCGAGTCGGCGGAGCGAGTCGCGTCGCCGGTGAGCCCTGCCGTCCCTGATCCCTCGGGCGCCGGCGGCGCCAAGGAGTCGTGATGGCGAGAGGCGACCGACCTGAGGAGCCGACGTCGANNTCACCGCTCGGATTGCACCAGCGATCGCCTGGTTCGCGGCGACCTTCGCGCTCGCCCTCCCCTGGCTCGTTTCCGGAGACGGTCCGCCGGCGATGGAGGTCGGGACGATTCCGGCGCTGATCTGGATCGGACTTGCGGCGGTGCTGGTCGGCCGTCGGCTGTTCGATCGAAATGCGAGGGGCGCGAGAACGGGCTCGTCGGCGCCGGACGGGTTTCTTCGACCGATTCCGCTCGACTTGCCGGTCGGGCTTTGGATCGGCTGGAGCGTGCTCGCCGCGAGCGTCGTGATGCTGACGGGGACCGGCTGGATCCGCGCGGCTCAGCATCTGACGGTCCAGTCGATCGGTGCCGCGGCGCTCTATGGCGATGCACGGTATGCGGCACTCGATCGTCGCGCAGCGCTTCTGGCTCTTGCCTTGCTCTTCGGAGGCATCGCGTTCCTGACCGCTCACGGACTCCATCAGGGGTTGGTCGTGAATCCGGCGGTCCGTCGCGCTTACTTCGAATCGACCGAAGCCGAGAAACAGCGGCAGCTCCAGCAGGTCGGACTGACGCGAACTGAAGCGGGAGCGCGCGAACGGCGGCTGTTCGAGGATCGCCTGCGCAGCACCGAACCGACGGCGACCTTCTCGCTGACCAACTCGCTCGGCGTGGTGCTCGCGGCCGGCTGGGGACTCGGACTCCACCTGCTGTTTCCGCTCGGTCGATCGAGCGGTTCGGTGCCGAGCGAGCGCCGTCGGCTCGACCTTCCGCAGCTGTCGGCGATAGCGCTCCTGGTCGGTGCCATGGTCGCGATCGCGCTGCTGCTGATCCTGACCAAGAGCCGAGCGGCGTGGGGAGCGGCGGGGCTGATCTCGCTCGGCTGGCTCGTCCCCGCCTGTCGTTCGCCGCTGATTCGCCGAATCGCCATCGTGTCGGCCGTGCTGTTGGCGAACGCGGTCGTCGCCGCCTTCGCGACCGGACGTCTCGATCGGCAGGTCATCACCGAGGCCCCGAAGTCGCTTGCCTATCGAGCCGAGTACTGGCGTGCGACGTTGCCGATGATCGCCGATCACCCGCTGTTCGGAGTCGGCCCCGGGTCGTTTCAGGACCGATATCGCAAGTATCAGCTGCCCGAGTCGAGCGAGACGGTCGCCGATCCTCACGACGCTTGGATCGAAGCAGCGGCCGTCTCCGGACTCCCCGCCGGCATCGCGCTCGGCGCGTTGACGCTGATCGCCGTCGTTTGGCGAATCGGGCGACGCCGCAGCGAACGATCGCTCGAGTCGAGCAATTCGGACGAACGGGAGACTCGCAGCGTGCGCCCCGACGGCACGATCGTCGCGGCGATGCTCCTGGCGCTCTTCCTGGCCGTCGTCGCGGCGGTTCCGCTCGGGATCTATCAGGGCTTGCTCGTCGACTTCGACGCGTGGGGAGGAGCGGTGATCGTGCCGCTGATCGCCGCGATCGTCGTTGCTTGGGGTACGATCCGCGCGTTCGACTCGAGCGACGAACGGACCGGAGCGCGGGTCGATGCGTTCGTGCGCGGAGGGAGCGGAGCGGGACTCGTGGCGATCGCCGTCGCGCTGCTCNNCCGAGTCGACCTCGGGCGATTCGGAAACGGCAAGTGGCCGGCGAACGGCGGTTTCGGAGAGGATCGGTTCGCGATCGTTCGGCATGGCCCTTCTCGTGGCGGCTGCCGTCGCCTGGTTCTGGGGACTCTT
>DMPQ01000060.1 GCA_003455945.1 Planctomycetaceae bacterium
CGAAGCGCAGTCCGTTCGCGGTCCCTGCCGTGATCTCCCCAGCCCGCAGCGCCAAGCGCAGGGGCACTCCATCCCCCCACCTCTGATCACACACCGTGCGACCGTGGTCAGTCGCACGACACCAGTCGGCCGCACGACGAAAGAAGACCGACTCTCTTGACTAGCTCTTCTTCTTCGTCCCCTTCGAGGCGGTCTTGCGCGGAGCGGCCTTCTTGGCCGTGCCGGACGCCGCCTTCTTCGCGCCGCGTTTCGGAGCCTTCTTCTTCGTGCCCCCCTTGGCAGCTCGCTCGGCCAGCAGCTGCAGCGCCATCTCGAACGACAACGTCTCGGGGTCCGAGCCGCGGGGGAGAGACGCGTTGGTTTCGCCGTCGGTGACGTACGGTCCGAACCGTCCCGCCATCAGCTTGATCGGCTGCGAGGTGATCGGCGACGCATCGAACGTCTTGAGCGGTTCGCGAGGGGTCGCCGCGGCTCGACCGCGCAGCTTGGGCTGCGCCAGAAGCTCGATCGCCTGAGTCAGCGTGACGTTCAGCGGCGTCACTCCCTCGGGCAACGAACGGGTCTCGGCGCCGCACTTCACGTACGGCCCGTAACGACCGTTGTGCGCCTCGATCGGTTCGCCGAGCGTCGGGTGATCGCCGACGACTCGCGGAAGCGAAAGCAACTGCAGCGCCGTCTCGAGCGTCAGCTCTTCGGGAGTCATCCCCTTGAGCAGCGACGCGTTCTTCGGCTTCTCGGGGTCGTCCGCCATGCCGAGCTGCACGTACGGTCCGAACCGTCCGTTGCGGACGAAGACCGGACGATGCGTGTCGGGGCAGATCCCGAGCGGCTCTTCGGCCACCTCGCCCTTGCGGAGCAGCTCGAGCGCCACGTCGAGCGTCAGTTCGTCCGGCGGCAGATCTTCCGGCACGCTCGCCTTGCGCGTTCCCTGTTCCAGGTACGGACCGTATTGGCCGACGCGCAGGTTCACCACCTCGCGATGCTCCCCTTCGGTCGGCGCACCGAGCGGAAAGGTGCTGATCTCGCGCGGGTCGACTTCGCGGATCTTCGTCCCCAGGCGCGTCTTGAGGCCGACGTCGTCGGCGCCGAAGTAGAAGTCGTGCAGATAGGCGATGTGCTCCGCTTCCTGGCGGCTGATCGAGTCGAGCAGGTCCTCCATCTTCGCCGTGAACTCGTAGTCGACCAGCGACGGGAAATGCTCCTCCATCAGCCGGACCATCGAGAACGCGGTCCAGGTGGGGACGAGCGCGTTCCCCTTCTTGAAGACGTAGTTCCGATCCTGAATCGTCTCGATGATCGAGGCGTAGGTGCTCGGTCGCCCGATCCCCCGCTCTTCGAGTTCGCGCGTCAGACTCGCTTCGCTGAACCGCGCCGGCGGCTGAGTCGTGTGGCTCTTCGGATCGAGACCGGCGAGCGAGACGCGATCGCCTTCCTGCACCGACGGCAGGATCGTCTCCTTTTCGGCCAACTCCGCGTTCGGATCATCGGCCCCTTCGACATAGGCTCGCAGGAAGCCGGGGAAATCGATCGTCTTGCCGCTGACCTGAAAGACGGCCCCGCCTCCTTCGACCGTCAACGTCACGCGCCGGCCGCGGGCGTCGGCCATCTGGCTGGCGATCGTCCGCTTCCAGATCATCTCGAACAGCCGGTATTCGTCCGAGCCGAGTTCGCCGCGGAGCGATTCGGGAACGCGGAACGGATGCCCCGCCGGTCGGATCGCTTCGTGAGCCTCTTGGGCATTGCGGACCGCCGACTTGTAGATGCGAGGCTGGTCGGGGAGGAACTCGGGACCGTATTCGGTCCGGACCAGGTCGCGAGCGGCATCGACGGCGACCGACGCCAGACTGGTCGAGTCGGTTCGCATGTAGGTGATGTAACCGTTCTCGTACAGACTCTGCGCCGCGCTCATCGTCCGTCGGGCGGTGAACCCGAGCTTGCGGTTCGCTTCCTGCTGCAGCGTGCTGGTGGTGAACGGAGCGGCCGGCTTCTGGGTGTACGGCTTGACCTGCAGCGATGCGACTCGGAACTCCTGGCCGGACAGTCGCTGCAGCAATTCTCCCGCCTGCCGTTCGTCGAGCAGCAGGAGACTCGGGTCCTTGATCTTCCCGGTGGTCGAATCGAAGTCCTTTCCCGACGGGATGCGGCGCCCCTCGACGCTCATCAGCATCGCCTCGAACCGTTCCTGTGCGGCGGTCGAGAAGCGGCCGAGCAGGTCCCAGTACGTCGCTTCGCGGAACGCTCGCCGTTCCCGCTCGCGCTGCACGATCAGGCGAACCGCGACGCTCTGCACGCGCCCTGCCGATCGACCGAGCTTCTTGCGCCACAGGAACTCGGAGATCTCGTAGCCGTACAGTCGATCCAGAATGCGACGCGTCTCCTGAGCCCGCACCAGGCCGTCATCGATGTGGCGGGTATGAGCGAGCGCGTTACGGATCGCTTCTTCGGTGATTTCGTGGAACACCAGCCGCTCGACCGGAATCTTCGGCTGCAACACCTCGCGCAGGTGCCAGCTGATCGCTTCTCCTTCGCGGTCTTCGTCGGTCGCCAGATACAGGCGAGTCGCTTCCTTGACCAGCTTCTTGAGCTTGGTGATGTGCTGCTTCTTCTCCTGCGGGACGACGTAGATCGGCGTGAAGTTCTCGTCGACGTTCACCCCCAGACGCGCCCAGCTGGCCGACTTGTGCTCGTCCGGCACCTCCTTCTTCCCCTGCGGAAGATCGCGGATGTGCCCGATGCTCGCTTCGACCGTATACCCCTTGCCGAGGAACTTGCCGATCGTGCGCGCCTTGGCCGGCGACTCGACGATCACCAGCGCGTGCTCCTGAGCGGCCGATTGCTTCGCCATGTTGACGCTTCGGGGTAGAGGGAGAGTCGGACGAGGTCGGAGAACGGTCGGAACGGGGGAGCCGAAGCCGCGAGGATAACGCAAGGTGCAAGGGAGCGCGAACCGAACGGCACAAAGTCGATCGCCGCCAAGTCGAGTGGTGCGAACTCGAACGTCGACGGGCAAACGCCGCGGGCGAGCCGACGGTCGTCGGTCGCCGACAAGCAGTGATCCTGTCTATCGTGGGCGAGAGCGGTCGGCCGCAATCCCTTTTCCGCCGCCCGATCCATCGGACTCACGTGCGTCACCGGTCCCGACGCCTGCCGATCGCTCGATCATCCCGGTCGACGCAGCTCTCCCGACCCCGTCGCTCGATCCGATCCCCCGTTCGCCGCAACTTCCGGTCACGGTCGAGTCGTCGGCGCTTTCACGTCCGCTGCACCGCAGGGCGAGCACTTCGCCGAGCCGATCGCTTGGCGTCCGTTCTCTCTTTTCTCGGGCAGCGTTCGGTCCGATCGCGAAGGCTCGATCGCGGGTCAGACGAATCGAGGCCTTTCGCCAATCCGACGATCGGAACGGTCGAGGAGCACTAGCCGCGCGAACGCTCCGATGAGCCGGGGAACGTGCGAGGGGATCGGCGGTGGTCGACGCAACTGGGATTGTATTCGGGGGTCGTCCCCCTAAAATCTCCGGTTTCGCTGCGATCCAGCCCGACCCGCCTTGCGGAAGATGGGCTGTCACCGACGACCGGTTCCAAGGTTTCAGGGATCGAGACGGGCTTGTCAAGTCGGTGTGAGGCCCCGCGTGCACCGTGCGAGAAGGAAATCGAGACCATGGCGAGTCCGTTGAAGGCCTTCCGAAAGTACCAGCGTCAGATGCTGGTCTTCTTCGGCGTTCTGTTGATGATCGCGTTCATTCTCGGAGGGGTCGTCAGCACGAACTTCGGTCGCCCGGAAGTGCGCGAGGACAGCGGTCGCAAGCTGGCGGTCAGTTGGGACGGCGGCTACTACGATCAGGACGGTCTGCGCCGCTTTCGGCAGCAGCACCAGATCACGCAGCAGTTCCTTTTTCAGCTCTACATGCAGGCGCGAGCCAAGGGGGTCAACGTTCGCGTCGACCCCAATCTGATGCCTGCCGGGTCGCGTTCCGCCGACAACTTCTACTCCGAAGTCGTCATCCTGCTGATGGCCGACGAGGCGCGGCGCATGGGGATGGTGGTCGGCGATGCGGCGATCGACGACTTTCTGGATGAAGTCGGCGGGAACGAGTTCCGCGAGGGAGATTATCGCGCCCTGCTCCGCGACATGACCAAGGGAGGAATGTCGTACGCGGCTCTCCGGCAGCAGCTGCAGATCGAACTCCTCGCGATTCGCCTGCAGGACTTCCTGCTCTCGGGCATCGGCGGCATTCGCGCCGGCATGAACCCGCAGACCGGAGTGATCGAACGCCAGACGCGTGACCCGTATGTGACCCCGGTTTCGGCGCTCGTCGCCGAGCGGATGACGAACGACACGGTCAAGGTGCAGATGATGCCGGTGGCGGTCGAACCGTTCCTCGAGCAGGTGAAGGAGACGCCGAGTCGTTCCGAGATGCGTCGGCTGTATGCCGAAGCGGCGACCAAGACGCCGGATCTTCAGAAGCTCCGCCCCGGTTTCCGCTCGCTCGACAAGGCGCGCGTGCAGTGGTTCGACATTCGGATCGAGTCGCTCACCGGTTCGGTCGGACGCATCAGCGATGCCGAAGTCCAAGCCGAGTACGACGCGCGAGTCGCCCGCAAGGATCTCAGCGTCATCGACTCCGGCTTGCCCTCGACCGATCTGCCGGGCGGGACCGACACGCCGTTGATTCCGCCGGCCGACGGAGGTGATGCGCCGCTCCCCGGAACCGATCCCGCTTCGCCCAGCGACGCTCCGATGCCGATGGGTTCGGGTGAGACGCCGGCGACCGAAACCCCGGCTCCGACCGAAACTCCCGGCCCGATGCCCGGCGATCTCCCGCCGGCGCCGATCGAGCCGACTCCGCCCGGATCGGGTGACGGCAACGAGGCTCCTCAGCAGTCGTCGCTCGTCGGCGATCGCTTGCGGTTCGTTTCGACCGACGCTCAGGAGGCCCCGACCGGCGACGCTCCGGTCCCGCCGGCCGTGCCGCAGGAGACTCCGGTTCCGGCCGAAACGCCGACTCCGGCCGAAACTCCGGCAACGACCGAGACTCAGGAACCGATGACCGAAACGCCGGCCGAGGTCCCTCGNNGCGCCGGTGGTCGAGACCGGTACCGAGCAGACTCCGGCGACCGAAGCCGAAGTTCCGGTCCGGTTCAAGCCGCTGGACGACGCGATGAAGACGAGGATTCGCGACGATCTGAAGCGCGAGAAGGCTCGCGTCAAGCAGGGCGAGATCAAGGAAACGCTCCGCAGCCGGCTGACCGAATACATGCTCGACCTCGCGTCGTGGCGAGACGGCGTCGAATCGGGGACCGATGCCGAGGCTCCGGAGCCGGCCAAGCCGAACTTCAAGGAATGGTCCGAGGAGTTCGGGATCGTCTTCGGCGATACCGAGAAGCTCTACGATGCCGATCAGCTCCGGACGATCGAGATCGGCGAACAGCCGTCGGAGCTCGACTTCCAGCTCCTCCAGTCGCTCGGCCGCTTGCCGACCGTCGTCGATGAGGTCTTCGGGGCAGGAGTCGATTCGGTCCGGCCGTACGAACCGAAGGTGACGTTCGGCGACAGCTATCTGTACTGGGTCGCGGAAGCGAGCCCGAGTCATGTGCCGACCTTCGAAGAATGCTCGGACGAGATCATCCGCTTCTGGCGTTGGGAAAAGGCGGTCGAGCTGGCCAAGGCCGACGCCGAGAAGAAGCTCGCCGCGATCAGCGGCGATCAGACGCTGAAGGATGCGTTCGGCGACGAGGTGATCGAGTCGCGGCCGTTCTCGTACTGGAGCGTCGGCGGCGGCAACATCGGCTCTTTCGGACAGATCACGATCAGCCCGGTCAACTACTCGAAGACCGGAGCCGACGGCGTTACCGTGACCGAAACGCTCGACGATCTCGGTCAGGAGTTCATGGATCCGGTTTTCGCGGCCGAGGCAGGAGGCAAGGTGATCGGCATCGATTACCGCCACGAAACGGTGTACGCGGTGCAGGTGCTCGAGAAGGAGACGACCGGCCCGCTGTCGGAAACGGCAGTGATGAACCAGACCGCTCCGAACCCGAACGCGACTCGGATCGTCGGCGCCGACATCGGCGAGTTCCTGCAGGACTGGTTCCTGGATCTCGAGAAGCGCCGCAATCTCCGCTGGACGATCGATCAGTAAGGCGGTTCGGTCGCACGGCAACGGCGCTGCCCCGTTGTGGCCCCGGCTCGTCCCGA
>DMPQ01000051.1:0-7005 GCA_003455945.1 Planctomycetaceae bacterium
CCTCGGCGCCTCCGTGAGAAAACTCCGCTCCGTGCCGCCGCGACTCCTCAGCGTTCTCGATCGACGACGATCGCCCGACGACGAACGCGCTAGGACGAACGCTCGACGTTCAGCCGATAGAACTCGATCGCCGTTCCGCCGAAGATCCGCGAGCGTTCCGAGGCGCTCAGTTCGGCGGTCAGCGACACCATCGCGTCGTGGACCTGTCGGTAGCTCCCGGCCAGTTCGCAGACCGGCCAGTCGGAACCGTACATGCAGCGAGCCGGACCGAACGCCTCGAGCGCGACGTCGACATACGGACGTAGATCGTCGATCGTCCAATGCCGATGGTTCGCTTCGGTTACCAGACCGCTCAGCTTGCAGAAGGTTCGCGGATGGTCGGCAGCGCGGCGCAGATCGGCGGCCCAATCGTCGAGGATCCTCTCGCGAATCCGCGGCTTCGACAGATGATCGATCACCATCGGCAGGTCCGGCACCTCGCGAGCCAGCGTCACCGCATGCTTCAGATGCCGAACGTAGAAGAGCAGATCGAACGGCACCCCGCGCCGCTCGAGAGCCCGGAGCCCTCGCAGCACGGCCGGACGGACGATGAAGTCGTCGTCCGGTTCGTCCTGCACGACATGCCGAACGCCGACGAACTTCGCCCGACCGACGAACTCGTCGAGTTGCGACTCGATCCGATCGCTCGCCAGATCGACCCAACCGACGACTCCCGCGACGAACGGGTGCTGCTCGGCCAGTTCCAGAACCCAGCGGTTCTCGGCAACGTCATGCTGAGTCTGAACGAAGACGCTCGCGTCGATACCGCATTCGCGCAGCTGAGGCGCAAGATCGTCGGGCATCCGATCCCCGGCGATCGCCCGATGCTCGGGGGCATCGAGCCAGCGGTAGTCGAACGACTGCGAACGCTGCCAGAAGTGCTGATGCGCATCGATGCGAAGCATCGCTCGTCGCTCCTCGAGATCGGTCGATTCAGGCCGACGGAAACTCAGCCTGCTTGATCCCCGCTCGACTCAGTCCATCCGGACGCCGACCTGCAGCAGGATGTTGGCGTAGCGCTGCTGATCGGCCGTCTGGATCGTCAGCACATGATCGTCGGTCGCCACCGCCTTGTAGAACTCCCACTTCTCGAGCGGCTGGAGCGGCAGCGTCAGTCCGCTGTCGGCGATCGTGCGGCGATAGTCGTTCCAGACCGGCGGGTCTTCGGTCAGCGCGTACGGTCCGATCGTCTCGTACATCATCGTGCAGATCGACTCGATCGGCACGGCGGACAGGATCGCCTGCAGCACCTGATCGCAGGTGACGACGCCGGGCATCAGGTTCAGCGAAACGAGCTGGGCATTCGGCCCCTTCTTGCTCGAAGCCGGATAGTTTCCGTCAGCGATCAGGATCGTCGCATGGTGACCGGCGGCGGCGAGAATGCCGCTGATCTGCGGATGGATCAGGGTATGTCGAAGCATCGTGGCATCCTTGGGGAACGAAAGGCGATGAACGGATCGCGGGGAGGATTCGAGCAAGTCGCGAGCAGCTTCGCGGCGGGAGCGATCGACGTGTGCGAGCGCCGTGTTCGCTTGTCGCGATCGCCGGTCGATGATCAGTCGCGCCGCGTGAACCAACGAAAGGCGTCGATCGTTCGACCGGCCGCCGCGAGCGGATCGGGCCACGGAAACGCCTCCGCCGAGAGGTAGCCGACATAGTCGACTCGCCGGAGCTCTTCGATGATCGGCACGAAGTCGGTCTGACCGCAGCCGACGGGACGGCGGTTCGAGTCGACGAAGTGGACATGGCCGATCCGCTTGCCGCCGTCTCGGATCCCCTGAGCGATCGACCGCTCTTCGATCCCCATGTGAAACAGGTCGGCGAGCAGCACGACCGAGTCGGTCGACAATCGCTCGAGCAAGGCGACCCCGTCCGCCATCGTGCAGGCTTGGTCGGTCTCGTACCGATTCAGCGGCTCGTAGATCAGCACGGTGCCGGCCTGCTTCGCATGCTCTCCCAGTTCCTGCAGCGCATCGCACAGATGAGCCCGAGCGGTCGCGCGATCGACCTCCGGACCGCTCCGTCCCTGCATCGAACCGATGATCGCCGGCGCACCGAACTCGGCTCCGAAATCGATCATCGATCGGATGAACTCGATGGCGCGTCGACGATCGGTCTCGGACGGCAGCGCCAGATGCAGTCGATGCTTGACCCAGCCGGCACCGGTTCCGACCGCGGCGAGCGCCAGATCGTTCTCTTCGAGAAGCAGTCGCAGCTCGCGTCGATCGACCGCGTCCGGCCCCGGAGCGAAGATCTCGACCGCGTCGTACCCCAACTCGGCGGCGGTCCGACAGCCGACGATCGGATCATCCCAGAGCACGAACGGCCCTCCGCGCGCTTCGGCGACCAGGCTGATGGTGACGCAGGACTTCATGGTGGACTCTCCGTTGTCGATTCGCGGATCCGTTCGATCAGGGAAGAGGATGTGCTTGGTCGCGCTGTCCTCTCAGTCATTCAGTCCTCTCGGTCATTCAATCGAACGACCGCCTTGATCACCCCGGTCTCGGGCTTCAGCCACGTCGGAAACGCCTCCGGAAGTCGATCGAACTCGGCGACATGCGTGATCCACGGAACGGTGTCGATCGCGCCGCGTCGGATCAGATCGATGATCCGGGCGAAGTCGCGCGACAAGGCATTGCGGCTGGCCAGCAGCGTCAGTTCGNNCTCGCGACGATGCATGATCGGCGCGTGCGGGAACTGCAGTTCGGCCTGCGTGATACCGACATAGACGAGCTTTCCGGCGAAGGCGCAAAGACCGAGCGCATCGGACATCGACTTGTGACTGCCGGTGGCGTCGACCACCACCTCGCAGAAACGCCCTTCGGTCGCCGTGCGGATCGCATCGACATGGCTGCCGTCGGCATCGACGACGAACGTCTCGGCGATCCCCATCCGCTCGCGCACGAACTCCAGTCGCCGAGGGTTGGTATCGATCACGATCGTCCGAGCACCGGTGAGCTTGGCGAACTCGATCGCACTCAGGCCGATCGGACCGGCACCGATGATCAGGATCGTATCGTTCTCGCCAACCGACGCTCGATCGATCGCATGGCATCCGATCGCCAGCGTTTCCACCAGCGCACACTGATCCGACGTCAGTTCCTGAGCGCGATGGAGCTTTCGCCCCGGAAGCACGAAATGCCGTCTCAGCCCGCCGTCGCAATGAACGCCCAGCGTCTGGTGATGTTCGCAGCAGTTCGTGTGACCGCGAACGCACGACCAGCAGCGCCGACAGTTGATGTACGGTTCGACGGCGCAGCGATCCCCCGGCTTCACGCCGGTCACTTCGGTCCCGACCGCCAACACTTCGACGCCGAGCTCATGCCCCGGAATGCGCGGATAGCTGAAGAAGGGCATCTTGCCGAGGTAGCCGCCGTAGTCGGTGCCGCAGATCCCGACGCTGTCGACGCGGACCAGAGCATCCTCGGGACCGAGGTCGCTCGGCTCGGGAACATCGATGAATCTCAGATCGCCGGGGCTGGCGAATTGGACGGCCTTCATGGGGAGAGATCCTGAAGTGGCGAGAGAGACGCGGCGTGCGAGGTGAACCGGACCGGAACGACTCGGCAAACGGTCGCTCAGTTATTCTCGGGAAGTCCCTCGACATGCCCGATGTTCATGACCGGAGCGAAGATCGCCTGCANNCTGCACTTCGGCAAGCAGCTGGCGATCGATCGGCTGAGCGGCCCAATCGATCCACTTTCGGATGTTCTCGGGATTGGCACTGCCGGCGACGGTCGTGGCGATGTCCGGATGCTCGAGCGAGAACTGCAATGCGAGCTTCGCGATATCTGAACCGCGCGAGGCGCAAAGCGACGCGGCTCGGCGAGCCGCCTGCTTCACCTCTTCGGGCTCCTTGAGCCACTTCGGCAGCGGCGCGTCGGTCAGCAGGCGAGCGCTGAACGGACCGGCGTTCATCGCGCCGATCCCTCGTTCCTTCAGCCACGGAACCGTCTGGTCCGCGAACCGGACGTTCTGCAGCGTGTACTGGTTGTAGCTCAGCACGCAATCGACCTTCGCTCGGTCGCAGATCCAGCGGAAGATCTTCTGAGGGTAACCGCTGAAACCGATGTAGCGGACCTTCCCCGACTGACGCACTCGCTCGAGCGCCGGGAGCGTCTCGTCGACGATCTGCTGCATCGGCACGAACTCGATGTCGTGGCAGAGCACGATGTCCAGATGATCGGTTCCCAACCGATGAAGCGACACGTCGACGCTCTCGGCGACTCGCTTGGCCGAAAAATCGAAGTGACTCAGGTCATAGCGGCCGAGCTTCGTGCAGAGCAGGTACGAGTCGCGCGGGACGTCGCGAAGCGCGATCCCGAGCAGCACCTCGCTCATTCCTCGGCCGTAGAACGGCGACGTGTCGATCAGATCGAGTCCGCCGTCGAGAGCGACGCGAACGCTCCGCAGCGCCTCGTCGAGCGAGACGCTGCGGAACTCCTGGCCGAGACTCGACGCGCCGAACGAGAGGATCGGTACCGAGAGACCGGTGCTTCCCAGCAGACGCCGTTGCATGACGATTTCCTGAGATCGGACGTGGAATGAGTCGAAGCGATTCGAGCGACCGACAGCCGCTCGCCATGATCGCCGGCGAACCTCACGGTCGAGCGACGGTCCCGTTCGTCGACCGCCCCGTTCCCGACGCGAATCGGACTCGCGCGGCCGACTTGCGGCGAACCGCTCGGGGAACGAAACGGCGAATGCCGAGCGATCAGTCCAGGAACAGGGGCATCATGTGCCGCTCGTAAAGGTTCTCGGTCACCTGACGACCGACGATCTCGGCGTTCGCCTCGAGCAGATCGAGATAGCGCCGACCGTGCTTCGCCGCGACCTTGAAGCTGACGTGCAGAAGCTGTCGGACATTCGCGTCGAACCGAGGATTCGAAGGGACGTGCCGCACCGCTTCCGCCAATCGCGGCCCGTCCCACGCTGCCAGCTCCGCCGGCTTGGGAAGTCGCGCGACGTCGATGTCGATCACCGAGNNAAGGCGCGCAGAACTCGTCGACATGCTCGTAGGCATAGGCGTAGATCTCACGAGCCAGGTCGAGCCCCGCTCCTCCCGCCTCGGCCAGCCCGATGATCTCTTCGAGCCAGGTCGTACCGGCGGTCTTCAGATGGAATCCCGCTCCGGTCCGCGCACAGGCGCGCCGAACGATCGGATAGAGCGAGAACTTGTCGCTCCCGCTGTGGATGCTCGTCTTGAGATTCGCCGGCAGACCATAGACGCGGATCGCATGCGCGATGACCGCCAGATCCTCGTCGAACTCCCGTTCGAACGCCGCCAGATCGCCGACGTAGTCGACCCCCTTGTTGAATCGACCGGTGAACTTCGGCGCGATCGTCTNNCCAGCGCGGCGAGAATCACGAGCAGCTCGGGAGGGGTCTGCGGGGCGTCGGTCTCGTCCATCGACACCTCGGCGATGAATCGATCGGCTCCCCCCTTTGCCCTCTCGATATGCCGAAAGATCCGCCCCGCCTCGGCGGTCGCCGCCAGATACTTGCGAGCGATCCGCGCGACGTCATCGCGAGTCAGCTCGAAGGGGCGATCGATCCCGTCGATCGCGACGCTGCCGATCAGCTCGCCGTGACGATTCAGGAACGCCTCGACCGCCGCCGTTCCCGGATCCTGCCCGATGCTGTCGGCGACGTCGATCGTGAAGAAGTCGGACGATTCGAGAAAACGATCGACCGTCTCGATCCGGATGTGGTCGGCGTCGACATGCCAAGGAGCGGACCAGCCGATGTCGGCGACCGCCGCCGCAGCCGCGCGTCGCACCTCGTCCGGGTGCGATCCGATGAAGGTGTGTTCCCGATTCGACTTGTTCCAGACCGGAACGACGTCGATCCCGTGCTGCTTCAGCCGGACGAAGGCGGCGAGCTGGGCCCGAGCCTGATGCGCAAAGCGATCGCCGATACCGAAACTGAACCTGCCGAGCGAAAGCATGTCGGGACCCTGACCGATCGGAAGCGGCGTCGGCCGCGAGAGGTCGCTCCGATCCGCCTCGGCGCGAGGCGGCAACGACCGTCGAATCGCTCAGGATAGAGTCCCGTTCGAGTCGGCGGAACCGGGGCAGGGGGGAGGGGGCGATCGTCGCGGCGCTCGGTTCCGACAGAGCGACTCAGAGATCGGCGTGGTGCATCGCACCTCGGATGACCGACAGCAGCTCGGCTCGGTCGATCGGCTTCGTCGCGTAGCCGTCGCAGCCCGCTTCGAGACACCGTTCCCGTTCGCCGCTCATCGCATGCGCGGTCAGCGCGACGATCGGGATCCGGCACCCCGAAGCCCGCAGCAGCGAGGCGAGGGCATAGCCGTCCAGTCGCGGCATCTGGATGTCGGTCAGAACCAGGTCGTAGGGAACGTCGACGTCCGGCGCGGGACGATCGCTCTCGTCCTCGTCGCTGCGGATGCCGAAGAGCGCCAGCGCTTCGAGACCATCGCCGGCGATCGTCACCTGGGCGCCGAGCTTGCGAAGTACGAAGTCGATCAGTCGCTGGTTGTCGGTGCCATCCTCGACCAGCAGCAGATGCAGCCCTTCGAGCGGGCGCTGCGCCTGGCCGACGCCGATCCGATCTGAAGGCTCGAGCGCGACGTCGATCGACGGTGGCGGAGCGACTCGCGGTGCCGCGTCGAACGGGGTCTCGCGAGCCGGGCGACTGGTGACCGTCGGTCGACGATCGGTTTCGATCGCCGGGATACTCAAGACGAAGGTGCTCCCTTGCGACGGACGACTGTCGACCTCGATTCGACCGCCGAGCATTTCTNNAGAGCCGATGACTGATCGCCAATCCCAGCCCGGTTCCGCCGAATCGACGACCGGCCGAATTGTCGACCTGCTCGAACGGCGCAAACAGACGCGCAACCTGCTCGTCCGACATGCCGATGCCGGTATCCGAGACGGCGAAGTCGAGCATCGCGACCCCTTCGTCCAGATCGACTCGGGTCGACAGATGGAGCGAGACGCC
>DMPQ01000051.1:7027-10391 GCA_003455945.1 Planctomycetaceae bacterium
TTGATCGCGTTGCCGACCAGGTTCATCAGGATCTGACGCAGGCGGATCGGGTCGGTCAGCACGATCTCGGGACTCAGGTCGTCGCGCGACCATTCGAGCCGGATTCCCTTGGCTCGGGCGCGCACGTCGAGCGATTCGAGCACGTCGCCGATCAGCGAACGGACGTCGGTCGGCTCGGGGCCGATCGTCAGCTTCCCCGCTTCGATCTTCGANNCTCGTGACTCATGTTCGCCAGGAACTCGCTCTTCGAGCGACTGGCGGCCTGAGCGGCGTCGCGAGTCCGGACGAGTTCCAGCTCGGCCCGTTTCCGATCGTCGATGTCGCGAGCGAAGACGGCGTACAGTGTCCCTTCGCGCGCTCGGATCGCGTTGACGGTGAACTCCATCGCGAAGATCGATCCGTCCGCGCGGCGTCCTTCGACTTCATGACGCTGCCCCAGGCCGGACTGATCGCCGTCGAGATCGATTCCCAGATAGCGAAGGGCATCGGATCCGTCGGCCATCGTCGTCGCCGCCAGCTCCTCGCCCAACGCCTGATCGACGGTCCGGCCGAAGGTCAGCTCCGCCTGGCGATTCCAACCGACGATGACGAACCGCTCGTCGCACGTGATCACGGCATCATGAGCCGTGTCGATGATCGTCTCGGTGGCGCGACGGACCCGAGCGACGTTCGCCTCGGCGATCCGACGATCGGTGACGTCGAAGCCGATCCAGATCGTCTCGTTCGTCCCATCGTTCGCCACCAACGGGACGACGGTGATGTCCAGCCAGAGACCGTCGGTCCCGCGCGGCGACAGCGGGATCGCGACCGGATTGCCTTCCTCATCCCGCGTCGCTCGTTCCAGCCGGACTTCGCCTCGCCAGGTCGAACCCCGCCGGATCGCGGCGTTGATCGCCTCTCGATCGGCCGGTTCGGCCAGACGAGGCGGCTTTCCGACGAGTTCCCCTTCGTTCCAGCCGGAAAGTTCGCGCATTCGCAGGTTGGTCGAGCGGACATGGCCGGCGGAGTCGCAGCGGATCACGATCGCCGACGATTCGACGGCGCGATCGAGCTGCTCGAGTTCGGCCAGCACCTGTTCGATCCGGAGCTCGGCCGACGCGAGCATCGTCTCGAGATCGGCCAGCTCGTCGCCGTCCTTTGCGCCCCCCGAATCCGCTCC
This sequence comes from Planctomycetaceae bacterium, assembly GCA_003455945.1. Lineage (GTDB taxonomy): Bacteria > Planctomycetota > Planctomycetia > Pirellulales > Pirellulaceae > UBA11682. Next base: position 8,187 of record DMPQ01000051.1, read on the forward strand.
GGCCCAGCGCCGCAGCGAACGGTCGCGCAGCCGCTTGGTCGGACCGGCGACGAAGAGATCGAGTCCGATGCTGAGCGCAACGAGCAGCAGCGCGATGGTGCCGAACTGCTGACGCGTCGAACGAGCGGCCCAACGATCGACGACCGGTCGAATGCGATCGGGGACCAGAGTCGCGATGACCGCCCCCTGATGCGTTCCGCTCGCCGAGAAGCGCAGCGAACACGGCACGATCGCCTTCAGTCGTTTCGAGGCGTCGTCGACCAGAAAACGGTCGCGCCGTTGACGGACCGCATCGTCGATCGCATCGATCGAGCGTTCGTCGAAGAGATCGTCCCAGTTCCGCCCGACTCGCTCGGTCCGCTCCGACGCCAGAATGCGCCCGGAAGTCAGATCGATCACCGTCAGCTCGACCACTTCCGGTTCGGCCGCCAGCGCCTGAGTCACGCGTTGCAGGTCCGCTCCGACCGCGATCGACTCGACCGCCAACGCGGCCGATCGAGCGAAGAGCCCGGCCCTCAGCCGCATTCGCTCCGCCAAATCCGACTCGACCTCGCGCTGCGTCAGTGAACTGTTGATCGAGATCGCGACGAAGCCGACGACCGAAACCAACACCAGCAGCTTGGTGCGGATCGAGAGGTTTCGCATCCGTGCGAGACGTGTGGGGGAGTCGGGAGCGGTGCGGCCGGTCACGGTAGGGACTCCGGCAACGCCGCGTCGGTCGCCGACGGTTCGATCGTCGGGACCAGGAAACAGGTGTCAGCCAGCGCGGGATCGAGGCCCATCGCCTGCAGATGGCGGCGCACGGCCTGTCGCGCATCCCCCGAACGCCGCGATTCGAGATCGCGACGGCGATCGTAGATCTCGATCTCGTCACGAAAGATGGCTGCGATCCGCGACGGAGATTCGCCGGTACGCGAGGCGATCAGCGCGATCGCGTCGTCGGGACGGGCTCGATAGTGCGCGATGGCCCGATCGAGCGCATTGAGCATCGCCGCGATGCCGTTCCGGTTCGCCTCGGCAAACGGCCGATCGACCACCAACAGATCGAGCACTTCCCCCGGTATCTCGGCGGTCGTGAAGAGGATCGGAAAGCCCTCGTCGACCGACAGCGAGTTCGACAACGGGGGATAGGTCACGACCGCATCCACCTCGCCGCGACGGAGCGCATCGGCCATGTGGAGCTGCGACATCGGTACGATCTCGATCGTGTCGACGTCGACGTCGGCGATTTCGGCACCGCGCCGCAGCACGTATTCGTTGATCGATCCGGTCTCGACCGCCACGCGTCTGCCGGCGAGCTTTCGGACTTCGTCGACCCGAGTCGACCCGACGATGACGTCGCCGCCGCTGCTCGCGTCGATCAGTCGAAGAATTCGAGGGTCTCGCGCCCCTTGGCGGCGCGACTCGATCAGTTCGTGAACGGTGACGCAGACCAGGTCGACCTGCCCTCGTTCGAACGCGCGGCGGGCATCACCGAGCGAAGCGAACTCGACCGTACGGACGCGGACTCCCGCATCGCGAAAGTAACCGAGGCGTTCGGCCAGCGGGATGAACTCGTAGCCGGGCCAGGGAGTGATGCCGACCCGCAACTCCCCTCGATCGACCCGCTCCGAATCGGTCATGGGGAGCGTGAGGAGCATGGCGACCCCCGCTCCGATCACCAGCGCGAGGGCGGTCAGGCGGATCGCTCCCGGACGTCGTTCGGATCGGAGGGGTCGCACCGGGAACTCCCGTGATTCGGCTNNATGGTTCCGAGGCCGCCTGCCGGCCGGAACGTCGAACCGTAACTCGCGGGTAGGAAAGCGGTGCTCGGGTCCGCGTGCGCCACCCGGTTTCTTCCCGGTCCGCATTCCCGCAAGCGCCGCTCGAGCGACGAAACGATCGCTATCGTCGGCGCGAAGCGATCGCGGTCAAGAAATGAAGCGAGGGGACCCGCGACCGGATTNNCCGGCCGCTGCGGACGACCACCTCGTCCCCCTTGGCCGCCGCGTCCCCCTTCACCGCCACCGGGGCCGCCGGGACCACCCGGACCTCCGGGGCCACCCGGGCCGCCGGGGCCGCGTCCCATCTGCTCGGCGAACTTCGACAGTTCGTCGCGGGAAAGCAGGCCGTCGCCGTCGGTATCGAGCTGGAACAGCCGATCGACGAACGCCTCCATGCCACCGCCACCGCCACCGCCGAAACCGCTTCAATGGGGCCGCGCGA
>DMPQ01000254.1 GCA_003455945.1 Planctomycetaceae bacterium
CTTCACCGACTTGGCCACAGTACGTCCTCCGTTAGTGAGCTTCGGCGAGTGTCGGGCACGCTTGCCACAACCCGACCACTTCCTCTCGCCTGTTCTCGAACCGCGTCGTGCGGTGTGTCTCCATCCGAGAGACGCGTGCGTGACGCGGTCCGAATTTCCTTACCGCACAGTTGTACGGAAGTTGCCGAATAATGCAACACGTTTTCCACACGAAAGGGAACGCGCGCTGCACCGAGATCGCGCCGCGCGCTCGCATCGCGCCGTCATCGCGCGCGTCTCGCATCGCGCGACACTCGTGCACGAATGTTCGAGCGCTGCGCGAGCGACGCATTCGAGTCGTTGCGCCGGCAAGTCGCTACGCGTGAAGCACTCAAGGCACGTCGCGCGCTGTTCGTCGCGCGTTGTTCGTCGTGCGGCGAGAGAGTCGCGATCGATCGGAGTCGCGCGAGCCGCTCTTCGCGACTTGCAGCCGGCGCGAAACGAATCGCACTCGTTCGGCGCATCGTGATCNNCGCATCGTGATCGCGCATCGTGATCGCGATTCCTGTTCGCGACGGCGGATCGACGCCGCATTCGCTCGACGCAGAGCGTTCGAGCAGTGCGACGGTTCGCCCCGACATCGAGGCGTCTCGACCGAGCGGCAGCACTCACCAGCGCGGCGGTCGGCCGCCGGTCTGCTGGTACAGCTCCCAGTTCGAGTACGCGAGCGAACCGAAGAGAAAGACGAGCCAGAGATCACGGCGCAGCAGCGCGAGCACCGCGATCGCGATCGACACGACCAGCGACAGCAAGGTCGAACGCATGATCCCCTGCCACGGATCGGCCGCGACCATCAGCTGTCGGGCGATCTGTCCGCCGTCGAGCGGAAAGACGGGCATCAGGTTCAGCAGTCCCCAGACGATGTTCACGTGCAGCAGCAGCGCGATGAACGGACTGGCGATCGGCGAATCGAACGCCGTCCCCGACGTATCGGTCACGACGTGCGGCAGCGGGAGGTCGAGCACCACTTCGACGCGACCTCCTGCGGCATAGAGCAGCAGCAGACCGACCAGGGCCAACGCGAATCCGGCAGCCGGTCCGGCCGCCGAGATCAGGATCTGTTCGCGCGGCGAGCGGGCTCGCGAGCTGCCGCCGTTCCACGAGCCGAAGCCGCTGTCCGGAGCGGCGTAACCGCCGAAGCCGTGCAGCACGATGTACGCTCGCTGACCGAAGCGAGCCATCATCAGGGCGTGGCCGAGTTCGTGCACCAGAATCGAAATGAAGAAGACGGTGATCCCGACGAGCACGAACGCGAGGTCTCCTCCGCGAGCGGCCCCCGAAAAGATCACGGCGGTCAGCCAGAACATCGGCTGTACCCGGACCGGAAAGCCGAGAACCTGAAATCGCAGGTCCCACGCCGTCTCGCCCGAGTCGTTCAGGAACATCGTGTCGTCTCGTCGTCCGTCGTTCGGCAGGACGCTTCGGTCGACCTGACCTGCCGCTCGTCCTGCTCTCGATCAGCATAGCCGACCGCCGAATGCGGACGAGTCGGGGCGCGGTGCAGGCGAGCGATCGCTCAGGCAGCTCGCCGAGACGTTGCGGAGGCGCTCGTCTCCGATGGGCCCGCTTCGGTCAGTCGTCGACTCGAGCGAGCCGACAGATCTTCCAGGATCGCTTCGGCACCGCGTCGGGATGCCCCCAGGCGGACATGGCGACGCTTGAGTTCGCGCAGCTGTCGACGCGAGCCTTCGAGCGACTCGGGATCGCTCAACCAGCCGACGACGCGCCGCGCGACGCGCTCCGACGGATCGTCGGTCGTCACGAACTCCGGAAACGGTACCGGTTCGGCATTCGCCCGATCGGGATCCTGAAGACTCCAGTCGCGACGTTCGATCACCGGCGTCCAGAGCAGATTGACGAGCGTCACGTAGCGGACTCGCACCATCGCCCGCATCGCCAGGTGAGCCCAGCGAGGAATCCGATAGACGATCGCCGTCGGGCGTTCCAGGTAGAGCAGTTCCAGCGAGACCGAGCCGGAGCAGGCGACGCAGCAGGTCGCGACGCGGATCAGCTCGGGAGTCCGACCATGATGCACCTCGATCCCCGACAGACCGAGTTCGGTGCAGCGTCGTTCGACTCGCACGGCATGTCGCTCACGAAAACAGGCGACGGCGATCCGCGTCGTCGGACGACTCGCCGCGACGCGTCGAGCCGTACCCAGCAACGTGTCGAGATTGCGATCGAGTTCGATGTCGCGCGAGCCGGGGAGCAGCACGAGCCACGGTCGCGAGGGATCGCTCCGTTCGTCGACGAACGCCTGGTCGACCTGCTGAGCCGCGACTTCGTCATAGAACGGATGGCCGACGTCGATGGCGCGGACCCCTCGTCGCGCAAACCACGACGCCTCGAACGGGAGCTTGCAGAGCGCCAGGTCGACCAGACGCCGCATCTTCCTGACTCGCCACGGCGCCCACGCCCACATCTGGGGAACGCCGTAGTAGTAGACCGGGATCCCTCGCTTCTTCGCGGCTCGCGCGATCCACCAGTTGAAGCCCGGGTAGTCGATCAGGATCACGCCGTCGACTCGCTCGCGATCGAAGAACGCTCCGGCGCGTCGGTAGAGCGACAGGAATGTCGCCAGGTGGCGGAAGACCTGCAGGAACCACATCACCGCCATCGACGTCAGATCGAAATGCTGCGCAAGGCCCGCCTGGAGCATCTTCGGCCCGCCGTATCCCGAGCAGCGGAGATCGGGACGGAGCTGGCGGAGTTCGCGGATCAGGTTCGCCCCGTGCAGGTCACCGCTCGGTTCGCCCACCGAGAAGAACAGATGGAGCGAGGGGGCCGATCCCGCAAGGCGATCGGCGGATGGAANNCTCGACCGGCGTCAGTCCGTCCGAAGACTCGGTCGCGTTCGACCGATCGCTCGGGACCGATCGCACGCTGCGACCGCCATGCCGCTTCCCGATGCCCGCCTCCGACGGCTCGCGGAGTATTTCAGATCCCCCGCTTTCGATCCAGATCGATCGTTCGCCCGTGCGGCGACTCGGAGAACGCCCGAGGCAATGGTCGCTTCGCATCGGGGGCAAGGAGAGAAGTCAGTTGACGAACGGAGGGGCGAAAGAACTCATCGCACGACGTTCGACGTTCGGAGCCGTCGCGGACCGAGTCAGTCGACCTTGGCGTCGCGCAGATTGAAGACCGCCCAGATCCGATCGTCCGGACCCTTGAACGGCTTGATGTAGAAGGTCCCCGAAACGGCGATCGGCCGCGTCGTGAACTCCGTCGTTTCGCCTTCGCCCAGGCGGACGATCATGCAGTCGAAGAGCATCGCTCCGGGACCGAAGCAGCACTCGAGATTGTCGCGGACCAGAATGAACTTCTGGATCCCCGACTGCTTCACGCTCGGACGGATGTAGCCGCGGATCTTGATCTGCTGTCCGTCGAGCGCGAGGATTTCGGGAGTCAGCAGGGACGCGTCGTACTCCGCGTCACGCTCGATCGGAAACTTGACGTCGTCGAACGAGATCCCCTTCGGCTCGTCCGCCGTCACCGCCGTCCCGAAGGCCGTCTGCAGGGCGACGAGCGCCGCGACGGCGAGGATCCGGAGGTGCGGACGGCGAGCGTCGATCATTTGAGGACATCCGCGTCGAGGTAGTACGCGCCGAGCTGAACGCCTGCCAGTTGCCGCCCCGGCGGCTTCACCTGAAAGGTACCTCCCAGCCCGCGCGACCACAACGAGTAATTGACTCTCAGGTCGTTGGTGAAGTTCACGATCACCATGTCGGTCGCCTTGGGCTGGCCGCCGAAACAGCAGGTACCGCTGTCCCGAACCATGATGAACTGGCGCAGGTTCATCTTCGACGTTCCGGGATAAACGTATCCCCTCAGGTAGATCTTCTTGCCGACCAGGTCCGCGGCTCGGTCCGACACGATCTTGTGCTGGTTGGCGGCATCCGGCTCGAGATCGTACCAGTCGACCAGCTCGTAACCTTCAGGTACCTCGAGCCTCAGGCGAACACTGTCGCTGACGAAGCCGCCGAACAGCGTCAGGGGCCCCAGAATGGCGCCGATCCATCCCCACCTCGCGCCGGTGTACTCGTCGGGATGCCGACGAATCATCAGCAGGCCGAGCGGACCGAGGACCATCGCGGTCAGCGAAAGCGGGAGCAGCATGACGTTCATCAGCGTCAGCAGCGAGAGCAGGCCGGCGATCCCGCCGATCATCGCCGTACGACACGGACGCCGATAGTCGGCTGCGACGACGGAAGCCGATCCGCTCGCAGGGGGAGCCGCAGGCGTCGCGGAGGTGGAGGCCGCCGATGATTCGGAAGGAACGAACGGGGTGGAGGTGGTCGAGAGAGGCGGAGCGGAGTCGGTTGCGGGTGTCATCCGAGAGATCTCGCGAGCGAAGAGCGGAGATGATGAATCGAGGCCCGATTCCGCCCGACCAGCGCGTGGACCTGACCTTCAGGAACGAAGAGAGTTCGTAACGACCCCGACCCCTACCGCTGTCCGATCGAACGAACGGCGCCTCGGTTCAATTGACGAACCGCGCCATCCGTCCGGTCAGGACCGACCACTGGACGGCTCCGAACAGCAGCAGCGTCAGCGTCATTCCTCCCAGAACCAGCCCGAGTCGCGGGAAACGACCGACCGCACCGACCAGCACCTCGGGGCGATTCCGATTCGGAGCGGACGCCGAGGCGGTCGGACGGGTCGCGACGGTTCGCGACGAATCGGACCAAGCTCCGAGCGATCCTACGACACGGACCGTCGGAGGGTTCGCTCTCGGTGCGAGGGCCGCCGCCTCGGTCTCGTTCGACGATTCCGAAGACGCAGGACTCGGCTCGGCCGCCTCGGCGCTTTCGACCGCCGACGCCAGCGAGGTCAGCGCCAGATTGCCGCTGGCCGGCCGCTGCGACGACTGCTTCGAGAACTTGACGTTCCCCTTCGCGATCGGTGAATTGCCGCCGCCGCCGGCTTCCGGTTCGTTCGTCGTCCCCGAGCCGCCGTCGTCGTTCGACTCCGGTTCGTTGCCGTCGTCCTCTCCCTCTTCTTCCAGGTCTGACTCGTCGAGCACCGGAAAGAACGTGTTGGCTCGCCGAACCGCATCCGGATCGATCTCCTTCAGCGCTTCGAGATGCTGCTTCGCTTCGGGAAGGGGGCAGGCCCGCAGATAGTTGATGACCGGCACGCGGACCCAACTGGTCTTCTCGTCCGCATCGCGGAAGAGCTGGACGAGCCGATCCATCACTTCCCAGTCCTCCCACCGAGCCAAATCGGGGATGACCAGGTCGGCGAGCGCCGGGCGATCGAGCATCAGTTCGAGCGAGCGGACGATCCGACGCTTGTCGATCTTGTTGCCGTCGGTGCCGTGAAATCGGAGTGCCGTGATCGCCGCATAGGTGTCCGAATAGTCGGCTTCCGGGGGCGCGAGGAAGAGCTCCTCGATCAGCGTCAGCCCCTGCTCACCGGTCAGCGTCAGGTAGCAGGCGATCAGGGCATCAAGCCCCGCCTTGTCGCGGCGATCGGTCGATCGCATCAGGCGTTCCAGCAGGGGCAGATCCCCTTCCGAACCGCAGATGCCGAGCATGGTGAAGTACAGACGCTTACGGCTGGCGCTGACATCCGGATCGGCGATCCACCCGAGCAGCCGCTCTCGATCCATCGACTCCTTCAGATCGATCACGTCCTGGTACGGCGCCTTGGCGAACTCGTCGTAGGCATCCCGCGCCAGCATCTCGTCCTCGTCCTCCAAGTAGGCGACGAAGAACTTCAGCCGATCGGCTCCTTGAGCCGGTACGCTGTCGAGTTTGGCGAGATACTCCAGCCCGCGAGCCGAAACCCGCATCGGAGTCGACCACGCGATGTCCGGAGGCCGAACGCCTTGGACCAGGAAGCGATCCCCCGGCTTCGCATCGCCGAAGTAGATCGTCTCGATCGACTCGCCGGTCGAAACGAAGTCGCTCCCCTTCAGCACCGTCACGATCCGAAAGGTCGCACGCGTCACCTGGCTCGGATCGTCTTCCCCTTCGACGGGCGGTTCGGCCTGTTTGGCCAACTCGGCAAAGACGACGACATCCATCCCCGCCATCTCTTCGGTGAACGTCTGCGAAACGGCCGAACAGAACGGGCAGAGCGCCGCCGAAGCCGAATCGCCGAGCGCAACGACCAAGGCGACCGTGATTGCCGTGAATCCCAGAGCACGCATGACGACGTCCGTCCGAACGGAAGTACCGAACGAGTCCGACGCCGGCGAGCGTCGGGCGAGAGGCGAGATTCCGGTTCCCGCGCCGACGGACATCATATCCCCTAACCGTCCCGCAACGCAAATGCCGTTCGACCCCGTTCTCGCCCCTCGATTGCCGAAGTTTCGCGATCCGAGACGCCGCTCCGTTTCGCTGACTGCTTCCTATCACCGCCGAAGGACGCCCGGCGGTCGAGACGTCCCTGGGGTGAAACGCCGCACTCCCGAGTCGGGAGTCGCTACCGGTTGACGGAGCCGATCGACCGGGTCGCTCGGACGCGACGATTCTCGACGGCTCTTCCCCTCGTTCCCGTCGTCGATCTCTCATGTTGCTCTCCCCCGCGAATCCGAAAGGCGGGGGAGACCGTTGGATTCGCTCCCTTCGACGGCTAAGATCGGATCGCGGTCGACGAACTAGCCCCGTCAGATACCGACGCGGTGACCAACGTCAGGTCGGAACGAGCGGGGGCGGACCGCCGCACGATCGACCCGACTCGGTCCGCCGTCACCGCAATCGCTTCGAGGAGTACGGTGGGATGGCCGAAGTCGCAGCACAGCCGAGGCAGGGGACGCGGGTCACGTTTCTCGATCAGACCGGAGCCAAGTCGGTCGATGCGGTGATCGCCGATACCGTCACCGTGAAGCGCATCCTGCCGAACATCATCACCAAGATGAACCTGCCGGTGATGGGGCCGGACGGGCAGCCGATGAGCTACAGCCTCGACCACAAGGAGGGAGGCAAGCGGTTGCGTGAAGACGAAACGCTGGTTCAGGCGCGGGTCAAGGATGGGGATCATCTGATCATCTATCCCGAGATCGTGGCCGGTCGAGGCGCGTAAAGTCGCGGCTCGGTCGAGCGCTGCGGCAGCGATCGCCGCAACCGCCGATCTTCCCGGTTCGTTTTGCCGCTGCCTGAGCCGCCGCCGTCCGAACTGCCTTGCCCGAGCATGCAACGTCCGATCGTGCGAACGACCAGTCGAAAGCGGACGTTCGGCTCGTCGAGGTCCCTGTCCCGCCGACTTATCCCGACGTGAACGTTCGACTTTCGATCGAGCATTGCGAGGGGGAGTGAGCGGTCGGCTGTCGGATCGCCGACGATCCGGTTCCGTTCGCAACCTGCCGACGATCCTTCAGCGTGGTCAAGAGACCGGCCGCCGGCCGGCGGGAACGGAATGATGACGCAGCTCTCCCCTCGCGACCGACGACTCCGCTCCGACCTCGAAGCGATGCAGCGCCTTCAGGAGCAGAGTTCGATCATCCGGTTCGTCGCCTCCGCCCATGCGGATCTCTACACCGTCACGTTTCTCGGATCGGGCGTTTGGCGAGATCCCGCCTCCAACGAAGTGCGTCTGCGGCACGAGCATGTGGTGACGATCGGCCTGACCGCCGCCTATCCGCGGATGATGCCCGAGTTGAGTTGGCGGACGCCGATCTTTCATCCCAATATCTCGGCCGGCGGTGTCGTCTGTCTCGGCGGCTACCAGACGCACTGGGTGCCGAGCCTGAAGCTCGACGAACTCTGCCAGATGCTCTGGGACATGACTCGCTACGCCAACTACGACGTCGAGAGTCCGTACAACCGCGAGGCGGCGATCTGGGCCAAGTCGCATGCCGCCAGCTTTCCGCTCGACAACCGGCCGTTGCGGGACCGGTTCGAGACGGCGGCGCCATCGACGGCGGCTCGCGAACCGTTCCCCGGATCCTCTCGCTCTCAGACGAGCTCTTCGGCGTCGATGCCTGCCGCGGTTCCGGTCGGGGCTGCAGCAGTCCCGATCGTTCCCGACGACGAGGTGATCTTCCTCGAGGCCGAGGTGATCGAGTCGGCGGAGGTCGAACCGGTATCGGACATCCTGTTCATCGACTGAGACGACGAGCGAGCAGGTAAGGCCCGATGCCCGAACGACCGGGAGCGACCCCGATGAACGACAGCGCGAACCTGCCGCACAAGCCGGCTCCGATCGGCCGCGGCTCCGCCGGCTGCTGTCTTATCGGTCGCTGGCACCGGGAGTGTCCGGTCTTCATCCGCTCGTCCACCCTCGACGCGATTCTCGACTTCTCGGCTCAGGATCTGCGGTGCGAGCGAGGGGGCTTCCTGCTGGGAGGGGCGTATCGCGACACCGTGCCGTACGTCGAGATCCGACACTTCGCGCCGGCTCGCCAGACGGTCGGTGCGGCCGCTTCGATGCGATTCACGCACGAAACCTGGTCGGGACTCAGGCGGGACCTGGAACAGAGTTTTCCGGGGGAGTCGGTCGTCGGTTGGCACCATACTCATCCCGATCTCGGCGTCTTCCTGTCGAGCTACGATCGCTTCATCCATCGGAACTTCTTCTCGCAGCCGTGGCAGGCGGCGCTGGTGGTCGATCCGTGCCGATGCGAACTCGGCCTCTTCCAGTGGATCGACGGTAAGCTGATCGATGTCGGATTCGCGCTGATCGACGACCCTCGTCAGCGGCGAGTCGGCTGAGCGGACGGTCGAGAGAACGGACGCCCGAGAATTGGGTCGCAAGTTCGTTTGCTGCCGGTCGTCGACGTCGGCCGAGAGATGCGGTCAGTGCAACGACGCGGAGGAGAGACAACAGGCATGTCGAGCAGTCGACCGTGGATCATCGACGACGATCGCTACGAACGGCTCCGGCTGATCGCGTGGTGGGACCAGGAGCGACTGGCTCGCGCCCGAGTGCTGGTCGTCGGCGCCGGCGCGCTCGGTAACGAGGTGCTCAAGAACCTGGCGCTGATCGGCGTCGGGCGGATCGACATCATCGACTTCGATCGGATCGAAGCGTCGAACCTGACTCGTTCGGTCCTCTTCCGGCAGCGCGACTGCGGACGATCCAAGGCGGAGTCGGCGGCGGCGGCCCTTGCCGACCTCAATCCCGACTGTCGAGTCGTCGGGCGGAGCGCCGACGTGCTCGACGATGTCGGCCTCGGCTGGATCCGCGAGATGGACGTGGTGATCGGCTGTCTGGACAATCGCGAAGCCCGACTCTGGCTGAATCGGATGTGCTGGAAGGTCGGCGTTCCCTGGATCGACGGCGGAATCCAGGAGATCAACGGGGTCGTCAAGGTCTTCGTCCCTCCGGCAAGCGCCTGTTACGAGTGCGCCATGACCGAGAACGACTATCGGCTGATCAACCTGCGCTACAGCTGCCCGCTGCTGCGTCGCGAAGATCTGCTGGCCGGGCGAGTCCCGACCGCTCCCACGATCGCTTCGATCATCGGAGGCATGCAGACTCAGGAGGCGTTGAAGCTGATCCACGGATTGCCGGTCCAGGCCGGCAAGATCTTCGTCTTCAACGGCGCCACGAACCAGTTCTACTCGACCGCCATTCAGCGGCGCGAGGAGTGTCTGAGTCACGAGAGCTGGGGCGAGCCGATCGTCGGCCCCTTTTCGGCCGAGCGGCATCGGGTCGAAGAGTTGCTGGACTGGGCGGCGGCGACCTACGGCGCCGGTGACTGGGAACTGGTGCTCGACCGCGATCTGGTGCTCGCCTTCGGCTGTCAGGTCTGCGGCGAGCGGCGCTACGTGCTGCAGGTGCTGTCGCGGGTCGGTCATTCCGAGGCGACCTGCGCGGCGTGCGGTCAGATGATGACGGCCGAGCGGGTCCACCGGATCGGTCGGAACGATCGAGGGGCCGACCTGACCTTGCGGCGAGCAGGGATTCCGCCGCTGGACATCGTTCGGTTGAGATCCGGCGAACGCGAGCTCTTCGTGCTGCTCGACGGGGATCGACACGAGGTCCTGGGAGATCAGCGCGGCATGCGAGGGAGCGGATGAGCGACGACGGGATCGAGTTCGGCGACGTCGAGCAGCAGCTTCCCGAGCGGATGCTGCGTCCCGATCGCGATCCGCGCCTGGTCTGCGTCCCGGTCGCGACTCCGGGGGACGAGGACCTGCCGATCTTCGTCGACCTGGACGCGATGATGGACGTCGAGCGGCATGCGGCGTCGGACACCTCGGTCGAACTCGGCGGCGTCCTGTTGGGCGGGCGCTACGTCGACGACGATGGCCGTCCGTTCGTCGTCGTCTGCGATACGCTCCGCGCCGAGCACTACGAAGCGACCAAGGGGAGCTTCAAGTTCACGCACGAGACCTGGGAGGCGATCTCGCGACGACGCGACGCCTATCCGGACGACGTGCGGATGGTCGGCTGGTATCACACGCATCCCGACTGGGGCGTCTTCCTGTCCGGGATGGACTTGTTCATCTGCCAGAATTTCTTCGCTCACCCGCAGGACGTCGCGCTCGTCGTCGACCCCTGTCGGGACGATCGAGGTTGGTTCCAGTGGGTCGCCGGACGCGACCAGCCGCGCCGCACCGGCGGCTTTCGGCTCTTCGCCTCGCGCCATCGCCGGGACGAACTCGAAGACCTTTCGCGACAGCTCGAAGGAGGACGGACCATGCCTGCCGATACCCGTTACGCCGGAACGCCTCCGGTCGGCTTCGCGCCGCAGCCGCAGATCCTCCGCGTCTCGGATCCGCGGATCGGGCCGGGTGAGGCGGTGATCGTCGTCGCGTTGCTGATGCAGACGCTGATGCTGGGGCTGATCGCGTGGCGTCTGCTCGACGACTCGCGAGGCGAATCGACTCCGATCGTCGCCGGTGCACCGGCCAACTCGAACGACGAGCGGCTGGCGGTCATCTCGGAAGCGCGGCAGCGCGTGATCGAAGAGCTCCTGCGCGAACAGCCGAATGCCGAGACGATCGCCCAGAAGCTCTCGGAACAGGAGTCGCGGATCGTGGCGCTCGAGCGGGACAAGGGAGGGCTCGAAGCGGCCGCGGCCTCGCTCGCCAAGGACTATCACGACACGATCGAGGACCGGGATCGCAAGGACAAGCAGCTCGACGGGCTGTATCAGCGCGTGCGCGACGCCGAAGTGAACGTCGAACGGCTGACCAAGCAGCTGGCCGAAGCCGAGACGACCAACGCCGACTTCCGTTCCAAGGAGCGGGCTGCCTGGGTCTGGTACGTCGATCCGATCTTCCTGTCGGTCGTCGGAGCGACGGCGGTGCTCGCGGGGATCATCGGCTTCGTCGGTGCCGGCGACTTCTATCGCCGCCGAGCCGCCGCCGCGACGCGCGCCCAGCTCGATCGAACCTGGCGCAGCGAAGGAGAGCGGGATGACGACTGAATCGTCCGAACGGCGCGCGGCCGAGGTGCGAGGGCTCGAGGCGCTGGCGCGCGAGAGTTCGATCCTCTCCTACTCGCCCGATGCCGATCCTCCGAGCCGGATCCGATTGGTGTTTCGTGGAGGGGGGTGGGCTCCCGATGAACGGAGCGGCGGTCGGCCGAGGCGAGTCGAGTCGCACGAGGTCGAGATCGTCTTTCCGTACGAGTACCCGACCGTCCCCCCCGAGGTCCGATTCCTGACTCCCGTCTTTCACCCGTCGGTCTCTTCGGCCGGAACCGTTGCGCTCGACGATCTCGGACTGAACTGGGAACCCGGACTGGAATCGGATGTCCTGTGCGAGCGACTCTGGGATCTTCTCCGCGGCGCCTATCTGCCGACCGGAGTCGATCGTCAGGAGGGGGCGCGACGTTGGTTCGACGCCGCTCCGGTCGCTGCCCGCGTTGCCGATCCTCGTCCGCTGCGCGATACCCCCGACACGCCGCCGCGCAACATCATCCGTTACGCCCGGCGGACGACCGTGTATGCCGTTCCCGAAGGACGCTCGCGCCGCGAGCGGCGTTCGGCCGAGCGACACGTCGGCGCTCCGACGGTGGCCGATGCGCGCGGAGCCAGAACCGAAGGGGGGCGTGTCGAACCGCCGCCGATCATTGCCCGCCCCTCGATCCCCTCGCGTCCCGTCGCTCGCAACGACGATCCGGGGATCGTCTTCCTGGGCGAACGCAGGACGGCAAGCGCCCGGGAATCGCTGCCGGCGGTCGATGACGTGACGAACGGACTCCCCTCCCCTGCCCCGTTTCCTCCACGCAGTTCCCGTCCCGAGGATCCCCCCGCGAACGGAATCGTCTTTCTCGACGATCGGACCTGACGAGGCGGCACGAGAGGTTCGTCCATGGCGTGCTTGCTGATCGCGATCGGGCTGATGGTCGGCGGGACGATCCTGATCGTCGCCGTCGCTTTCGTCAGCGGTTCGCGCGGCGTCTACAGTTCGTCGTTTCGCGAGGTCGCACGTCAGCTCCGCGGAAGATTCCAGGCGCCGACGATGCTCGGCTATCCGCAGGTCGACTTTCGACACGGCTCGACGATCGGGTCGATGTCGGTCGAACGCTATGACGGAGGTCCGACGTTGCGGATCGTCGTCGGCGATCGAGGAGGAGCCTGGGATTGGGAGCTGGTTCCCTACGATCGCCGCTCGGATCGGGGAACTCGGGGAATCGAGGTGACGGGGAGCGAGTTGCGGATTCCCGAGCGGCATCGCGTTCGGGCTCGTGATGTGGAGGCCTTTCGGCGTGCGTTCCATGAAGGGGCTCGGTGGCAGGTCGAGCGCCTGTTGCAGATCCGCAACGATCTGCCGACCTGCATCATTCGCGACGGCGATCGGCTGGTCGTCCGCAAGCTCGGTTTGCCGGCCGATTGGCGCGAACTGCTCGAACTGATTCGCGTCGCCTGCGATCTCTTCGATCAGGTGCGAGGGGTCCACCACCACGCCGTTGCCAATGACAGAGAGCTTGCCCTTGCGCACGATGCCCGAGGGCAGCAGGCTGAGCTTGTAGGTCACGCCGTCGATGACAAGCGTGTGCCCCGCATTATGGCCACCCTGGAAGCGCACGACGATATCGGCCTGTTC
>DMPQ01000249.1 GCA_003455945.1 Planctomycetaceae bacterium
CGGCGGGCGACGGCGACGGCTCGGCTCCGCTCCCTGCGGCAGGAGCCGCGTCGGTCGAGGACGAGCCGTCGGGCGGCTGGGCCGCGCCGGCCGAATCGGTGCCGGTCGAACTTTCGTCGGCGGCCGAGTCCTTGCCGGCCGAGCCGGTCGCGGGGGGGAGGACGACCGCATCGCCGTCCTTCAGCTCGTCCAAGGCCCGGAACGGCCCGACGATCACCGTCTGGTCGGCGCCGAGTCCCGCGGTGACCTGGACGAAGCGATCGTCCGACAGTCCGGTTTCGATCGGAATCGCGCGGGCGACTCCCCCTTCCATCACGAAGACGACCTTCAGGTAACGTGAGCGGAGTTCCGACGCGTCGTCTCCCGGCACCCGCGGCTGCCGCTCGGCCCACTCGCGAAAGAGAGGCGTATCGGGGAGGTCCTTGAGCTTGCGGTGCGCCACCGCCTGAACCGGGACCGCCAAGGCATCGTCGACCCGATCGACCTCGATCTCGACGGTCGCCGTCATGCCGACGCGGACTTCGGGAGTCGGATCGACCACGTCGATCAGCGTCTCGAAGCTGACCACCTCGGTTTCTTTAGTCCCCTTCGGCGCGATCAGCGCGACGCGTCCAGCGACCGGTTCGGCCCGATCGCTCGACCGCAGGTAGATGCGAGCCGGTTGAGCGGTCCGAACGGCTCGAATGTCCGCCTGATCGACTCGGGTCCGGACCTGCAGATGCGACAGATCGTTGATCGTCATCAGCACGGTGCCGGGCAGATTCGTCGTTCCGGCGATCACCACCTCACCCTCTTCGACCTCGAGATCGCCGATCACTCCGGCCATCGGCGCCGTGATGATGGTTCGCGCGAGTTCGGTGCGGGTGCGACGCAGATTCGCCTCGGCGTCGGCCAGGTCGGATCGGGACATCGCCAGCGTGGCGGTGAGCATCTTGACGGTCGACTCGTCGTCGAGCGCCAGTTCGGCCGCGATCGCGCCGCGTGCCCTGAGGTCGCTGCTGCGTGCCGAGTCGCGTTCCGCCTTGGCGAGCTCTTCGGTCGCCCGTTCGATCTCGGAACCGATCCGCTGCACCCGCGCCTCGGCCCCCGAAACCACCTCGAGCAGGTCCTCGTCGTCCAGTCGGACGAGCACCTGCCCCTCTTCGACATAGTCCCCTTCCTGCACCAGCAGCTCGATCACGCGACCGACGACCCGACTGGCCACTTCCGCTTCATCGCGGCATTCGATCTCTCCCGGCGCCGAAACGCTGCGGACGATCGACGTGCGGGTCGGGGTCGAGACCTNNTTGGCCGGCAGCTTCACCAGCTGCCAATCGACCTGAAACGCCCCCGGTTCGCGTCGCCAGTTCAGCAGCACGACGATCGTGACGACCAGCGCCAGCAGAGCGGTGATGATCGTGGCCGTTCTCATCGGACAGGTCTCTCGAAAAGGGAGCGAGCAAGGTGCGGGAGCGGGAGCGGGAGCGGGCCCATTGCGACTCGGTTGCGCGACGGCAGATCAGGGTCAACGGGCAAGCGTCAGGTCATCGGGATCAGGGAAGGATCGTGCCGCGCATCGCCCCTTGAACCAGGAGCTCGACGACCGAGACGAAGAGGACTTCGAAGAGCGCCAGCGAAGCGAGCGACGGCAGGAGCGTGATCGGATGAGCCCACCCGCGCCCCATCGCAACGAACGTCAGCAACAGCCAGCCGAACGCGGCAAAGAGATCGACGTTTCCCGCGAGCGACCAGACCGGGCCGGGGATCGGTCCCGGAACGAGCAGCAGTCGAAGGGTCGAATCGAAGTCGACGTTCCCCAGCAGACTCGCGATCCAGGAGGCGAGCGGACCGATCAGCCAACACCCTTGCGCGACGGCGGCCCAGGCGAACGACAAGGCGAACTTCGGCGAGCGGCCGGTCATCGCTCCGGCGACGGCGATCGTCGCCGCGATCGCCAACGAACGCCCGACCAGCAGCGTCGGGACCGCAAGCAGGTCGCCGATGCCGAACAGTGCCCGCCAGAAGACGAAGGTGTCGTACTGCAGACGCAACGCTTCGCGAATGGCATCCTCGTCGAACTCCCCCGTCATGCGCGATTCGGTCCGAGCGACTCCCGCCTCGACCGCCACGCCGATCGACTCGTCCCGCGCTCCGGTCAGCCAGATCGACAGCTGCAGGGCCAGGCCGAGCAGGGACCAGACCAACAGCCAGAGTCCGGGCTCGGGAAGCGATTCGCGAGGCGCCTCCACATCGGCACGAGGAACGGCGTGAACCAAGAGAGTCCGCTCCCGGAAGTGATCGCGATGAGGGGGGGCCGAGGTCGGATCGAGGGGACGAGCAGGGCCGAAATGGGCGGATGATCCCCTCTTTCGCCGACACTCCGGCTCGCATCGGGCGCGAGCCGAAGGGATCGCGGCGAGGAATCTCGGAGTTGCGTGTCCGACCGACCGAGCATCGTAATTCGAAGCGAATCGGAAATCCCGTCGGTGAGCGGAACTTTCGAGGGAGGTCGCGAGTCAGTGACGCTCGCACGCTGCCGGTCCGCGAGAGCACGTCACGGGGTGTCCGTTAACTCGACCGAGATTCGATCCGCGCGGGAGATCGCGACGGAGCGAGGCCCCTTCGGTTTCCTGTTGAACGGGCGGCAGGCTGACCCTACGCTGAACCCGGGTTGCCGAAAGGTGGCGGTGGAGGGAAGGGGAAGCGTCGGAAGCTCGGGGGTCTCGGACCATGGCGTCGGCCGAATTCGCTCGGCTCGCTCGCCAAGCATCGCCCGGCGCGAACGAACTCGGCCGAATCGCTCGCGTCCGCTCGAAACGTCAGTGCCGGAGTCCGTCATGGGAACGAAGATCTTCGCCTCGACCCTCGTCCTGGCACTGCTTTGGACCGCCGCCGCTTCCGGACGCGAGTGGGTCGACTACGCCGGACGCAAGGTCGAAGGGACCTTCGTCCATTACGAGACCGACACCAAGATGGTCGTCCTGTCGCTCGAGACGGGGCGGACCGGACGGTTTCCGTTCACGTCATTCAGCGAGCCGGACCAGCAGTTCATCGTCGATCTGCTGAAGCGGCAAGGAAAGACGGAACTGCCGACCGTCGGCGGTTCGGGAGCGGTCGCGTCCGGCGGTTCGACCGGCAGTGCGAACGGTTCCGGCAGCCCGCCGATTCCCGCCTCACCTGGCGGCTCGTCCAACCAGAGCGGTGGCTACGGACCCGGCGGAAGTTACGGCCCCGGCATGACCGGCGGTCCTGGCATGGCCGGAGGACCGGGAAGCGCCGGCATGTCCGGAAGGACGGGAGCGCCGAGCAGCCCGCTCGGGGCCGGCGGGAGCTACGGACCGGGAGGGCGAGGGCCGAGCGGTCCGTTCGGGCCCGGCAGCTCGTTCGGACCGGGGAGTTCGTTCGGGCCGCCGAGCGGATTTCCGGGCGGGAGCGGTTCGTTCGGTCCCCCGTCGACGCCGACTCCTCCGTCGGGCATGTCCGGCGGGCCGGGAGTACCGGGAGGCTTTCCGTCGTCCCCTCCGGCGACCGTCTTCGGCGGAAGCGGCGGCGCGCCGGCGACGTTCGGCGGCGGCGGACTCGTTCAGGCGCCGGCACCGCCGAGCGGAACCGTGCCGCTGGGCTCCCTCCCGACCGACTCGCGGACCTACCCGACGCCGACCGGATCCTACGGCAGCTCGGTAACGACGAGCGCGGCCGATTCGGGATGGTCGATCACCACGATCGCGCTCGGCGGGATGCTCTGCGTCACCTTCGGGCTCCTCGGCACCCTGGCGTTCGCGATCGTCGTCTACAATTTCTACAAGAGCGAAACGAAGAAGATGCGGTCGAGTCAGGTCCGCTACCGCTGAGCGGACGGCGTGGCCGGCATGACTCGCGAAGGGAGCGGTCGATGGGGTAACATCCGTCGGCGGCGTCGGCGAGCCCGTGGTGAGGGCGATCCGCAGCGACGTCGGCAGCGACGCTCTCCCGGGAAACGAGTTCAGGATGAACGATCCCCGTCGATCGCCCGCTTCTCGGTCGAACGGCCGTCGGCGCGACGTCCTTGTCGGATCGATCGAGACGCTGCTGTTGGCGCTGGCGTTCGCCTTCCACGCCGGTTCGCCCCCTCCCGACGTCAACGAAGCGCATTACCTCGGCAAGGCGCTGCATTTCTGGGATCGGTCGTGGTGTCGCGGCGATCTCTTTCTCGAGTCGGCCGATGCGCATCCGGCGTTCTATCTGACCTTCGGCTGGCTCGGGCCGCTTGTGGGCCTGAGCGGCATGGCGCTCGTCGGTCGAGCGGTCATCTGGACGTCGATCGCCGCCGGATGGGTTTATCTGTCACGAGCCGTGTCGCCGCGATTTCCGGCCGGACTGTTGTCCGGAATCCTCTGGCTGTTGCTGGTCCATCATGGGCACATGGCAGGGGAGTGGGTGATCGGCGGGGTCGAGGCCAAGGGGCCGGCGTTCGCGCTTGTCCTGTTCGGTCTGGCTCGCGCGGCGCGGCGCGATTGGCTCACCTGCTGGTGGTTCTGGGGAGGGGCGGCGGCGTTTCACGTTCTGGTCGGCGGTTGGGTGATGATCGCGGCGCTCCCCGTCGCGTTGCTGATCGAACGCCAGGAGGACGACGCACCGGGGCGGACCGGGTGGCGAGCGATCGCGTGGGGGCTCGCCTTCGCGATGCCGCTGGCGCTCGTCGGACTGATCCCCGGGCTGGGCCTCGAAAAGGGGCTTGATGGCGATGCGCTCGCGCTGGCTCGATCGACCTACGTCTATCTCCGTCTGCCGCATCACCTGGTGATCTCGCAGTTCGATCCGACTCGCATCCTCTGGTTCGTCGCTCTGCTGCTGCTCTGGGTGATGGTGCTCGGCGGGGTGCCGACGTCGCGCGCGGCGATGCGCATTCATGCGATCGCGTTCGGTTCGCTGGCGATCGCCGCGGTCGGCATCGCGCTCGATCGCTATGTGGTGTGGAGCGGCGATCTGACCTTCGGCGCGAACTGGCTCCGCTACTACTGGTTCCGTTGCTCGGACGTGATGGTTCCGACCGCGATCGCACTGGGAGCGGCGGGAGGGGCTGCGTCGCGGGGAAACGCGACGCCAACGACGTCGAGCGACGGTTCGATCAGGGAACGTCACGCCGGTCGAATCGGACTGGCGGTGATCGCGTCGCTGTCGATCTTCGCGCTCTGGGCATCGGCCATGGACCGCCGAGCCGACGGGCGCCCCGGAGCGGATCGTCAGAGTCTGCCGCGAGGGGAGAATGTCGCGGCGACGCATCAGCTGTTCGACGACTGGAAGCGATTGGGGGCTTGGGTCGATCGCAATCTCCCCTCCGAAGCGATCGTCATCACGCCGCGCGACCAGCAGACGTTCAAGTGGTATGCGCAGCGGGCCGAGGTGGCCAACCGCAAGGATGTTCCTCAGGATGCCGCATCGCTGATCGAATGGCTGCGACGCATCGATCGACTGGACGAACAACCGCTGCGCCGCAATCAGGTCGAAGGGGTCGACTTCGGCTTGCTGATCTACAGCGACGAAACGCTGCGCGAGCTGGGACGCGACTACGGAGCGCGATGGATCGTGGTGCCGCGCTATCAGGTCTATCTGCGCGGCCGAGACAGCACGCCGACTCGACTGAAGCGAGTCTTTCCGCCGCCGGATGCCCCGGCAGCGGAACAGCAGAACTACTGGGTGATCCTGTCGCTCGATGCGTCAGACTCGCGGAACGACGAGGCGGTCCCTGCCGATCGCGATCCGAACGACTCGGTCGATGATCGAGTCGGCGTCGATGAGCGATCGGGAGCCGGCGAGCAAGCGGGCGTCGACGATTCGCGGTGACCACGCGCGACCGACGGATCGGATTCAGTTTCCGAACAGGATCGGCTCGGCGTCGGCCATCACGATCTCGCCGAAGACCAGATTTCCCTTCCGGTCGAAGCGATAGGGAATCCCGAGTTCGACCGCGGCGGCGTCGGGGGCTTCGAGCGTCAGCAGGATCGACTCGGCCGCCTCGACCGACTGCGGACCGCTCGAATCGCCGACCTGACAGAAGCCGACGGCACGCAGTCGCTCGCGATGCTCGTCGAGCGTCTCGCGGACCGCCTCGAGCACCGCGTCGACGTCGATCTCCCCTTCGTCCGGAATCGTATCGCTGGCGTCGACCAGCGAGACGACGTCGTCCAGATCGATCGCGCCGGCGAACGGCAGAAAGGTCTGCTGCTCCTCGAGCAGACGGCGAGCCAGCGGCAGGAGCGTTTCGACCAGCCGTTCGTAGCGGGCGTCGAGCATCGATCGGGCCTGGATGGAGAGAAGGGGGGAGAGTCGAAAGGTCGCCGCCGCCGGATGACGACGCCGACGCATCGTAGAGCGAGCGTCACGCCGGATGCAATCGGTCCGGGGATGACAGGTCGGGGCATCCCGGGTCCGGCGGGACCGGAGCGGAACGTCCGATTGCCGCCGAACGCCGCAATGTCTATCGTGCGGACTCGTTTCGTGGTCGGAGGTGGGGGAGCGGAGCCGTCGGTGCCGCGACCGGTCCGACCTTCGTCCGGCTCTTCAGGGGTGACCGAACGTTCCATGGCCGAACATGACCTGCAGGTCGTCGCGGAAACGCTCCGTCGACGGACGTTCGCGATCATCTCGCACCCCGACGCCGGCAAGACCACGCTGACCGAGAAGCTGCTGCTGTTCGGCGGGGCGATCCAGATGGCCGGCTCGGTCAAGGGCCGCAAGGCCGCCCGCCACGCCACCTCGGACTGGATGGCGCTGGAGAAGGAGCGCGGCA
>DMPQ01000334.1 GCA_003455945.1 Planctomycetaceae bacterium
GATCTGCTGTTCGAGCGTCCGGTTCGGCAGCAGATCGCCCGCCAGACTCTCGACGGTGAACTCGTCCCACGGCAGGTTCCGATTGAACGCGCCGATGACCCAATCGCGGTACGACCACATCTCGCGGTAGTTGTCGAAGTGGATTCCGTGCGTGTCGGCGTAGCGGGCATAGTCGAGCCAGTAGCGCCCGCGATGCTCTCCCCAACGCTCCGACTCGAGCAGTCGATCCACCAGCCGCTCGTACGCTTCCGGCGACTGGTCCGCGACGAACTCGGCGACCAGCTCGGGAGTCGGCGGGAGTCCGGTCAGGTCGAACGCCAGACGTCGCACCAAGGTGCGGCGATCGGCTTCGGGAGCCGGAGCGAGCCCCTCGGCCTCGAGCCGGGCCAGGATGAAGCGGTCGATCGGATTGCGGATCCAAGCGGCGTCGCGCACCTCAGGAAGCGCTGGGCGAGTCGGCGCGATGAAGGACCAGTGAGGCTGATACTCGGCCCCCTCTTCGATCCACTGCCGGATCGTCGCGATCTGATCGGTGGTCAATTGCTTGTGCGACGCCGGAGGGGGCATGATCGCGTCGGGATTGGCGGTGATCATCCGCAGGTAGATCTCGCTCGACTCGGGATCCCCCGGCTCGAGCGCTCCCGCCTCGATCGCTGCCTCGCGCTGGTCGATCCGCAGTCCCGCCTTGCGCGAAGCGCTGTCGGGACCGTGACAGGCGAAGCAGTTGTCGGCGAGGATCGGGCGGATGTCCCGGTTGTATTCGAGCGACGGCTGAGCGAGCGCGGTCGACGCGCCGAGTCCGAACGAGACCAAGGCCGCAGCGGCGCCGAACGTCGCGCGAACCGTGCGGCCGAGAGGTCGCACCGCAGGGCTCGATGCGGCGCAGCGAGGCGTTCGGAGCGATCGGAGCAGGATCATCGGAGCGGTCTCCTGGGCGTCGAAAGCAGTCCGGACTCGGACGACGAGATCGACGGTCTCGTCGTCCCGAGAACTTCGGCGACCCGAACGACAGGCCGCAGGTCGGCGCCGGTCGTCATGAAAGCAAGGTCGTCCGAGGCGGGGGACGTTCCGGGCGGAACGTCGCGGCAAGGCGGGAACCGATCCGGGAGGCTGCGTCGGGGGGGCGGCGAACCGGTGGCGGAGCGTTCGTGTCCGTTCCGCAAGGTCGACGCCCGCGCAGTCGGGTCGGCCGATTGCTATTGTGGTCGAAGGGGGGACCGACGGCCAGCGTGGTTTCGCTTCGGTTCGTTCTCCGCCGCCGTCACGAAATCCCCCCCGCCGGCCATCTCCGACGAACTCCTTCCGACGAGTCCTTTCGATGACGCGCGCCCGTTGCTTCCAGGTGGATGCCTTTGCGATCGCTCCGTTCACCGGAAATCCCGCCGCCGTCTGCTACTTGGACGAACCGCAGAGCGATCGCTGGTATCAGGCGGTCGCCAACGAGATGAACCTTTCGGAAACGGCCTTCGTCTCGCCCGAAGATGGCGAATACCGTCTGCGATGGTTCACGCCGGAAGTGGAAGTCGATCTCTGCGGACACGCCACTTTGGCGACCGCTCACGTCCTGTGGCGCGAATTGCATCGCGCCGACGACAAGCCGCTCCGCTTCCGGACCCGGAGCGGCGTGCTGACCGCTCGCTGCCAGGGAGCGGTGATCGATCTCGATTTTCCCAGCACGCCGGCTCGTCCCACCGACCCTCCCGCCGAACTGCTCGACGGGCTCGGGATCGAGCCGCAATGGGTCGGGAACAACGGCTTCGACTGGCTGGTCATCGTCCCTCGCGAGTCCCAGGTGCGGGCGCTCGACCCCGACCAGAAGCGGCTGATGAAGGTGCCGGCCCGCGGGATCATCGTTTCGGCGCCGACCGACGAAGGTCCTTACGACTTCGTCTCGCGCTTCTTCGGGCCATGCGTCGGCATTCCCGAAGATCCGGTCACCGGCTCGGCTCACTGCACCCTGGCTCCGTACTGGGGCGAGCGACTGGCCAAGCAGGCGCTCGTCGGCTTCCAGGCCTCGCGTCGCGGCGGCGAAGTGCATGTGCGCAATGAAGGCGAACGCGTGCACCTCGGGGGACAGGCGATCACCGTGATGCGCGGCGAGTGGGTCGTCTTTCCGAACGCCTGAACCGGTCGCGAATCGGCTCGCGATTTCCTTTTCGGGTTTGCGATCGCCGCGCCGCTCCCGCTATCCTCGCGAGCGCCGACCGAGGCGCCGTCGAGACCGATGTCGTCGTCGCGTCGTCCCGCTGCGGTGGGTCCCCTCCCGCTCGGCGCTCTTTCCTCGCCACGGAGATCTTCCGATGCTTCTTGCCGCCTCTGGTGCTCGCATGGAACCTGCCCGGCGGCTCGCAGCGCCGGACCGCGGCGGAATCTTCGGTGCGTGGTCATCGCGCCGAAGCGCCCGAACGATCGTCGCGCCGGTGGCGATGTTCCTGCTGGCGGCGGTGACGTTCTCCTGCGGTCACCGGACGACGCTCGGTGCCGACGAGCCGGGGGCAGTCCAGGTCGACGGCGCGCTGCGGATCGCCACCTTCGACATCGACGCCTCGCCGCGCGTCGGCAGTCCGCTCGCCTACGATCCGTGCGACGGCATCGAGACGCCGTTGACCTGTCGCGGAGTCGTGCTGCTGATCGAACCGAGCCCGGTCGTCTACTGCGCCGTCGATTGGATCGGAATCGCCAACGGGGCTCATCGTCATTTTCGCGAGCGATTGGCCGAGGCAGCGGGGACGACCGCCGATCGCGTCGCGGTCCATGCGCTCCATCAGCACGATGCGCCGTGGGCCGATCTGACCGCTGCCGAGCTGCTGGCGGCCGAGGGGATCGAGCATCAGGTCTTCGATGTTCCCTGGTTTCGCGACGTGGTCGATCGAGCGGCGGCGGCGGTCCGCGAAGCGATCGCTCGACCGTCGACCGTGACGCAGGTCGCTCTCGGTGCCGGCGAAGTCGCTCAGGTCGCATCGAACCGACGGATTCTCGGTCCGGACGGCAAGGTGCAGTACACGCGCTGGTCGGCCACCAAGGACGAGAGTGTCCGCGAGATGCCGGTCGGTCTGATCGATCCGCTGCTTCGTTCGATCACGCTGCTCGACGGCGATCGGCCGCTGGTCACCACCACCTTCTACGCGACGCATCCGCAGAGCTATTACCGGACGCGCCTGGCCAATTCCGACTTTCCCGGTCTGGCGCGCGACGGGCGTCAGGCCGAGACCGGCGTGCTGCACGTCCATTTCGACGGCGCCGGAGGGAACATCACCGCGGGCAAGTGGAATGACGGGAGTCCCGAGAATCGACGGATCCTCGCCGATCGTCTGGCTGCCGGCATGCGTCTGGCGCGCGATGCCGAACGGACGATTCCGATCACCTCGGCTCAGGTCGGCTGGCGCTCGGTCGCGATCGCTCTGCCCCCGGCCGAACATCTGGACGAGTCGGCGCTCGTGGCGACCCTCGGTGACGACAGCGCGACGGCGGCGGTGCGCGGAGCGGCGGCGGCCGACCTGGCCTGGCTGCGGCGTTGTCGCGCCGGCGAGACGATCGATGTCGGTTGCCTGACGCTCGGCGACGCTCGGATCCTGTTCCTGCCGGGGGAGCTCTTCGTCGAGTACCAGCTGGAGGCTCAGGCGATGCTTCCCGAACGGTTCGTCGCGGTCGCCGCCTATGGCGATTACGGCCCCGGCTACATCGGCACGGCGGTCGCCTACGACGAAGGGGGCTACGAGACGAGTGCGCGGGCCAGTCGCGTGGCACCGGGAGTCGAGAAGGTGTTGCGCGAGGCAATGCGCGAGCTGCTCGACCTTCCCGCTGTTCCTGAAGAACCGAGCGGCGAGCGCTGAGCGTCTCGGGGCGACCTATCGAGCGAGGGGCGGGGTTCGAGGTTCGACGCGCGACGGTCGAGGCGCGGGGGTCTGACGGGGGTGAAGTCGCGCCCGACGCGTCTCGACCCAGATTCTCTCGCTTGACCGAGTTCGCGCCGCGCAGCGAACTGCTCTGGTCTCGTTCGCGCTCTTCGGTTATCTCCTTTGACGCCGCGCCTCCTGCTTTCGAGCCGTTCGGTCGTCGGTTTCCCTGACGAGCGCGCGAGCGAGATTCAGTCGCGCGGCGTGCGGCGCCGATGACCGAAAGCGAGAGCGTTCGGCCGGTCGTCGGTACGTCGACCGAAACGGCAGCCAAGGATCGGTGTGCCGAAGCGACGGATTCGTTCAGGGAAGAAGCGAATGAGCATCGATCGTCGGACGTTGCTGCGCCAGGCGATGTGGGCCTGGATGGGCGGAATCGCCGCTTGCGGGTGCCGATCGGCGCCGATGACCGGACGCAAGCAGTTGCTGCTGGTCCCCGAGGATCAGGAACTGTCGCTCGGTGCCGAAGCGTACGGCGAGATGATGGGGGAAGAACCGCCGTCGTCCAACGCCCGCTGGACTCAGATGGTCCAGCGCGTCGGCCAGCGGATCGCCGACAAGGCGCAGCGCTCCGACTACGAGTGGGAGTTCCGACTGGTCGCCAGCCCGACTCAGAACGCCTTCTGCCTGCCGGGAGGCAAGGTGGCGATCTATGAGGGGATCCTGCCGATCTGCGCCAACGAAGCGGGGCTCGCGGTCGTGATGAGTCACGAAGTGGCTCATGCGCTGGCGCGTCATGGCGGGGAGCGGATGAGTCAGAACATGGCGGTCGATCAGACCAAGCAGGCGATCAACTTCGTGCTGCGGAAGCAGGATCAGACGAAACGCGATCTGCTGATGCAGGCCTACGGCATCTCGACCGAATACGGCGTCCTGCTCCCCTACAGTCGCAAGCAGGAATCCGAGGCGGACCATATCGGCCTGATGCTGATGTCTCAGGCGGGCTACGACCCGAACGAAGCGCCCGGCTTCTGGGAGCGGTTCGGCGGAGTCGGCGGAGACAAGCCGCCCGAGTTCATGAGCACGCACCCGTCCGACGATCGCCGCGCCGCCGATCTCCGCGCACTGCTTCCCGAAGCGACCGACAAGTACGCCGCTGCCGCGCAGCAATTCGGAGCGGGCGAACCGATCTGAGCGAATCGGTCGGACCGCGACGGACGCTGCGACCGGGGTCGGTCGCAGGACGACAGACGGTCGCCTCGTCGTGGGCCCGCGTCGTCCCCGACGCGCGGCCGTGCGACTTCGGTCGTTCGAGCAGCCTCGCTGTTTGTTCGGTGTCGTTGTCGCTGACGGGGCTGATGCCGGCGCTTCGCTTCGGGCTGGTTGGGTCGGTTCGGACGCGACGCCTTCGGTGGGCCCCTGCCGTGCCTCGCAGCCCGTAGCGCCAAGCGCAGGGGCACTCCGTGCCCTCGTATCGTTCGAACGCCGCGACCGGGGTCGGTCGCAGTACGACGGACGGTCGACTTGTCGTGGGCCCGCGTCGTCGCGATCACGTCGTCGATGATCGCATTCAGATCGTAGCGCGGCCGATAGTCGATGGCGCGGCGGAGCTTGCCGAGATCGGGGATCCGGCGGCGGATGTCCTCGAAGTCCTTGTCGTACGCATCGTGGTACGACTGGAAGCGGATCTCGGAACGGCTACCGGTCCGCTCCAGAACACGGCGAGCCAGTTCGTGGATCGAGACCGGCAGGTCGCTGCCGATGTTGTAGATCTCGCCGGCCGATTCGGGGCGTTCGGTCAATCGGATGACGGCGCCGACGACGTCGGCGACATGCGCGAAGCAGCGGATCTGTTGTCCGTCGTCGTGGACCATCAGCGGCTGGCCCGAGCGAGCGGCCTGGACGAACCGGGGCAGGACCATGCCGTAGGCGCCGGTCTGGCGCGGACCGACGACGTTGAAGAAGCGTCCGATCACCACCGCAAGCCCCGACTGTCGGCGGTAACCGAGACAGAGGAACTCGTCGATCGCCTTGGAACAGCCGTACGACCAGCGGGCTCGCGTCGTCGCTCCGAAGACCAGATCGTCCTCTTCGGTCCATTGCCCCTTGGGGTTCTTGCCGTACACCTCGCTGGTGCTTGCCAGGAAGAAGCGGACCGCATGGCCGGCTCGATGCTTCCGGTCGACGGCGGCGAGCAGCTGCTGCGTCGGAGCGACATTCCGTTCGATCGTCGCGATCGGCTCCTTGGCGATCAGAGCGACTCCGACCGCCGCGGCCAGGTGATAGACGTCATCGGCTCGCGCGACCAGCGACTCGACGAGCCCCGCATCGGTGATCGAACCTTCGAACCACTCCAGCCGCTCATGCCCCCGCACGTTCGCCAGATTGTCGACTCGCCCCGTCGACAGATCGTCGACGACCAGGACGCGGTCGCCGCGCGCCAGGAGCGATTCGGTCAGGTGCGATCCGATGAAACCGGCGCCGCCGGTGACGAGAATGGTCTTCATTCCAGGCAACTTAACTGTCCGGTCGTCAGGCAACCAGACCGCCGCGGTCGCTCGTCGTTCGCTGACGTCGGAATCCCGTCGCGCGGCTCGCTCCGCCGCTCTTCGCCGATCCTTTGCCTGTTCCGAGGGCTCCGATAGACTGCACCGATCGCCGACGCCCATGCCGTGCCGAGGAGAACGCCGCCGTGTCTCGTCCCGACGATCGCCCCTTGTTGCGCCTTGCGTTCCCCCCTCGGACCGTCGTCGCGGCGCTCCTGACCTTCGGCGGCGGCTTCACCGGAGCGGCCGGTTCGGTCGAGGCCGGACCGATGCCCCTGTTCTCCGCGTCCTTCGCGTCGGCGGCTTGGTGCGCACCTCCGGCTCTCGCACAAGCCGCGGAGGATCCTCCCGAGGCGCTCCGGTTGGCGAGCGAAGCGGGGACCCTGCAGAACGGCCAGCAGTTCGATCTGGCGGCCGAGCTGTGGGACGAGTTTCTCGAGAAGTACCCTCAGTCGTCGCTCGCCCCCAAGGCGCGCCACTACTCGGGGGTCTGCCACATGAAGTCGGGAGCGCTCGACAAGGGGATCGCACGCTTCGCCGAGGTGATCGAAGCGGCGAAGGACGATCCCGCGTTCGCGCTGCTCGAAGATGCGATGCTCAATCGGGGCTGGAGCGAATTCTCGCTGGCGTCGCGCACCGCCGATCCGACTGCCGCCGCCACCCTCTTTCGCGCCTCGATCGACCATCTGGCGGAGCTCGAGAAGCGATTCCCCGAAGGGCGCTATCGCGATCAGGCCGCCTACTTCTCGGCCGAGGCGCGGTATCTGTCGGGCGAGGCGGAAGCGTCGGTGCCGCTGTACGAGAAGGTCGAGAGCGACTTTCCCGAGAGCCCGCTCCTTCCCAACGCTCTGTACGCGCTCGGCGTCACGCTCCACGAGTTGGGGCGACATGCCGAAGGGATCGCCGCCTGTGATCGCTTCCTGACTCGCTTCCCCGAGCACTCGCTGGCCGGCGACGTCGCGATGCAGCGAGCCGAATCGCAGCTGGCGGTCGCGCTCGCGGCCGGCAGCTCCGATCCGCAGGTCTGGAGCGAGCCGCTGGCGACCTTCGCGCGTCTGGCGACCGACGCGGGATTCGCTCAAGCGGATCGCGCGCTCTACCAGCAGGCGTTCTGCGAAGAGAAGCTCGGGCGCACCGCCGATGCCGCCGCGCGCTATGCGTCGCTCGTCGAGACATATCCGACGTCGGAGTATGCGGCCGATTCGCGATTGTCGGCGGCGCGCGTCTGGTTGGCCGCCAAGGAGTACGAACGCGGCGCGGCGCTGCTCGAACCGCACCTCGATGCGCCGTCGGCCAAGCGAGGCGAACTGCTTCACTGGTGGGCCAAGCATCGTCTCGGCCAAGGCAAACCGGACATCGTCTACGACGGTCTGAAGAGTCGTCTCGGGGCGCTCGGATCCGATCCGGCGGCGGCGCGGCTGATGCTCGATCTGGCCGACGCGGCTTTCGCATCGACGGCGCATCGGAGCGAGGCGCGCGATCTCTACGCGGCGGTCGTAACGGCTCACCCCGACAGCGCCGTCGCCCCTCAGGCGCTCTACAACGCGGCGTTCGAGGACTTCGAGGCGGGGAAGATCGACGCGGCACTCGCCTCGGTCGCCGCGTTCGCCGCCGCCTATCCGAACGATCCCTTTCTGGCCGACATGCGAGCGCTCGAGGGGGAGTGTCGATTGGCCAAGGGAGAATCGCAGGCCGCTGCCGACGTCTACGCGGCGCTGATCGCATCGACGGCCGACCATCCCGATCGCGAGCGATGGCCGCTGCGACTGGCGCTCGCCCGTTTCGGCGCGAAACAGTATGCCGAGACGATCACGGCGCTGTCGGCGATCTCCTCCTGGTCGAATCCCGATTGGCAGTCCGAGGCGGAGTATCTGATCGGAGCGGCGAAGTTCCATCAGGGTGATGCTGCCGGCGCGATCACCTCGCTGACCGCCGCGTGTGACGCCACGCGCGGCTGGAGTCAGGCCGATGCGGCGATGATCGTGCTGGCTCGGGCTCAGGCCAAGGCGGGGCGGCGGGACGAGGCGCTGGCGACGCTCGCCGCGCTACCGCAGCGGTTTCCGAACTCGACGCATGCGGCCGAGGCGCATTTCCGGTGGGGCGAGATCGCGGAGGATGCCGGCGATGCTGCCGAGGCGCGTCGGCAGTACGCGCTCGTCGCGACTGCCGGCGGACCGTTCGCTCCCTACGCGCTCGTCGCTTCGGCGTGGCTCGATCAGGAAGCGGGCAAGCATGCCGAAGCGGAAACGGAGTTCCGTCGCGCACTGACCGAGTTCCCGCAGCATCCGCTCGCCGGCGAAGCGACATTGGGACTCGGCATGGCACTCCGGCAACTCGGTCGGCATGCCGACGCGATCGTCGAGCTCGACCGCGGCGCGACGAGCGAGACCGATCCGGCTCGACGCCTGGAGCTCCGCTTCGAGGCGGCTCTGGCGCGACTGGGAGCGGAAAAGTACGAGGAAGCGGAACGGGAGCTGGCGGCGCTGATCGCCGAGAACCCGAGCTGGGAGCGTCTGGATCAGCTCATGTACCAGCATGCCTGGGCAGCCAAGTATCGCGGCGACGCCGCGGCGGCGACCGAGCGATTCGCGCTGCTCGCCGAGAAGTTCCCCGACAGTCCGTCGGCGGCCGAGGGGCGGTTCCATCAGGGTGAGGCGGCTTACGAGGCGCAGCGCTGGACCGAGGCTCAGGCGTTCTACGAACAGGCGCTCGCCGGCAAGCCGACCGTCGCGATCGCCGACAACGCGCGCTACAAGCTCGGCTGGAGTCGCTTCAAGCAGCAGGCATGGAACGAAGCGCGCGAGACGTTCGAGACGCTCGCGGCGAGCAAGCCCGCCGGGCTCCTCGAGCAGACCCGCTTCATGATCGCCGAGTGTCGGTTCGAGGCGAAGGAGTACGACCAGGCGCTTCCCGCCTATGTCGATCATCTGGCGGCGATCGAATCGGCGTCGACGGTGGCGGAGCCGATTCGTCAGCTCGCTCGCCTGCATGCCGCTCAGACCGCGAACAAGCTCAAGAAGTGGGACCAGGGGCTGGAACTGGCTCGCGGCTTCGTCGCGAAGTATGCCGAGTCGCCGGCGACGGCCGAGGCGTGGTTCGAGGTGGGTGAGGCGCTGCGGNNCCCCCCGAGGTGGGTGAGGCGCTGCGAGGAAGCTCGAAGCCGGAGGAGGCGCTCGCGGCTTACGAGTCGGCAGCAGGAACCGGTTCGCCCCGTCTGGCCGCTCGCTCGCGCTGCATGATCGGCGAGATTCTCTTCTCGCAGGAGAAGTACGACGACGCCGTGAAGCAGTTCCGCCGGGTGATGTTCGGCTATGATGAATCGGCTCCGGCCGATGTCCGGATGTGGCAGGCGTTCGCCGCCTACGAGGCGGGACGGTGTGCCCAGGTGCAGATCGCCGCGAGTCAGGGGGCGGATCGCGAGCGACGGATCGAGCAGGCGATCGAGGCGTTCCGCTACGTCGTCGAGCGACATCCGCAGGACCGTCTGGCTGCCGAGGCCGGAAAGCAGCTCGAAAAGCTCCAGCAGCGCCCCGATCGGTGATCGTTCGCCGCGGATCTTCCGGCGAGCGGCCGACGAGCGAGCCGCCGGCGCTTCGCATCGTCTCGCAAGATCGTTCGCGCCCCTTCGATTCGGTTCCGAGCGACGGTTCCCGCGCCCCGAGTTTCGGACCTCCCTTTCCCTGACTGGTCGATCGGAAGCAACGCATGGGTCGGTCCACGAGTCTGCTGCTCGCCGCCTGGATCGTCGGGCTGCTGTTGACGGTCGCCGGGCGACTTCCGCTCGCCGTCGCCGCTCAGGAGGCCG
Source organism: Planctomycetaceae bacterium (assembly GCA_003455945.1). GTDB lineage: Bacteria > Planctomycetota > Planctomycetia > Pirellulales > Pirellulaceae > UBA11682. The sequence goes on from DMPQ01000334.1 coordinate 10,188, forward strand.
GGCCGCAAGGAGCCGAGGCGGACGGGTTCGTCGATCCGGATGCCGCCGGTGCGGCAGCCGAGAGCGAGCCTCCCGCTTCCGCCTCGGACGACCTGAATCTGCTCTCGCTCCTGTTCCAAGGGGGCGCGTTCATGATCCCCCTGGTCGCGCTCTCGATCGTCGTCGTGACGATCACGGTGGAGCGTGCCGTGGCGATCCGGCGACCGAACATCCTGCCGCCGCAGATGGTCCGCGATCTCGGCGAACTCGGCCGCGGCTCCGGCGGCTTCGATCCCCGTTCGGCCTATCGGATCTGTCAGCAGTTTCCGTCGGCGGCGGGACGCGTGATCCAGTCGATGCTCACCAAGGTCGGTCGGCCTCAGAGCGAGGTGGAGCATACGGTGTCCGAAGCGAGTCAGCGCGAGGCGGAGAAGCTGCACGGCAACGTCCGCTGGCTGTCGCTCTCGGCGCAGGTCGCGCCGCTCATCGGACTGCTCGGAACGGTCTGGGGAATGATCCAGGCGTTCTACGACACGACTCGGTTGGCTCCCGGACAGAACAAGTCCGAGGCGCTCGCCGAAGGGATCTACATCGCGCTGGTGACGACGCTCGCCGGACTGATCGTCGCGATTCCTGCAGCGATCGCGGCGCACTGGTTCGAGGGGCGGATCATCCGTCTGTTCCATCAGATCGACGAGCTGGTCTTCAGCCTGTATCCGCAGGTCGAACGGTTCGAAGGCAAGGTGCGGTTCAGCCGCCAGGAGGACTGACGTGGCGGTCCGCTTTCGCGAGTCGTCGCTGTCGAGCGCGCTGAGCATGACGCCGCTGATCGACGTCGTCTTTCTGCTGCTGATCTTCTTTCTCGTCACGTCCCGTTTCGAGAAGGAGGAGCGGGAGATCGACCTCGAACTCCCCGACGCCTCGCAATCGGTCCCGCTGATGGAGCAGCCGTCCGAGATCGTGGTCAACATGGATGCCGAGGGGCGGATCGTGATCGACGGTCGCGAACGGGGGATCGACGAGCTGGAGGGGATCCTCGGCCGCGCCGCGACCGACAACCCGCTCACCCAGACCGTTCTGATCCGCTCGGATCGCCGAGCGCCGGTCGGCACCTTCATCAGCGTGATCGACATCTGCAAGAAGCTCGGACTGCAGTACACCGAGGCCACGGAAGGCGAACCCTGATCGCATGTCGCGGGGAGTGCCGTCGCGCTCCCCTGCCCCGCCGGAGGATCGGAGTCGCGTGAACGAGCCGCGCCGCGTCATTCGCCGCAGCGAGATCGACCGCCGAGAGGGCTTCGATGCCCAGCTCTGGCCGGTCCTGGTCGCGCTCTGCGTACTCTGCGGCGTGTCGGCCGGGACGATCCTGACCTTTCTGCGCGGTCCGCTGCTGTGGGCGAGTCTGCTGATGCTGCCGATCTCGGCGGCGCTCGCGGCGTATGTCCTCGGGCTGATCGAGAACCGCTATCTGCGGCGGTCGCTGCAGTTCGGCATCCTGATCAGTCTGGCCGTCCACCTGCTGCTGCTGACCGGCGCGTTCCACACCGACATCTTCGGACGCTCCGAAGTCGCGACGCGGGAGCGTCCGCGGACGATCCNNGGATCCAGCGCCGCACGATCCGCCGCCCCGTCGACTTTCCGACCGACGCCTGGACCGAAACGAATCCGGTCGATCTCCCCGATCCGGATCGGACGCCGACCGAGGTGCAGCGCGAGGTCGAGACCTCTCCGGAGCGTCCGCAGCCGATCCCGGTCGAACAGCCTCGTCAGGTCACCGACCCGAATCTCGAGCGGCGCCCCGAATCGGACCGGACACCGCCGCGCCAGCAGGAGACGCTGTCGCAGTTGAGTCGCCAGTCCGCGCGCGATCTCCCTCAGTCG
>DMPQ01000070.1:0-30439 GCA_003455945.1 Planctomycetaceae bacterium
ATCCGACGACTCGGCCGTAGAGACCGACCTGCAGCGCCGGGAGTTCGAGATCTCGGTGGGCCGGAGCGGGGAGCCGTTCGAGACTGCGCGCCAGATCGAAACTCCACAGCCCCGCACAACCTCCCTGAAATCCCGGCAGCTCCGGGAGCGTCGCGCTGCGGAACTCGGCCAGGCGCCGCCCGAGATGCGGGAGCGGATCGGGTGCATCGACCGGAACCGTCAGGGTCTCGAACGGTTCCCACGCCAGAAACGAGGCGGCTCCGAACGGCGAGTCGGTATCGGCGCTGTCGAACCAGATCAGGCCGGCGGCACCGATCAGCCGACGAAACAGCGCCTCGGGCTGCTCGGCCGCCGGCACCTCGACATACCACGGCCCATCGCCGCGGAGCGGCGGGAGCGGATTCGCGTTCGCACCGATCGACCCCAACGCTAGGTCTCCTGTCCGTCCGACGACCGAGCCTCGCCGACGCGGTCCGTCGTCGAGTTCTCTTCGCTGCGTCGTTTCCCGCGGACCAACCGATGGCGTTCCTGCTCGGGACGAGTCAGAAAGCCCCAGTCGAGCGCCTCGTCCTGTCGGTAGTCCTTACCGAGCGTCAGCGCGGTGATCCCCTTGGCCGCCTCGTACCCCAGATAGAACGCATGCCCCGGGTCGATGTTGGTCGGCTCGGTCCGCATCAGCGATTCGAACAGCGCGAACGGATCGGGACCGTGCAGGTGCAGACCGGCCGCGACCAGGTGGAGTTCGCCGTCGACGACGAACAGACGGTAGTTCGCATCCTTCAGGTCGTTCGCCAGTCGGTCGAGATCGTCGCATGACGGCGCCGATACCGTCGCGTCGCGCAGCATCACCAGACGCGGATCGACTCGCTTCGGCGGCACGCGCGCCTCGACCGCGAAATGAGTCAGGCGACGCGCCAGGTCGCATTCGCGGACGCTCGATCGCGCCCACGGAATCACCTGTGTCGTGAGCACGCTGCGGATGCCCAGTTCCTGGCAGAAGCCGAGGAGCAGCACGTTGATGCCGGCCGAATCGACGTCGGTCAGCTCGGTCAGATTGCCGATCCCCATCAGCATCTCGGCATCGGGCCAGCGACGCCGGACGTCGAGGTATCGCCCCAGGCTCGCCGCGAACCCGAGACCGATCGGCTCGAGGATCGGATCGATCCTGACTCGCCCTCCGGCGTCGTCGACCGCCTGAAGCGTCTGCTCCAGACCGTCGAGCGTCGCGGGATCGTCCGGAATCGCGACCCACTCGACATCGAGCTCTTCGGCGAGAAATCGATTCGATCCGTTGAGCGACAGGACCAATTCGGCTCCGGCCGCCACGCCGCGGCGGATCTCGTCGGGATCGAGCGAGTCGACCGACACGCGCAGTCCGAGATCCCGCAAACGCCGTACGGCATCGCCGATTCCGGACCAGCTCGCCCCGGGATTGCAGCNNGACGCCGCAGATCCTTCGGTCCTCGCTCGACCGGCACTCCCCATCGACTTTCGAGCACGGTCAGCTCGCCGCGGACATAGCCCGGCAGAATCGCCCGTCGGCAACCTGCGGGGATCGTCGGCAGTTGTCTTGCGATCCAGTCGGTCGTCATCAGCGCCGCGACGGTGATCGGCAGCACGGCGATCTCCCCCTCGAATCCGACTCGCTTGCCGAGTTCGTCGATCGTCCGGCGCAGTGCCGGCTCNNACGAGGGGAACGATGGCTCGGGACGAAGCTTCGTCCCCGGGAGCGGGTCGCGGCAGAACGGGCCGTGACGTTCGCCGGCCCCATTGGAATCGACGACGTTCGGGACGCAAGGGAGGCACGTCGCGAGCGGACCCGAGCGAGCGGCAAGGTCGAGCCGCGGAGTTCGGCGAGGCCGATGAACCGCGGGCAGGGCAAGCTGCACGGAAGGTCGCGAGCGACGTCCCGTGCCGAGCCGTGCGATCGGCTCCTATAATGGGCGGACCGCAGCGACACCGGCCGATGTGCCCGGCCGTGTCGTCGCCGCCCCCCCTCGTTCCCTCGGAAAGCCCGGCGATGAAGGCCCTCCGCTATACCCGCCGACTGATCACGTTTCCGTCCCCCAGTCAGGAATCGAATCGACTCATCTCGAAGTACCTGGAACGGAAGCTGACCAAGTACGGTTTCGTCGTCGAACGGCTCGAATATCGCGATGCGGCAGGGACGAGAAAGGTGAGCCTGGTGGCGCGACGAGGTCCCGGCAACGGCGGCCTCGCCTACTTCGCCCACAGCGATACGGTCCCGGCCGAACAATGGCACAGTCGGCGTTACGGACCGTTCCGACCGGGGACCTACCGCGAGCGGCTTTACGGCCGCGGGGCGTGCGACATGAAGGGGTCGATCGCCTGCATGCTCAGTGCTCTGCAGCTGTTCCAGGGGGACAAGCAGCGGGCGCCGCTCTACTTCGTCGTCACGGCCGACGAGGAGGTCGGCTACCACGGGGCGAAGCAGGTGGTCGCCGAGAGCCGCTTCTATCGCGAGATGGTCGAGACGGGGACCGTGGGGATCATCGGCGAACCGACGATGCTCGAAGTGGTGCACGGCCATAAGGGCTCATGCGGCTTTCGCGCTCAGACGACCGGCCGAGCGGCGCACTCGAGCACGCGCGAGGGGATCAACGCGAACCTGGCGATGATTCCGTTCCTGGCCGAGATGAAGGCGATCCACGACGAACTGGAATCGGATCGGAAGTGGCAGGACGATCGCTTCGATCCGCCGACGATGAGCTGGAACATCGGGATCAACGATCATACCGCCGCCGTGAACGTCACCGCCGCGAAGAGCCTCTGTACGGTCTACTTCCGTCCGCTTCCCGGCATCGACATCGAACCGCTGATCCGACGCGTCGTCGCTGCGGGCGAGCGGATGGACGTGCATGTCGAGGTGATCCGCTCGGCCAAGCCGATGTGGACCGATCCCGAATCCCCGTTCGTCCGCAAGGCGCTCGAGCTGGCGCATCGCCCCGCATCGCGGACCGTCAGCTACGGGACCGACGGAGGCGTCTTCACCGAGCTCGAACACAAGATCGTCTTCGGTCCCGGCAGCATCGCTCAGGCCCACACGATCGACGAATGGATCGCGATCGAACAGTTGTCGCTCGGAACCGAGCTGTACGCCAAGTTCATCCGTCAGTACTGCGGCGGCTGAGTCGCATCGGTGCGGCTCGCCCCGCTCGAGTCCCGAGCGAGGTCCTCGGCCGCGAGTCGTTCGCTCGACGATGTTGCCTCGGATGCCGAACCGACCGACCTGCCCCCGCCTCCTTGATGTTGCGTTTCGAGTTTTCCACGCCCCCCCAAATCCTTTCCGAAAGTCCGCCGATGGAGTTCGCTCCGAACATCGACTTCCGCGATTCGGTCCCCGAGGATCTCGATGCGCTCGAGGCGTTTCTGGCGCCGTTCGTCGAAGGGAAGTACCTGCTGCAACGGACTCGCGACGAACTGGCGACGCTCCTCAAGCACGGCTTCGTCGCCTACAGCGGATCGGCGATCGTCGGCTTCGCGGCGGTCGAGATCTATTCGCGAAAGCTCGCCGAGATCCAGGCGCTTGCGGTCGCTCCGGCATTCCAGCGACAGGGGATCGGCCATCGTCTGGTCCAACTCTGCGTCGAACGCGCCTCGCGCGAACGTGTCGTCGAGCTGATGGCGATCACCGCCTCGGACCATCTGTTCATGGACTGCGGGTTCGACTACTCGCTCCCTAACCAGAAGCGCGCGGTCTTCATCAATCCCTGATCGAGACGACTCGTCGGGCGATGAGCCGAGCCGTGCAAGGCGAGTCCGCGCAAGGCGAGAGGCCGGCGCTGCGACGGCTGCCGCAGCACGCCAGCAGCGCGCGGTTCGGCGGATTCGCTGCGACCGAGTTCCCACGCAAAGCTCCGTCGAACGACGCGACTCGGTAGACCGCGACGCGAATCAGTCGACGGTGGCGCGAATCAATCGACCGTCGCGCAGACCACTCGGTACTTCCGAAGCTCGATCGCTTCGAGACGTTCGGCATGCGGCGTCAGTCGTTCCAGGTACCACTCCGGCTCCTTCGTGACGATCAGCAACTTGCCTCCGGGGCGGAGTGCCGCGAGCGCCGCCTTGACCATCACCTCCGGGATCCGATGCCCCGAGTAGTACGGCGGGTTGGCGAGCACCAGATCGAAGGTCCCCGGGTCCGGAACCGCTCCTTCCGCCTCGAGCAGCACCCTANNCCCGCAACGCCGCCGCGACTCCGACCGCTCCCGAACCGCAGCCGAGATCGAGCACGCGCGCCCCCGGCTCGACCTCCATCGCCTCGATCAGACAACGCGCTCCCGGATCGATCCGCCGATGCGAAAAGACGCCGGGGCGGGTTCGCAACTCGATCAGTCGCTCGCCGTCCCGGAAGATCGTCTCGGCCGAAAAGTCGCGTGAGCGGGGGAGGGGATCGGGACGGGTCATCCGGTAACGGACTCCGTCGGCGGACGGGGCGATCGAGACGTGCGGGGACCAGCGTCGCAGTTCGTCCCGCAGCCATCGATCGTTCGGGTTGTCGGTCGCCATCCGCAACTGACCGCCCGGAACCAACCGCTCGAACGCCTGAAGGATCAGCTCGCGAGTCAGTTCGCCGTCGCCGTCGAATCGGGTCGGCATCACGATCCGATCGTACGGTCCGGCCGGAAGATCGACGTCGCAGCAGACGTTGACGTTGCTCAGCGGTGTCAGGCGTTCGGTCGCGCGCGCCGCCGCATAGGCGTCCCAGACGGCACAGTCGATCTTCGCCTGCGGTTCCGCCTCGGCGATCGTCGCCGCGAGATCTCCCCATCCCAACGTCGTCACGAGCAGCCGCGCAGCGCCGCATGGGTCGTACGCTTCGGCTAACAGTCGTTCCGCGACGCGCCGCTCTCCCTTCATCCGTTCGTCTCCTGCCGACTCGTCCGATCGCGCCGATTCGTCAGCCGGCCGGAGGCGACGTTCGGATCGTGTCGACCGAGACCGCGATCGTCGCTGCCGGTCGAGGTCGAATTGCGTCGGACGGTTTGCTTCCCGAGGGAAGTCGTTCTACGGTTGTCCGGCCTTGGAATGCGTCGCATGGAGACGGACCCATGTCGGAACAGGATCACGAATCGTTGCCGTTCCCCGATCGTCGCCGTGCGGCGGCGTTCCCGGGGGAGGGCTCGGTCGAGCGACGTCAGTTCGGCAACAGTCTTGCGCATCTCTCTCCGGGAGCTCGCGAACTCGGCTCGGCCATCGATCGCTACAAGCTCGAGAACCGCCGCCGATTCGTCACCTACGAAGAGATGTACGAGATCATCACCAAGCTCGGCTACGCCAAGACCGAACCGAGTCCCGTCCAGAAGCAGGCCTGACGCTCGGCATATACTGCTTCGGGAACGACGACGCCCGGCCGAACGCGTTCGGTCGGGCGTCGTCGTTTCTTGTCGCGAGCGAATCTCGGATCCGCTCAGGTGATCGAGACCCAGCGGCCCGATCGGGCGCTGTCGAGCACCGCATCGCAGACCTTCTGCGTCTCGAGCGCATCGCGGAAGGTCGGACCGGTCGGCCGCCCCGCCGCCAAGTCCGCCAGGAAATCGGCGACATGGTGGACGAACGAATGCTCGTAGCCGATCTGCAGCCCGGGGACCCACCAGTGCTTCATGTACGGGTGATCGCCGTCGGTGATGTGAATCGAACGCCACCCGCGGTAACGACTCTCGTTCGCGTAGTCGAAGTACTCGAGTCGATGCAGGTCGTGCAGGTCCCAGCGGAGCGATCCCTTTTCGCCGTTGATCTCGAGCGTGTAGAGCGCCTTGTGACCGCGGGCATAACGAGTCGACTCGAAGGTCGCCAGAGCTCCGTTGCGGAAGCGGGCGAGGAACGCACAGGCGTCGTCGATCTCGACCTTCTGCTTCTGTCCGGTGGCGGTGTGGACCCGCTCCTTGATGAACGTCTCGGTCATCGCCGTGACGTTGTCGATGCCGCCGTTGAGCCAGAGGGCGGTATCGATGCAATGCGCCAGCAGGTCACCGGTGACGCCGCTGCCGGCCGCCGCCGCATCCAGACGCCAGAGCGCCTGGCCTCCCTGAGGCAGGTCGGCCGAGATGGTCCAGTCCTGCAGGAAGACGGCGCGGTAGTGGAAGATCCGCCCCAGACGCCCTTCCTCGATCATCTGCTTGGCCAGCGAGACGGCCGGAACGCGGCGGTAGTTGTACCAGACCGTGTTCGCGACTCCCGCCTTCTCGACCTCGCGGCACATCTCTTCCCCTTCGGCGACGTTCATCGAGAGGGGCTTCTCGCAGAGGATCATCTTGCCGGCGCGAGCGGCGGCGATGGCGATCTCGCGATGCAGATTGTTCGGCGTGCAGATGTCGACCGCATCGATGTCGTCGCGTGCGATCAGCGCCCGCCAATCGGTCTCGATCGACTCGTAACCCCAGTTGTCCGCAAACGCCTGCGCCTTGGCGGCGTCCCGCGCGCAGACCGCCTTCAGGACCGGACGATACTCCAGGTCGAAGAAGTGATTCACCTTGGCATAGGCGTTGGTGTGGGCACGCCCCATGAAGCCGTAACCGATCATGCCGATGTTCAGCGGCTTGGTCATCGAAGTTCTCTCGGGTAAGCGATTCGGAAGCGATTCGTGATGCGGGCACTCGCGCCGTCAGGAAGGATCGATGCCTCAGGCGTTCCAGCCGTGAGCGTCGCGCACCTGGAGCATGACGCGCAGGATCGTGTTCCACGTCTCCTGCCGCTCGAGCATCGCGTTGGGGAACATGCAGCCGTCCCAGCAGATGTGGCGAATGCCGCGCTGCGCCGCATCCTTCAGCCAGTAGCCCGACGCAGCGACGATGTCGAGCTTGCCGTTCGGATCGTCCGCCGGACAATGGCGACCGGTCTTGTCGTGACTGCCGGTCCCATGCACCGTTCCGTCGTTCTGCGCCACGTGGAAGTCGATCGTCCAGGGGCGCAGCGAGTCGGTCATCCGGGTGTAGGCGGCGGCGAAGGCGGCCGCATCGTAGCCCGGCTGCAGCAAGCGATGCTCCTCGGCGTTGTAGCCGAGCAGATACAGATAGGTATGAGCCAGATCGGCCTGGAAGCCGACCGTCTCGGGCATGCCGACCGCTTCGAGCAGATCGAGCATGTTGCGCCACGAGTGCATGCCGGCCCAGCAGATCTCTCCCTCGGCCGCCAACCGCTCGCCGTGCGCCGCCGCGACCTTGGCCGCCTCGCGGAACGTCTCGGCGATCTTCTTCGTGTTCCCGCTCGGATCGGCCGTCCAGTCGTGAGGCCCGGTGGCCGAATCGATCCGGATGACGCCGTATTCGCGGACGCCGTGCTTCCGCAGGACGGCGCCTATCCGACACGCCTTCTCGACCGCCAGCACGAACTTCTTCCGATCCTCGGCCGATCCCATCGCCGACGCTCCGACCGTTCCGGGCCAGACCGGCGCGACGAGCGACCCGACCTTCAGACCGCGAGCCGCGATCTTGTCGGCCATCGCCAGCAGATCGGCGTCGCTCGCATCCGGATCGGTGTGCGGATGGAACAGGAACAGGTCGACGCCGTCGAACCGCTTGCCGTCCACTTCGGCCGCCGCGGTCAGATCGAGCATCCGATCGAGACTGATCGGCGGATGGTCGGTCCCGTCTTCCTTGCCGACCAGACCGGGCCACATCGCATTGTGCAGCTTCGGGTACGTGCTCGCTGGGCTCATCCGGCGGGACTCCTGTCACGAAGTAAGGGCGACCACGGCGGGGCCGCTCGAGGCGGAAACGTGGGGAAGGGGGCTCAGGCGTTGCGGTACGAACCGACTTCGGGGACCGAGTCGAACGTGTCGGGACCGAAGTAGCGCAAACCGACGAGCGGCTCGGCGCCGTCGTTGACCACTTCGATGCCGCGACGAGCCGCGTCGTACGAGATGAACACCTCGTCCTCGGTCGTCTGCCCGAAGCGGATCAGCGTCGGGGTCTGGAGCGCGAGCTTGCCGATTCGCCCCTTCCCCTGGACCGTGATCCATCCGCTCGCCCCCGGGTCCTTCAGCGTGCAGCGGGCTCCCGGCTGGAGCGTCAGTTCCTTGGCCGTGAAGAGCTGCTGACCGTCGACTCGACCGTAGACGATCCACTTGTCGACCCAACCGTCGCCGCTGTTCGCCACGATCGGCTCCAGGAAGTTGGACTCCTTGAAGTTCGGATCGACGTTCTTGTCCCAGACGAGCTGACCGACGATGAAGTCGAGGTCCTGGTGGCGCTCGGCCGGCATGTCCTTGACCAGCAGCGACCAGGGAACGACTCGCCCTTCGACCAGCGACTGGTACATCCCGAAGACGTCGCTTCCCCACTGCGGCTCGTACGTGCAGAGCGAACCGGGCGCATGCAGGACACCGGGAGGAATGAGCCAGCCGGTACCGCGCTGCAGACGATACGCCTTGCTCAGATCGAGGATCCCGTTGTCGCCGCGACTCCAGTTCTCGAGACAGCGGCGGACATCCTCGCGAGTCGTCCCGGGCTCGAGCCCCATGAACGTGTACGGGAAATGGTTGTCGCAGTTGTTGTACTGAGCCGGGAAGTAGTAGCTCTCGGGCTTCCCTTCCTGACCGACCAGTTTCGCATCCTCGAAGGTCTGATGCATGTGGTGCGGGATCGGCCCCATGTTGTCGAAGAACTTCGAATAGACCGGCCAGCGTCCGTACTTCGACCACATGCCGCCGCCGATCAGCTTCGCTCCCGCTTCGGCGACCGCATCCTTCAGCTGGAACTGCTGCCCCTCGAACAGACAGAAGCTCTGACCTTCGTGCCAGACGCGGCCGTCGTTCGCGGCATCGGTCGTGCTCGCGAACCACCGCTCGTCGATCCCGCCACGATGACCGCCGTAGGCGTACCAGTCGTCGGGATGCAGACGGATCCGCTTGCCCGGATGCAGAAAGCTGCGCGGCACCCAGGTCGGCGTCAGTCGCAACAGTCCCTCTCCGGCATCGAGCGCTCGGGAGAGGATCGAGGCGACGTTATCGCGAGTCACGACATTCGAGACGGCTTGGGACATCGATGTACCTCAGTGAACCAGGAGCCTGCGGCGCGAGGAGCGGACGAGGCTGCGGAACGGGCGAGCGACGACGGCGAGCGACCGTTCGATCCGGAATCGACGGGGCAGACGCCGGCAGGGGTTGGTGAGTCCGACGAAAACGGACGGTGCGAGGTCGAGCGGGCGATCGTCGCCGCGCCGAACGACCCGGACCGGCTTCGACCCTATCGGAGCGACGACGCGGAACGCACGCCGTCCGACTCCGGCAGGTCGCCTTGCGTCCCGATCAGGGCCCGTCTTCGGAGCGGATGTTTTATTCGTTTCGACTGCGGCGGACAAGCAACCGCCGGCCGGAGCCTCGGTATACTGCCGGGGTCCGCTCCGCCCCGATCGACGTCGGTAGGGGGCCGAACCTTCCGCAGCTCGATCGACGGCCTGGCGGCTCCCGAGATCCGCGGTAACGTCGCCGAGCCCCTGATCGCCCCTCCCGCTGCTTCCCGCACTTCGACGGAGACCCCCGAGTCATGCTCCACGAGTGGACCTTGATCGACGTCGACCAGGATCGCTACGTCGAGGAGTGGAACTACGAGGGCTCGCGTCACGGCTGGCCCGAACTGGAGATCTCGCTTCGTCGCTTGCGCGGCGGACTGCAGGACGGCGTCGAGCGGATCACGGTGCGCGACGGCGACTTCAGCTTCGACCTGCTGCCGACGCGCGGCATGAGTCTGCATGCGGCGCGGTTGGGAGACTGGCGGATCGGCTGGCGTTCGCCGATTCGGGGACCAGTCCATCCCCGTTTCGTGCCGCTTTCGGAACCGACCGGCCTCGGCTGGCTCGACGGCTTCGACGAACTGCTCGTCCGCTGCGGCCTCGAGAGCAACGGCGCTCCCGACTTCGACGAACATCATCGCCTGACCCATCCGCTCCACGGCCGGATCGGTAATCTGCCGGCGCGCAAGGTGACGGTCGCGGTCGATACCGAAGCTCAGACCGTCTCGATCAGCGGCGTGGTCGACGAGTGCCGCTTCCATTTCCTGAAGCTGGAGCTGACCGCCACGGTGACGCTGAAGAAGGGAGTCGCCGGCGTGACGATCGACGACTCGATCCTCAATCGCGGCGCCGGGACCGCCCGCGCTCAGATGCTCTATCACATCAACTTCGGCGAACCGCTGCTCGACGCCGGCGCCCAGCTGATCGCGGCGGCCCAACGAGTCGTTCCGCGGAATCCCCATGCCGCCCGATCGATCGATCAGTGGGATCGCTACCCGGCTCCGATGCCCGGCAGCGAAGAGCAGGTCTACTTTCTCGACCTGCTGACCGACCCGCAGGGCTTCGCCGAAACGATGCTCAAGGACGCGCACGGAACGCGAGCGGCCGTCGTTCGACATCGCCCCGATCAGCTCCCTTGCTTCTCGCAATGGAAGGATCCGGGAGCGGTCGAGGACGGCTACGTCACCGGTCTGGAACCGGGGACGAACTTTCCCAACCCGCGGCGCTTCGAAGGAGAGCACGGACGAGAGCTCGAGATCCCGGCCGGCACCGCTCGGCAACTGCGCGTCGAGCTTCGATTCCTCGACGATGCCGCCTCGATCGCCAAGCAAGAAGCCTCGATCGTCGCTCGACGGAACGGAGCCCCCGAGCTGCTCGCCGCTCCCGATCCCGACTGGTGCGCCTGAGCCGGCCGTTCGATCTTCCCGCCGACTCGCCGTCCGTTTCGTCAGCGCGGCTCGCACCGTTTCAGGTACTCGAGACTTCCGCCGGCCAGCGCGTCGGGCCCCGGTTCGTAGTCGAACACCTCGACCGACACCCAGCCGCGATAGTCGATCTGTCGGAGCGCCGCGAGAATCGGCTCGAACCCGATCTCGCCCATGCCGGGACCGCGACGATTGGCGTCGTTGGCGTGGAAGTGAACCAGGTGATCGGCCGAGTCGCGGATGATCTCGGGAATCGGTTTCGACTCGCTCGACATCGCCTTGACGTCCAGGTGCAGCCGACACGCGGGGGACGCGACTCGCTCGATCAGCTCGATTCCCTGCTCGGCCGTCAGCAGGAAGTTTCCTTCGGCCGGTCCGAGCGGTTCGACGGCGAGCGTCACGCCGAGCGATTCGAGTTCGCGACAGGCGGTCCGCAGCACCTGCGCTGCCCGCTCGGCCCCCTGGTCATGCGTCACGCCGGCAGGCAGGTTGCGCTGCTGGGGCGAGCCGAGGACCATCAGCGTACCACCGAGGTCGCGGCACAATCGTCCCAGGTCGACCAGATAATCGGCGGTCCGTGCACGAGTCGCCGGATCGTCGGACGTCAGATGGAATCCGGTCGTTCCGGCGAGCAGCCAGTGCAGGCCGACCGTTTCGAGCCCGCAGCGCTCGATCGTCGCCCGCAGCTCGGCGCGACGCGACGAGTCGATCGTTCGGCAATCCGCGGCGATGGTGAACGGCGCGATCTCGACTCCCGTGTAACCGTAGTGCCGAGCCAGCTCGATCGTCCGCTCGACCGACACGTCACGAAACGTCTCGTTGCAGATCGCGTATCGGAATCCGCTCATCGTCACTCCTTGCGCCGGCGCAGGATCTCGCGGATCGGGACCGCCCGATGCTCGCGCGCCGAGACGTAACAGGCATCGACCAGCGCCATCGTCAGCAGATTGTCGCGCGCGTCGATCGCCGACGGCCGATCCTCTTCGATCGACAGCAGCAGTTCACCCATCGGTCCGCTGAAGGCATCCGGGAACCAGACCGCATCCCAGCGAGGCCGAAACCAGCGATCGCCGTCGTCGATCGTCGTGTAGTCGATCGTGCTCGGAGTTCGAGCCGGATACTTCGGCCAACCGATCTCGCCGAGCGCCAGACCGCGCGTCCCTTCGACTCGCCAGCGGATGCCGATATCGGACGCGGCTCCTTCGGGAGCCGGTCCGGTCCAGACATCATCCCACGCGGAAGCGCGCGAGCCGTCGGCGAACTCGAGGACGTACAGACAGATCCCGTCCCGATGTCGGAACGATCGCTCGGTCCGCGGATCGGGGCGAACACTGGCATAGACGCGGACCGGATCGCCGAACCAGTAGCGGAAGGTGTCCAGGTGATGGATCGACATGATGCGAAGCGTGACCCAACCCTGCCGCTTCTGCCACGGCATCCAGTGAGGGATCGCTCGCATGTCGATCGACGCGAAGACCGGATCGCCCAGTCGCCCTCGCTGCAGCAGATCGGCGCACGCGCGGACCGACGGGTCGAAGCGCATGTTCTGGTTGACGCTCAGCCGGATGCCGGCGCGTCGGAATCGCCGCACGATGTCCGCCGCTTCGGCGTANNCGGAATCGCCGCACGATGTCCGTCGCCTCGGCGTGGTCGCTCGCCAGCGGCTTTTGGGCGAGGACCCCTTCGAGATGCCGCCCGCGGCGCGCGATCTCGCGCAGGATCGCTCCCTGGCGATCGGGAGGGACGGCGACGTCGAGCACCTGCAGCGAACGATCCTCGATCAGCTCGCGCCAGTGTTTCGCCGTGCGCGGAATCGCATGTCGCTCGGCCACCTCGCGCACCCGCTCGATCCGCCGCGATGCGATCGACTCGACCCGAAATCCCGCCTGTCGATAGGCGACCAGATGACAGTCGGCCATGATGAAGCCGGCGCCGATACAGCCGATCGCCCGGTCGTTGCGACGCGGCAGGCGCGGAAGATGGTCGAGCGTTTCGGGCGGGGGCTGCTTGGCCATCGCCCCCTCAGCCCCGCAGTCCGTGTCGGCGCATCAGCAGATCGGTCTCGCGATACGCCTCGGTCACCCACTCCACGATCCGCGACGGCTCGGGCGAGTACTCGAGTTCGATCGAAATCGCTCCCGGAATCTCCAGCTGCTTCAGTTCGGCCAGATAGGCGTCGAACGGCACGACGCCGCGCCCCGGCGGAAGATCGCCGTGCACCTTGCCGTCGCAGTCCGAGATGTGGACGTGGATCGCCTTGCCCTTCAGACGTCGCAGTTCTTCGGGGCGCACGCCGCCGAGCACCAGATGCGAGATGTCGATGTTCGCCTTGACCGCCGGATGGTCGCACTCGTCGATGAATCGGACCATCGTGTCGACCGAGTTCAGCAGCGACAGCGGGAACGGCTCCAGCTCGAGCGCGATCGACACGCCCAGCTTCGCCGCGTGGTCGCCGATCGTCCGGAGCGTCTCGACGCCGAAACTCCATTGCTCTTCGGGAGCGATCACCTCGCGGTTCCAGATGTACTCGCCGAGCACGAGCAGCACGTTCTTCGCGTCGTACTCGTACGCCAGATCGAGATACGCCTTGACCCGATCGACATGAAAGCGGCGAACCGAGGCGTTGAAGTCGACCAGCCCGACGGCGACACAGGCGATCGAGACGATCGGCAGTTCGAGCCGCTCGCATTCGCGCCGGATCAGACGACGCTCGACCGCATCGACCTCCAGCGGATCGACGAAGATGTCGACGCAGTCGAAGCCGATCTCCTTGGTCTTGCGCAAACCGAAGACGGTCGGCTGTTGAGCCTGGACCCAAGCGGAGTTGATCAGTCCCAGTTGCATCGCGCTCTCCTGGTCTCGCGGCGGTCGATCGACGAGAGCCCGTCGAAAGGGAACGCTGCGGTGCGGGGGAGCAGCGTTCTCTCGGGGCTCGAAAGGCGGACCAGTTGTAGGAGATGCCCGAGGGGCTGTCCATCATCGGCGGAGCCCCTCGCTACGGCACGCTCGGCCTCGCCCGAGAGATCGGTGAGTCGCGTTTCGACTTGGGCCGACTCCGCGATGTCGACGAAAAAAGGGCTCGCCCTCATCTCCCCGCGGTCGGGAGAGACATGGGCGAGCCCTTCGCCGTGAAAAACCGGCCGGCAATGCTGGTTGCCGATCAATTGCCGCTCAACTCGGCGGCTGGTGCCTAAGATTCACGGTGCAATCCCTGGCCATACTCAGAGGGCCATCCGATTCGCCGTCACCTCATCGAGGCGACGGGAATCGAAGAGAAGCACGCACCGTGCCGAACGCTCCGAATCGCTGCTCGTCCGAAAGAAATCGAACGGCGTACGGCCTCAACTAGGCGCTGCGCGGCCCGAGACGAACGACTGGGAAGTTCAGGAAGAGTTCCGCGAGCTCATTCGGTCGAGCGACGACGCCGGTCGGTTTGTAATTCTTTCAAAGGACTTGGAACGCATCGTCGTCGTCCGGCTCTTCCGGCTCCGGTCCCTTCGCTGCGGCCCCCGGATCGGCCCCGGCGAAAAGGCTTGCCAGAATCGCCTGAAAGACCATCTCCTGCTTGTCGAACTCCGCCTGCTCGGCCTGGTAATGACAGACCAGGGTCCGGTCGGGGGCACGGCATCCCCAGATCCGCCCCTCGACCAGATAGTCGAAGCAGAAGAAGCGGATCTCGAGTCCGAGCCAGAGCATGCCGGGCAACTCGAGCGTCGCCCCTTCCTTCTCGACATCCATGAACTCCGCTTCGACGCCGACGAGCACTTGCTGCACCGCCTCGGCCGGCGAGAGTCCGGAAGGAATCGCCTGCAGACTCCAGACGCCTCCGCCGGGCGTGTCGAGCGTGATGTCGAGCGGTTCCCCCGGCTCGTCCCGTTCGTCGAGACGCCAGTTTTCGGGATAGGCGAACCGGAGGCCGTTGCGGTCGTACCAGTGCGGCATGGGGAGCGGTCTTGGCGAAAGGACAGGGGATCGGGAGGAGTGACCGCGCGCCCGGCCGGGGGGCGCAGCAGCCGTTCCGGATCGGGAGTATCGCGGAGCGGCGGTCGCGTTGTCGACCCGTCGTCTTGCGACCGGCCGGTCGTCGAGCATCGAACTGTTCCGATTCGGGCGGTTCTGCTAGGTTCCCCGAGGTGTTCCCGGAGATCGCCGATCACTCACCCTCGAACCGATCCGGCGCGAGCCAGGGAGTCCGTCGACTTGAGCGCAGCGCGAACGATCTCGGCCACCCGCTCGCATCGGCTCGGCATCGCCCTGCTGATCCTGCTGGCACTGACCGGTTGTCAGCAGTGGCGTCGCCGTTCGACCGTTTCCCAGCTGGCCGAGAGTCGCGAGTTCGTCTTCGAGGGGCAGCGTCAATCGGAGCGGGGAGAATGGTCGCGCGCCGAGAGCCTGTTCCGCGACGCGGTCGATGCCTGTCCTCAGGACGAACGGGCTCACGGCCATCTGGCCGAGGCGCTCTGGCAGCAGGGGGCGGCGGAGGACGCGATCGAGACGCAGCGCAAGGCGGTGGAGCTTTCCGCCGGTGAAGCAAGGCATCGCGTCCGACTGGGCGAGATGTATCTCGAGGCGGGGAAGGTGATCGAGGCGCTCGCCGAAGCGGATGCGGCTCTGGCCAGAGATCGGACCTCGACCGCCGCCTGGAATCTCCGTTCGCTGGCGCTCGAACGCCTGGGGCGACGGCGCGAGGCGCTCGCCTGCCTGCAGCGTTCTCTGGCTGCCGACGACGCTCAGCCCTGGGTCTACGAACGGATCGCGACGCTCTACGAAGCGAGCAACGATCCGCAGCGCGCCTTGGCGACCTGGCAGGCCTACGAGGATCGGTTCCCGGCCGACGATGTGCCGGCCGAAGTGCTGCGGCGCCAGGCGCTGGCGATGCAGCGACTGGAGCGTCCGCGCGAAGCGATCGAGCGATTGGTCGAGGCGCGGCGGCGTGCTCCCGACTCGTACGACATCCTGATCGCACTCGCCGATCTGCAGTTCGAGACGGGGGACCGAGCCAACGCCCAACTGACGCTTTCGCATCTGCGCGAAGCCTATCCGCAGGATGCTGCCGTCGAGTCGGTGGCGCGGCGATGGTCGGGCGAACCGAGCGAAACGCTGCGGCGGTAGCGCGATCGCCCGTCCCGAGATCGCCCGTCCCGAGATCGCAGGGCCTCGATCGAGCGAGGCCGTGCTCGAATCGCTCGGTCCGAACATTCACTCCGCCGCACGCTGTCCCCGTGCGTCCGCGATGTCTCCTGCGACCGCGCGTCAGCTCAGCTCGCGGCGCGACGTGCTTCGTCGAACGGCGACTCCCCCTTCAGCTCATAGACGTACCGGAGGACTTCGGCGACGGCGGCATAGTGCTTCATCGGCACCGGATGATCGACCTCGACCTCGGCATACAGCAGCTGGGCGAGTTCCTTCCGTTCGACGATCGGCACGCCGTTCTCGAGCGCCAGACGGCGAATGCGCTGCGCCATCGAACCGGCTCCCTTCGCCGAGACGATCGGAGCGATCATCGTCTTGGGGTCGTAGCGGATCGCGACCGCCAGCTCGGTCGGATTCGACACGACGGCATCCGAAGCGGGGACGGCCTGTCGCAGGCGGCTGTTGACGATCTCGCGCTGCAGCTCGCGGCGACGCCCCTTTAGCTTCGGATCTCCTTGGTTCTCCTTCAGCTCGTCGAAGAACTCCTGATCGGTCATCCGCAGATCCTGTTCGAGCTTCCACCATTGGAACAGGTAGTCCGCAAGCGCCAGGATCAGCAGGACCGCCGCGATCTTCAGGCTGGTCCAGAGCGTCACTTCGGTCAGATAACCGGCCAGCTGGATGACCGACAGATCGCCGACGGACAGCAGGCGATCCCGTTCCTGCCAGAGTGCCACGGCGGCGACGATCGCGACGACCGCCGTCTTGGCCAGTCCGAAGCCGACTCGAACGATGTTCTGCAGCGAGAACAAGCGTCCGAACCCCTTGATCGGATCGATTCGCGACAGATCGGGATTCAGACGAGACGGCAGGAGCATGAAGCCGGTCTGCCCCAGGTTGACCAGCACGGCAACGAGCATCAGCGCTCCCATCAGCGGGAGCAGCACGAGTGCGAGGACCGCGATGACCTGAAGACCGATCGCCCGCAGAAACGTGTCGTCGGCGGCGACCGCCGGTCGCTCCGTCAGAATCCGTTCCGAGAACTGCGTCAGATAGCCCGCGCCATACTCGCCGAGCGCGAGCAGGATCGAGATGCCGGCGAACAGCAGCGAGACCGAAACGAGATCCTGGCTGCGCGCGACCTGCCCCTTGCGTCGCGCCTGGTCGCGACGATGCGGTGTCGCTTCATGTTTCTTGTCACCCGCCTGTTCGGCCATCCGCCGGCGCCGTCACTGATCGCAGTCGATCGGATCGATCGCGACGCGAATCCGAGGCGCTGCGATCGCCTCGGCGCGTCGCCGAGTTCATGAGCTCGCGTCGGCGATCGCCGTCGCTCCCCCCGTCAGCCGTTCGCGCAGCAGGTCGACCGATCGGAAGACCTGTTCGTCGAACCAGACCAGACTCCCGCCGAGCGTCACGCTCAGCACCAGCAAGGTCAGCAGCGAGTTGAGACTGAAACCGATCTGCATCAGATTCAGCTGCGGGAGCGAGCGACTGATCAGACCGAGCACCAGCAGACTCACCAGCATCGTGACGGTGATCGGTGCCCCGATCTTCAGTCCGAGCGCAAAGCTCTCGCCGAGGAGCGCGACGAGCGTTTCGATCGTTCCGGCTTCCCAGCGCACCTGAGTCACCGGCATGCGGACGAAGGTGTCGAGCAGGGCACCGATGACGAGCTGATGTCCGCCGATCGCGACGAAGACGATCAGCAGCACGCCCGAGTAGAGGCGCTTGCNNAGAGGTGCCGAGAGTCGGATTGAAGACGTCGGCCGCCTGCATGCCGCTCATCTGACCGATCACCTGCCCGGCCAACTGGGCGCTGACGAAGACCAGATTGACGCCGAATCCCAGAATGATGCCGACGCCGAGCTCGTTCCCCGAGAGCCACGCGAGTTGTCCGAGATTCTCGGGCTGGGCGACGTGCNNAGCGACAGCGCGAGCACGAGCAGCGCTCTCAGTCGCCCCGGCAGACTGCCGCTACCGAAACCGGGAGCGACCAGCACGACGCCGGCGACTCGCGCCACGACGAACAGGAACAGATACAGATGCGCCAACGGCAGGTCGAACGTCATCCGCCGACTCCCCAGCCTCCGACCGGCGCCTCGCCGAACAACGTGCGCGAGTATTCGATGAGCATACTGAGCGCCCACGGCAGACTGGCCGCGAGCGCGACGACCATCGCGATCAGCTTCGGCACGAACGCGACCGTCTGGTCCTGCACCTGAGTCACCGCCTGGAGCAGACCGATCAGCAGACCGGCGATCATGCCGACGATCAGCACCGGAGCGCACAGCATCATCGAGACCGACATGGCCTGGCGGGTCAGATCGACGGCGACATCGGATTCCATGGTTTCGTCTCCTCGACGGATGACCTGATGCACTCGGCGCGCAGCGTTCCGCGTCCGTACGCTATGAGCCGCCGACGACGACGAAACTGTCGAGCAGCATGCCGACGACCAGCTGCCATCCGTCGACCAGCACGAACAGGATCAGCTTGAACGGCAGGCTGATCATCGCGGGGGGAAGCATCAGCATGCCCATCGAGATCGTGACGCTCGAGACGACGATGTCGATCACCAGGAACGGCAGGTAGATCTGGAAGCCGATCAGGAAGGCGACCTTCAGCTCGCTGATCATGTAGGCGGGGAGCAGCACCTTGAGCGGAATGTCGTTCCACGTCTTCGGTTCCTGACGCCGCTCCTCGGCCGGCAGGTGCCGATAGAACATCCAGACGTCTTCCTGGTTCTCGGCGTCAGCGATCTGTCGGGCCATGAACGAGCGGAGCGGCCGCGTCCCCTTGTCCCATGCCTCTTCCCAGCCCATCCGGCCGTTCGATTCGATGTAGGGAAGAATCGCCCGATCCTTCACCTCCTCGAAGGTCGGCGCCATCACCAGCAGCGTCATGAAGAGCGCCAGCGACGTCATCACCTGACTCGGCGGCAACTGCTGCGTGCCGAGCGCCTGACGAAGCAACCCGAAGACGACGATGATCCGGACGAAGCTCGTCGTCATCATCATGATGGCAGGTGCCAGGCTGAGCACCGTCAGCAGCACCATGATCTTGATGGTCGAGACGAGTCCGCGGGGGCTTGTCCATTCGTCGGGCCCGGCCGAGATGAAGTCGGCGAGTTCGGCCGACCCGATTCCTTCTTCGACGCGTTCTCCGACCGCGGTTCCGGGAAGCATCCCCTCGATCGCGAGCGGATCGATCCGGCCGGCGGAATCGGACGACGACAACGGCACCGGACTCGAATCGGCCTGCCCCGTCACCGGGCCGACGAGCGCGACGGCGACGATCGGCAGCGCGAGCCAGAAACCCCAGACCGCCAGGCGACGACTCCAGACCGAGCGTTCGGCACTGCGCCGATCGCTGCCGGGACGAGACGGATCGCGGCGCGAACCATCGCGGCGCGACGAATCGCGGCGTGCCGCGCCGTCATCCGCACGATCGATCGCTCGATCTCTTCCCATCGCACGTCTCACGACTCGCTCCAGGCTCGACGCCGACGCGTCTCGCGCGGCTCTTGGCCGCTTCGCGCTCCGGCCCCTCGGTCATCACCTCGAGACGATTCGCGATCCAGGAATCCGCGAGTCGGTTCGCGTTCGGCCTGCTGCAGGAGCGAGCGGAATCCTTCGACCGCACTCCCCGACTTCCCGGCGCGGCAGGCGGTGAGCAGCTCTTCGACCTCTTGCGGATCGTCGACTTCCGAGAGCGGCATCACTCCCTGCGGTCCGGAACCGAAGAGGACGAGCTTGCGTCCCAGACGGACCAACTGCAGCTGCTGACGAGCATCGAGCGGCACGCGCCCCAGCACCTCGACCGCTTCGCGCGGAAGAGCCGCGAACCCGCGCGGCTGCGTCTTGCGCATCAGCCAAGCCGCGCCGATGATCAGCACGACGACGGTCGCCAGCGCCAGGAAGGTGTTGCGTCCGACGTCCGCCGGAATCGCGAACGGCGAAGCGGACGCGTCTCGGCGGCGCGATGCGGAACGATCGAGGGGACGTTGGAGCGCTCCGTCGAGCGCGTCGTCGGACTCCGTTTCGCCGACGGCAGTCGCCGCTTCGGCCGAGGAGGCTCGCTCATAGGCGTTCGCACGATCCCAGTCCCCCGGCGTCTCCTGAGCCGGCAATGCGCCGATCGGCAACAGCAGCAGGGTGATCAGCGCGAGCCCGATGGGCATCAAGCTGCCGCACCGCAGGGCCCGATGAGCGTACTTCCGAGTCGCGTCGAGCGCCGATGCCTGCATTCGGGTCGAATCGTCGAGAGGGCATCGAGTCGATCGAGCCGGAGTGCCGAACGATCCGATACGGCCGGCCGTGCGCCGGCAGGCGTTTCGAGTCGCCGACCGCGACGCGTGGTTCCGAGACGCTTCCATGCGTCGTGGTCTCCTGTCGATCAGTCCAGATCGTTGCCGGCCACGAGTTCGGCGACTCGCACGCAGAAGTTGTCGTTGAGCACCAGCACCTCGCCACGTGCGACGAGACGGCCGTTGACGTAGACGTCGACCGGATCTCCCGCCAGCTTGTCCAGCGGCACGACGCTCCCTCGCTTCATGCGGAGCACGTCTTCCAGGAACATCCGGGTTCGCCCCAGTTCGATCTTCAGGTCGAGTTCGACGTCGCGAAGCAGATCGAGCGTGGCGAAGTCGGTCGACGGCGGGGTTCCGGTAAAGTCCTCGAACGAGAACGGTCCGAGGCCGGGAATCGCGGGGTCGATCGGACTTTCGATCGACGAGAGAGCCTGTTCGGTCTGTCGGAGGAGAAGATCGAGATCGTCTCCGGCGCGACGCGACTCCGCCCCTTTCGGCTTCGCGCTCGCCTTTCGAGGCGTGCCGCTCTGCAGCAACGCCTCGATCTCGTTCTGCGAGACCTCCATGCCGAGTTCTTGGGGAGCCTTCGCTGCGGACCCCGATTTGGAGCGCGGCGCAGAAGGACTCGACTCGGCCGGCGAAGGAGTCGGCGACGAGGCGCCGCGCACCTGCGCCAGCAGCGCCTCGATCTCGTCCTGATTGATTTCCTGCGAGTCGCCCATGGGAATCCGTTCCCGAGATCGGCTGCCGCCAGCCGTCCTACTGCTGGTAGTAGTTGAAGTCCGGCAACAGCACGGAGGTCAACAGAGGCTTGCCGAAGAGCGCGTTGGTTTTCTCCAAAATCCGCCGTTTGATCAACCCCAACTCCGAGTCGGTCAGATCCTGGATGTCCGCATTGCGGAACTCGATCATGATCCGCTCGCGGAGTCGAGCCTGATTCTTCTCCTTCAGAGCGGTCACCTCGTCCTTGTCCTTCTCGGCGACCGTTCCGATCACCTTACAGGCGATCGTGTAGCTCGACTCGGAGGCCTGCTGGTGGACGGTGATGTTGAACTCCCCGAGTTCGACTTCGATCTGCGGCCCCGAGTCGGCGTCCGGAACCAGGTCCGTGTCGGAGGATTCGGTCTTCGTCTCGGCCTCGATCTGCGAGCGAACCTGGTCCGCCACTTCCTTGGGGCTCGGGGTCAGCATGAGTGCGACGCCGATCTCGAGCGCGAGGACGATCAGCACCACCCCTCCGATCAGCAGCTTCCCGATCATGCCTCGTTTCCCCTTTCGACCGCCGGGTTCGTCATTCGAGTTCGCCGCGTTTCGGATCCGCGGCGAGGCCGCGGAGCTCGGAGAGAGCTTCCGCGCGGGAAAGGTAGCATCCGGTTCAGCGGCGCGACGGGACCAGCGGGAAAGGGGAGGGGGGGACCGTCGCGGATCAGCTCGGAGGGGCGCTGCGGTCGGCCGATCGACGCTCGACGGGCGAGAGGTACCGTCGCGATCGGCCGATCCTGACGATCGGACCGGAAGATGGGTGCGGAGCCGGGGCAGCGTTCCGCCACGAAGCGTGCCGTTGGCCGAAGCGATACGAGATCCGATCCCGGCTCAGTTCGCTTCGGTTTCCCCGGCCGCGCCGCTGACGGTCTGATCGAGCAGATAGACCTCGACCCGATCGTTGGTCTTCACCTTCACCGGATCGGTTCCCGAGTAGAGCGGCTCGAACGGTCCGGCCGTCGTCATCCGAACCCGTTCGGGCTCGACGCCGACCTGATCGATCAGGAAGCTCATCACGGATCGACCGCGAGCCGCCGAGAGGTCCCAGTGATCGCGATAAGGAGAGCCCTCTTCGAGCGGCTTTCGCGACGTGTGGGCGCGCACCTCGATCAGCTGCGGCTTGCCGATGAAGTCGCTCGCCAGCCCGCGGAGCACTTCCGCTTCGGCCGGTCGGAGCTCCGCGCTACCGTCATCGAACTGCAGCGAGGTCCCGCGCGACGTACGGTCTCCGGGGCGGACGATGCGAACCGTCCGATTCTCTCCGACCGGCGCCTTGGTCCGGTCTCCTCCGTTCATCAGGTCCATCCGCCGCGAGCGCCCCATGTTGGCGACCTGCTGGAGCGACGAATTGCGAGGTCGGACCTTGCCGGGAGCCATGCTGTCCATGCTCGTGGTGTGGCCGAGCTGGCGTTTGATCGACTCGACCATCGCCTGGAACTTCTCCTCCTGCTTCATCTCGCTGAGCGAGACGAGCATGATGAAGAAGGTGAGCAGCAACGACATCATGTCGCCGAAGGTGACGACCCATTCGGGAATCGCGCCGGCCGAGCTTTCCTCTTCCGCCATCTCAGGCCGCCTCCTGCACTCGCTGCTTGGGCGGCAGGAACGCCGAGAGCTTCTGCTGGATCACGCGAGGGTTCTCGCCGGACTGGATCGCCAGGATGCCGCGGATGATGATCTCGCGCGCCAGCAGCTCTTTCTTGTTGTAGTAGGCGAGCTTCTCGGCGAACGGAATGAAGGCGCAGTTCGAGGCGACGGCACCGTAGAGCGTCGTCAGGAGCGCCACCGCCATACCGGCTCCGATGCTCGACGGATCGGACATGTTCGAGAGCATCATGACGAGCCCCAGGAGCGTTCCGATCATCCCGTAGGCGGGAGCGAAACGCCCTAACTGGTCCATCACCGCTTTTCCCTCGCCATGTCGAGTGGCGATCGAGTCGACTTCGGTTCGGAGCAGATCCTCGATCACTTCCGGCGGGGAGCCGTCGATCGCCAGCTGGATCCCCATCCGGATGAACGGATGCTTCACCTCTTCCATCTTGCTCTCGAGCGCCAACAGCCCGTCGCGACGCGCCGTTTCGGCCAACGCCACGATCTGCGTGATGATCGTTCGGACGTCCTCGACCTTGTTCAGGAAGACCTTCAGCATCACCTTGAAACTGCCGAAGACGGGGCCGAGCGGAAAGCAGATCAGTGCCGCGGCGACCGACCCTCCGCCGACGACGAGGACCGACGGGATGTCGATGAACGTCGAGAGCGACCCGCCGCCGACGAAGATCGAGCCGATGATCAGCACGACGCACATGATCAGGCCGATGATGGTGCCGATGTCCACGACGAGTCATTCCGTTCGTTACGAGGCTCGTTGCGCCGCGCCGAGCGTCGGCATCAGGTGCTTGGACTGCTGATAGCGGATCGTCCGGTCGAGCACCTCGTCCATCGTCTCCTTGACGATCAGCCGATCGCCGTTGGTCAGCGTGATGAACGTGTCGGGACGCCGCTCGACGTAGCGGATCAGTTCGGCGTTGAGCACGAACGGTTCGCCGTTGATGCGGGTCAGTCGGATCACGGCAGGGACTCCCATCTCCCCCCAAGCGGACTCTGCCGGGGCGGCTCCGATCCGGAAACGACCCGTAACCTTAGGCCACGGAACGAAGGGGAGCGGCCGACGGGCGGACTCGTCCGCCGGCGACTACCCCGTCCGGTGCGATACTACTGCCGGAGATTCATCAGCTCGTCGAGGAGCGATTGGGCCGTATTGATGACTCGCGAGTTCCCTCGATACAGCGTCGAGGCGAGCACCAGGCTGATCAGATTGCGTCCGATGTTCGTGTTGCTCAGCTCCACGAAGCCGGACTGCAGCTTCCCCGCCCCGTCGACTCCCGGATTGAAGTACGAGATGCCGGAGTTGCTGCCGGCGACGTACATGTTGAGTCCCGACTGGACGAGCCCCGCCGGATTGGCGAACTTCGCCAACCGGATCTGGCCGAGATCCTTCGACGTGCCGTTGTCGAAGACTCCGGTGATCAGCCCGTTCTCGCCGACGACGAAACTCGTCAGCACACCGGGTGCCGAGCCGTCCTGGCGAGAGACGGTCATCGTCGGCGATTCGGCCGCCAGCCCCGACATCCGACTGAAATCCAGCGTGAACTCCAGCGGGCTCATCGCCGGCGAGTTGCGACGCTCGATCGAGACGGTGTCGTTCGAGACCGCCAGATAGTTCCCTTCGCCGTCGAACGTGATCTGTCCCGTTCCGACAGCGACGTTCGAACCGTTGAGCGGATCGTTCGAACCCGACTCGGCGAACCAGCGATAGACGGTCGAGTTGCCGTCGATCCGTTCGAGCACGGTCGTGATCCGGACGTTGACCGGCACGCCGAGCGAATCGTAGGCGACGAAGTCGGCGACCGCTCCTTCGCCGCGAGCCTCCTGGACCGTGCCGAACGACAGGTTGGGGGCACTGATCGACTGGTCCTCGCCGACGATCGTGAATCCCGCCGCTCCGATCGACAGCGCGTTGACGTCACCGTTGTTCGAGACGAAGCGAAGCTTGCCGTCGACGATCGAACCGCCCGGAGTCAGCGCTCCGGTCTCGCCCGGAATCTGATTCAGACTGGTCGGAATCGGATTGAGCGAGTCGTCGGTCGGCTTGAAGATCCCCATCGCATCCTCCATGAACGCGATGAGTTCCTGGACCGTGGAGTTCTCGGTGATCACGAACTCCTTGCCATTGCCGAGCGACTTGTCCCCCTTGCGATGCGCGAAGGTCAGCGTCCCTTCGACGAACATGCTCTCGAACGTCTGACCGTCCCGCTTGACGACGTCCAACAGCAACGTGCTCGAACCGATGCGCGGCCCGTCGAGATCGATCAGCTGATTCGGCGGGGTCGACGTATCCGAAATCTCGGCGTCGCTACGACCGTCGGTGAACGCCTCGCCGGGGTCCGCCGCGCCGACCAGATAGAACGAGCTGCTGTCGCTCGACAGGTTCCGGTAGATCCGGATCTGATCGTAAGCGGGGAAGTTGTCGTCGGGACCGGGAGTCGGCGGAGTCGGCAGATCGGTCAGCTGGATCCGCCCGTTGACGACGTTGACCGGCCCCAGATAGGGCGTCGGTCGGCTCTCGGGCGATCCGCTCCGGTAGTACGTGACCATGTAGGTGTAGCTGCCGGTGAGCGACGTCGTGTCGAGCGCCGTCGACGAAAGCGCGACCGAGTTGTCGTCGCTGTACGAACCTCCCGCCGCCGCCGTATCGAGCAGGAAGAAGTCGGTGCCGCCGTTGGTCGTCCGATAGATCCGGACCGACGAATACTCGCCGGTCGCCGCGGGGAGGTTCCCGAGATCGATCGTGTTGTCGGCGAGCGTGTCACCGGCCGGTACGGTGACGGTGATCGGATCCGACGCCATGCTCTCGGTGCCGCTCGAATCGACGTACGCGAATCGATAGCGGTAGACCGCGCCTTCCGGGTGGCTGCCGCCGCCGTCGACGTGCGACACCGAAACGGCAGCCGACGAGGGGAGCGCCGCGACGCCGAGCGACGTACCGGTTGCCTCGGCCTGAGGAATCGAACCGTCGCCGAGTGTCGCGCTTTGGATCACCTCGGCGACATCCGCCAGATCGGCCGTCGGCGTCAACGTCCCCTGCATCACGACGTTCTGAGTCGGCTGGGCGACCGCGGCTTGGCCGAGCGGAATCGCCAACGGCGTCAGCTCCGTCTCCTGGATCTCGAACCGATCGTTGACTCCGTAACCCAACAGTCGCTCGCCCGTCGGCGTCACCAGCTCGTTGTTGGCGTTGGTCGAGAAGATGCCGGCTCGGGTGTAGTATTGCGACCCGGCGCTTCCTTCGACGATGAAGAAGCCGTCCCCCTGAATCGCCAGATGCGACGAACTGCCGCTGATCTCGATCGCCCCCTGAGTGAAGTCGGGAGTGATCGCGGCGACCTGCACGCCGAGACCGACCTGCCGCGGATTCGTTCCGCCGCTCGCCGCGTCGGGAGCCGATCCGACGCCGAACGTCTGCAGATACTGCGTCGCGAAGAAGACGTTCGACTCCTTGAAGCCGACCGTCTGGGCATTCGCCAGATTGTTGCCGGCCACGTCGATCTTCGTCTCGGCCGCCGACATGCCGGTGACCGCGGTGATCATCGAGGATGCCAAACCCATCGTCTTCCCCTCCCTGGCTTCCGACTCGTCGCGCGAGTCGGCTGCATGTCGTGTCTCGGCCGAGGCAGATGCCGCGGCATCCCGATGTGCTGTCCGAACGTCGAACCGACGGTGACGTCGGCGACGCTCAGTCGGTGATCTGACGGAGCCGATCGACTCGGAAACTCCGATTGCCGACATAGACGCGGAGTTCCCGTTCGCTCCCGTCCGCCGTCGCCTCGAACGCGATCCGGTCGACCGTTCCGGTGACGTCCGCGTTCGCGTCGTCGACGCCGGTCACCGTCTTGCCGATCATTCCGGCCGCCATCGTCAGGTTCTGACCGGCGAGGACCTGATCGAGCGTCGACGTCAGCTTGTCGTTGGCGCCGATCTGCCGGATCTGCGTGATCTGCTGCAGGAACTCGGCGTTGTCGGTCGGATCGAGAGGATCCTGATTCTGCAACTCGGTGATCATCAGCATCAGAAAGTCGTCGGTGTTCACTTCCGCGAACGCCGAGGACGCTTGCCCCGTTCTCGATGACGATGCACCGATGCCCGAACTGATCGCAGCCATTCTCGGCCTCCTTGCCGTCAACCACGCCGAACGGCAGCGCGACCGTCGGCCGCCTGCGCGTTTCGCGTCCGCTAGATCGTCACGTCGATTCCGCGTCCGTCGGCTCCGCCGAACGGTCTGCAGACGACTCGCTCTCCGTCCCGATTCGTTTCGCTCGTCGGCAGGGATCGTCGTCGGGACGCTCCGTCGTCACCCGAACGCTCCTCACGAGGTGATCCGCCGTCTCCGGGCGTTTCGCGAAACAGATCGACATCGAACTGCTCGATCGATATGCCGCGCTCGGCGAGTCGTTCGCGCAGAACCGGCAGCTGTTCGAGAATCAGCTGTCGAGCCGCTTCGGTTTCGGTTTCGACGCGCGCCGCCAGCTTGTCGCCGTCCAGACGGANNCCGCCGAGTCGTGGCGGACTGAGTCGCATCCGAATCTCGCCGCCACGTGCTTCGGCCGCTTCGAACGCCCGTCCGACGCGATGCAGGAATCGGCGATGTTCGACCGGATCGATACCGTATCGAGCCCGAACGCCGTCGGCCCCCTCGGTACGCGGCGGGGCGATTCCGACCGACGGAGTCGTTGCCGCAGGTATCGGCACCGCTCGTGCGTCGGTCGTCGACGGAGCGGAGGGGGCGATCGGCTGCGGCGACTCGGGTCGAGTCGCCCCGATCTCGGATCCTCCTTCGATCGCGAGCGACGTGGCGTCGATCGATTCGGTCGCCGACGTCGGATCGTTCGGATTGACGGTGGTCGTCGGTTCGATGCCGAAGACGTCGGTCCCTGCCGAGACGAAATCGGTCCGTCGCGAGCCGGCAGCATCGATCGCGCCGGTCGGCTCAGTTCCTTCCGCATCGGCGTCGGTCGTCGCGGGGACCGGTGTCGTCGACGAGAGAACGGCGGCTTCGACGGCAGCCGTCGAAGATCGGCCCCCCGAACCGCTCCGATCGAGGTGCTGCAGGTGATCGGCAATCGGTCGCTGAAGAGTCTCGTTCGCCGGTGCCGTGCCCGATCGGCCGCGCTCGTCGGACGGACGCGAGCCGCGACGAGGGACGACCAGAGAGTTCGGCACCGCGGTAACCGAACGAGCCGCCTCGTCTTGCGAGGCCGGTGGCTCGGACTCATCGACGACGTCGGCACTCGTCGATGCCGGAGCGACGAGCGGCACTTCGACCGTTTCGTCGATCGCCTCGACAGCCTCGGACTCGATCGACTCGCGTGACTCGCCGCTCGCGTCGGCCTTCGGCGCAGAGTCGTTCGGCAAAACGGAGGTAGCGAGAGTCGACGCCTCGAGTTCGTCGAGATCGGCGGAGGATTCCGGACGCGTTTCGAGCGGCGCGACCGAGGTCACCGCCGTCGCGATCGAGCCGGAGGTCTCGGCGTCGGAAACCGTTTCGGAAACCGCCTCATCCGTCGATTCGGCTTCGTCGGTGACAGGCTCGGTCGCCCCGAGCGATGCCGAGCGGTCGGTCGTCGTGGCCGAGTCAGCCGAGACCGGGTCGGTCGAACCTTCCGTGGGTCGCGTTTCGGTTCGTCGAGACGGTTCGATTCGCGGCCGAAGCGATTCGTCGGATCGGTCAGGTCGATCGCCGCGCGAGCGTCGCTCGGCGCGGCCGCGAAGCTCCGACTCCCGGCGGTCGTCATTCCCTTCGGACGGACGCGAGGCGCGAGCGGGAGAGGTGGGGGGAGCGAGCAGCAGATCGAAGGAAGCGGACGGGTCTCCCGAAGCGACTCCCGAGGCGAATCGGTCGATCGGATCCCGTTCGGGAAACCGCGACGCCGCATCTCGGGAGATGGCAGTCATCAGGTCGAGTCCTGAGGATCGGGCGGATCGAACTCCCGCAACCGCTCCCCGGTGGAGCGGATCAGCGGAATCTCGGGATTCCCCAATCGCAGTTCCCGCATGATGAACGCCAGGCGACGACGCTCCGCATCCGTTCGGAACTCCGAGAGGATCCTCCGTCGCTTATCCATCGGCATCGTCTTGATGAGCACGACAACATCGTTGGCGATTTCTACATCGCTGCTGTCGTCGGCGCGCTGCAACAAGGTCATGATCTGATCCTTGGCCTGCACCGCATCGATCGACCCGAGAGTATCGCGAAGCCGCGCGAGATCGGCATCCTGGGCAACTCCCTCGATCCGTTCGAACTGCGTCTCGAAGTCGATCCGCAATCGCTCGTATCGCTGCCGTTCCTCATCGAGCTTCACGATCAGATGCTGCAGATCGTCGACCGCCGTGGCGATCGAACGTTCGCGCATGTCGAAATCGAGCACGCGCCCTTGAGCGATCCGTTCCCGCTCGTCCGCCCCGAGCAGCTCGAAGGTCCGGACCGGCGCAATTTCGCGCCGCATCTCGGCGATTGCCGTCGCATCGATCCCGTAGACGATCGCCATCAATCGATAAGGATCGCGAGTCTTCCAGAAGCCGTCGGCCCAGGTCTTGGCGAGGACTCCCGCTTGAAGCAGGATCGTCGCGGTGCAGACGGCCAGCAGGATGTTCCGCGCCAGCCGAATCATGGCGTGCTCTCCGGCGGGGCCGAGTCGTCGGCATCGCGTCCGACACCGCGGATCCGGAGCAGAATGTCGTTCAGCCGCTGGATCTCTTCGGGGGTCCGGAACTCGGCAAAGATCTTCCGCTGCCGATCGGCACTCATCCCGGTCACGACCGAGACGACGTCATCCAAGGCGCCGTCGTCCAGGAAGGTCATGAGCATGTCCTTCGCCGTTTCGGGTTCGAGCACTTCGAGCGTCGATCGAACCGTCTCCATCGCCGCGGCGGATCGTTCTCCGGCGAGTTTCTTCAGCCGCGATTCGAAGAGGGCACGAATCGTCTCGTAACGCTGACGCTCGTCGAGCAGTTTGGCTTCGAGCAGCCGAACGTGATCGGCCCCTGTCGTTACGGCGGTACGGCGCATCGTGCCGAGCCGATCGACGCGACCGGCGGCCGCGCGAGCCGCAGCGGCCTTGCTCTCGACTTCCTTGCGGACCTCTTCGGTATCGACGCCGGCCAGATAGGCCTCGAGTCTCAGACGGCGTTCCGGATCGAAGCCCCCTTCCATCCAGAGCGCCGCGAAGAAGACGAGTTGAGCGAGAACCGTGGCGACGCAGACCCAAGCCACCAACATCCCCATCGACCTGATCGCACGAACGATCATCGCTCACCCTCCTCGGCGCGGCGCCGAAAGTGACCGACCGATCCGAGTTCGTCCAGTCGTGATTGGTCGAGCCGTGCCTGCACGACTCGTTGCTGTTCGATGAAGTTCTCCTCCATCCGCTCCAGCGTCCGTACCTCTCGATCCGCTTCGACCAACGCCGCGCGACGACGTTCGGTCTCCTCGTCGACGATCGCGATCTGCCGCAACAGCTCGGCGCGTTCCAGACGCAGGACCAGTCCGTAGCGCCGCGCCTCGATCAGCGAATCGACGTTCACCTCGCCGATCGAAGCGACCCGCAGCTCCCCCTCGAGCCCCTCGCGACTCCGGTCGACCGTCTCGACCCGCTCGCGGAGGATCCGCCCCGCCTGAAGCGCCTGAGCGAGCTCGTCGCGCAGCGCGTCCCGTCGGTCCAGTCGGACCTTCAGGAGCGTCGCCAATCGGAAGCGAGCGGCCATCGGACGCGGTTACCTTGCGTGTCAGCGGGAGTCGGCGGAACGTTCGTGGAGACTCGTGAATTTCNNTACATCGGCAGTTCGTGCGGCGGCAGGTCTGGCGGGAGCGGGGCGCGCGGGAGCGGACGGCTTAGGTGCAGCAGCGGTCGGCTTGGAAGCGGCGGCGCCCGGCGGTTGGTTGTTCTGCCCCGGCACAGCTGCGGCGGGAGCGGTCGCCGTGGGAGCGGTCCCGGGGAGTGGC
>DMPQ01000070.1:30492-34135 GCA_003455945.1 Planctomycetaceae bacterium
CGGCGCGTTCCTCCATCCCCTGGCGCAGGAAGCGATCGATCGGATCCTTGTGTCGGATCGCCGCATCGACGAGCGGATTGCTCCCCTGTCGATAGGCGCCGATGGTGATCAGATCCTCGTTGTCCCGGTAGGCCGAGAGGAACTCGCGGATCCGTCGCGCCGCCTCCAGATGATTCGGTTCGGCGATGTCGGTCATCACGCGGCTGATGCTCTGCAGGATGTCGATCGCCGGAAAGTGGCCGCGCCCCGCGAGCTTTCGACTCAGATAGGTGTGACCGTCGAGCAGACCGCGGACGGTGTCCGCGATCGGCTCGCTCGGATCGTCCCCTTCGACCAGCACGCTGTAGAACGCCGTGATGCTGCCGTCGCGCGAGCGTCCGGCGCGCTCGACCAAGCGAGGCAGCAGCGCAAAGACGCTCGGCGGATAACCTCGCGTCGTCGGCGGTTCGCCGGCGGCCAGACCGATCTCGCGCTGCGCCATCGCGAAGCGGGTCAGCGAGTCCATCATCAGCAGGACATTCTTGCCCGCATCGCGGAAGTACTCGGCGATCGCGGTCGCGGCCAGCGCCGCCTGGACCCGCAGCAGCGCCGGCTCGTCTCCCGTCGCGACGATCACCACGCTCCGCGCCCGCCCCTCGGGCCCGAGATCCCGTTCCAGAAAGTCGTTGACCTCGCGTCCTCGCTCGCCGATGAGCGCGATGACGTTGACGTCGGCCGAGCTGTCCCGAGCCATCATGCCGAGCGTCACGCTCTTGCCGACTCCCGCTCCCGCGAAGATGCCCATTCGCTGACCGAGGCCGCAGGTCAGCATCGCATCGAGCGCACGGACACCGGTCGAGATCGGACGGTCGATCCGAGGACGTTCGACGGCGTTGGGGGGCTTGCGCGAAAGGGGGACGCGATCGGTCAGCGTCGGAGCGGGGAGGCCGTCGATCGGACGACCGAGCGCGTCGAGAACCCGACCGATCATCTTCGGCCCGACCGGAAGGAATCGCGCCGATCGACCGAGCGAGACGCGATCTCCCTGCCGCACGCCGTGCAGTTCCTCGTACGGATAGATGATCGTCTCGTGATCCCGAAAGCCGATCACCTCACCTCGAATCGGGCTCCCCCCTTCACGGCGCAGTTCGACCTGCGCTCCGACCGGAGCCGGAAGACCGGCGACGCTGACGATCATCCCCTGAGTCCGCACGACTCGACCGTGCAGTCCGTAGGGAACGATCGCATCGAGCTGTCGTTCGATCTCCTCGATCCTCATCGGCATGGCTTCCTGGGAAGGGTAGACGTACGGACAGGCCCCGACGTCGAATCTACGTCAGCTCCGCCTCGATGCGAGCCAGTTGGGTGTCCAGCCGCAGATCGAACTCGCCGAACTGGGTCGTGACGCGACAGTCGCCGACCTGCAGGTCGGCGGCCGGAACGATCCGCGTCGGAGCGACTCGTCCCAACTGATTCGCGACATCGTCCAGACGCG
This sequence comes from Planctomycetaceae bacterium, assembly GCA_003455945.1. GTDB lineage: Bacteria > Planctomycetota > Planctomycetia > Pirellulales > Pirellulaceae > UBA11682. The sequence continues at coordinate 31,967 of DMPQ01000070.1, forward strand.
ATCCGAGCGAGGCATGATCCTGCGGCGCGAGTTCGATCGTCACCTGCTCCTGGCGACCGATCAGTTCGAGCGTCTGTCGGATCCAGTCGACCGGGATCGCGGGATCGGAAGCCAATTCGCGCCGCACGATCTTCTCGGCGATCCGGACCGCCAACAGAACGGCGTGACGCTCCCAGTGCGCCATCCAGGCGTCACGCTGCTCCAGCAGACTGCGCGACGCGGCCGAGAGACTCGGCAGGGCCGAAGCGAGCTGGCGAGCCAGTTCCTGTTTCAGCTCTTCCCGCGCGATCCGAAGCGCCTCGTCGCGTCCTTGTCGGATCGCATCGGCGCGGATCTCCTCGGCTTCGGCCTGCGCCCGGATCACGATCAGTTCCGCTTCGCGCCGCACGTCCGAGAGCGCGGCGCGAGCCTGTTGGGTCATGTCCTCGAAGTTGAACAGCGAACGGCTCGTCCCCTCGGGCTCTCCCGTTCCGTGTCCCTTGATGATTCCGGGCACCCGCTGCTCCTTCCGTCGTGCCGGACCGGTGCGTCGACGCGACGCCGTGTCCGCTCGCTTCCGTATCCTGGCGCCGTCAGGCGGTAATCGGTCGCATGGTCGTCGGTCGATCGGACCCGTCCAGCGCTTCGGCGGCCGCGAGCACGACGCGCTGAGCGGCGACGATATCCGACAATCGGACCGCACCGGGGCGTTCGAGCTCTTCGATCAACCGTCTTCCTTCGCTGCGAGTCAGCGTCTCGACGACTCGCGCCACCAGTTTCGGACTCGCCCCGATCAGCGCCAGACGAAGCACGCGAGGTGAGATGCGTTTGAGCAGCGGCACCAGTCGCGCTCGGCCGCGACCGGCAAGGCGATCGAAACGAGCCTGGATCGCCGACGCCTCTTCGGCCGACACGACCTCGGGCTCGCGCGAGGCACTTGCCGGGCGTCCCGTCGAATCGGTCCGTTCGTTCGAGGAGGGAGCTCTTTCCGATTCGTTCATCCGCTGCGATCCGGCGATCCCTCGCGCTCCGTTGACGAGCGATTCGGTGGTCGGCCGAATCGGCAGGATCCGCGGTGCCCCGTCATCTCGCGAAACGTCCTCGCCGCGAATCTCTCGCCGCGTCGGCTCGGGATAGACAGGACTCGGCGCCGCGACGGCGCCGGCTGACTCGGTGCGAACCGGAACAGGACGGGCGGCGACCGAGGGAGCATGGTGCCGTTCGGAATCGACGGGCGACGCTCCGACCAGCCGCATGCGATGGGCGTCGCGAACCTGAGCCAGAATCGCTTCGACCGCCTGTCGACCGACGGTCGATTCGATCGTTCCCGCTTCATCGGCGATCGCCTTGCGGATCGCCTGCGACAGTTCCTCGGCGATCATCCGTTCGACGGGACGTTGCTGTGCCAGTCGCTGCAGCAGACTGCGCTGGCGTTCGATCGGCAGTCGTTCGAGCACGCGTGCCGCGATCGCCGGTTCGAGCAGGCTCAGAACGACCGCTCCGGTCGATTCCCGTTCGGCGGCGATCCATCGGGCCAGCGGAGCGGTCTGTTCGGCGGTGACGAATCCGAGCGGGCGATCGTTCGTTGCGGAGCCTCGGTCGGGTGTCTCTCCGTCGGGCCTGGCGCCCGGGAGCGTTTCGCGGCGCGGCGTGGCCGAGCGCGCCGCCGACGAGAGCTGCAGTTCGACTCCTGCCGATTCCGAGGCGGTCGCAGACGGCTGCGGTTCGTTCCGGGCCGGCGGAGCCGNNAGAAACTCCGCGACGATCTCGCGGCGTTCCCGCTCGTCGACTTCCCCCAGTTCTTCGGCCGCTTCGCGGACCGCGGCGGCGCGATCGAGCGGCATCTGAGCCAACAGTCGATCCGCCGCCTCCTCGTCCAACGAACGGACGAGAACGGCGATCTTCCGAAGACTGCGATCTCGCGGCTCGGCTCGGTTCATGGCGAACCTTTCGANNTCGTTAGGACGATCGGACATCCGACTCAGGCCGCTTCGCCGATCCACTGTTTCAGGACACTCACGGCAGCGTCGGGATCGTCCTGGATCAGTTCGGTCAGTTCGTCTCGCAGACTCGGGCCGTCGCCGTCGAAGCGTCGCTTCGAACGATCCTCTCCCTCTCCGCCGTCGGCCGACTCGCCGGTCCCAGCTTCGCGCGCCTCGTCGCTCGCCGCTTGTCGCTCGGCGGCCGACG
>DMPQ01000301.1:0-1132 GCA_003455945.1 Planctomycetaceae bacterium
TCGTTGTCGTACATCTGCAGGAACAGACGCCCTCCGGCGGTCGGGATCCACGACTTTTCCGGGCCGATGACGAACGGCTTCGACGTCTCGGGATCCCCCGTCTCGACGTAGCCGACGAGCGAGCCGAGGTTGAACTCGCGCAGCTCCTGCGGGATCGAGATCCCCTCGGCCGTCAGCTCCGCCTTGAACTGGAAGGTCCAGGCGCCGTTGGCTCGCATCGCGATCGGCTTGCCGGGGACCAGCGTGATCCCGGTGTCCTGCCACGGCCGATCGGCCCGCACCTTGAACGTCGCTCGCCCCGCATTCGCTTCCATCTGGCGAATCGCTTCGAGCTTGGCCTGAGCCGCTTCGTANNACGAGTTTCAGGATCTCGCCGTAGACCGCCTTGGCCTTGTCCAGGTCACGCTCCCGCTCGTATTCGAGCGCCAGCTTCTCGGCGTTGGTGATGAACGAACGGTGCAGCGCCAACAGGCGGCGGTCATCGGGAAGAGCCGCTCCTTCGTTCTCCTGCCCTTGGCCTTCCCGTCCTCCTTGCCCGCCGCGTCCCTGGCGTCCGTTCGGTTCCTGAGTCACGGCCGACGGTACGAAACCAAGAAGGAGCAGCGAGACCAGAATCCAGACGCGACGGGGCATGCGGTTGGCTCCGACCGAGAAGAGGCGGGACTNNGGGTTCGGCGGGCTCGGGAGGGGACGTGGGTACGGTCCCGGGCCGCCTGGATCGATGGCGCCGCCTATTCGCGTTCGATCCTACAAGTCGCCCCGTTGCCGGATCGGCCTCCGGCTCGAAGAATCGGTCACCGTGCGGGATGCGGCACGCTCCGTGCACCGCCGTAGGTTCTCCGACGGTCACGCCGCCAATTCGGCAGTCGTGATCGCAGGAGTCGGGAGAGTCGACGATGTTCTACTTCGATCCGTGGTACCTGATTCTGGTGGCGCTCCCCGGCATGCTGATCGCCGGCGGTGCCTCGCTGATGGTGCGAGCCGCGTTCGGTCGCTACTCGCGAGTCCCGTCGCGGCGCGGCATCACCGGCGCTCAGGCGGCCCGAATGATGCTCGATCGAGCCGGCGTGACGGGGGTCGAGATCGTGCCGACGCACGGCTATCTGAGTGACCACTACAACCCGATGACCAA
>DMPQ01000301.1:1201-23655 GCA_003455945.1 Planctomycetaceae bacterium
GAGGCGGGGCATGCGATCCAGCACGCGCAGGGCTACGTCCCGCTCTGGCTCCGATCGGCCATCGTGCCGCTCGCCGGGATCGGGTCGAACCTCGGCTACCTGGTGATGGGCCTGGGAGTCGTCCTGANNGTCACGCTGCCGGTCGAGTTCGATGCCAGTGCGCGAGCGAAGCGACTGGCGGTCGACTACGGCATCGTCTCGGCCGACGAACGCGGAGCGGTCGCGACGGTGCTCAATGCCGCCGCCATGACCTACGTCGCCGCGGTCGTGTCGAGCCTGCTGACGGTGGTCTATTACCTGTGGCGAGCCGGCCTGCTCGGCGGTCGCTCGAACGACGAGTGAGCCGCAAGGGGAATCGGCGGAGACGCGTCGATCGCCGTACCGAGCGATCGTTCGCGCTCCGCTCGATCACGATTCGATCCGAATCGGCACCAGCGCCTCGGCGACCCGACAACGAGCCTCGAGCCCGCGTCCCATCTGTACCAACTCGCCGGCGAGCGTCACGAACGGGATCGAACCGACGTGGCGTCGCACTTCGGGGTCGAGCGGACGATCGATCCCGACGACATACAGGAAATCGTACGTGTCCGGTTCGGCTCGGGCAGTCAGCGAGACGACGGTCCGGCGAAAGGCGGGAACGTCCAGCGGCTGATCGCGAGCGAACGCGACCGGCGTCCCGTAGAGCGGGCCGAACCCCTGCTTCGTCAGACTGAGCGAGTAGATCAGCGCGGTGCAGTGCAGATCGGACTGCAGTTCGAGATCGACGTCGCTCCCGTCCCGCACCGGCTGCCAGGTCGTCGGATCGCCGCTGCGTCCGTCGAGGCGGACCGCGAGGCGGAAGTCGTGTCGCAGTCGAGGCATCTCGGCGAGCAACTCGGGGTGCTTCCTGAGCCGCCCGAGAAACCCGGTCCACGGCGAGTCGACCGAGAGGGCGCGATCGATGCCGAACGGATCACGCCCGGTAGCGCTCCAGACGTAGACCGCCGGCGCGAACGAACCGACCGCCGCCAACGCCGCTCGCGAACCGGAGCGCGCGAGCCAGGCGCGACGCGAGCGGCGACGGACGAGTCGTCGGAGATCACCTCCGAGCGCCTCGGCCGAATCGTACCGCTGCTCGACCTGAGCGGCAGTGGCGCGTCGGACGATCGCTGCGACGCCGAGCGGCAGACGCTTCGCCGATGACGAAGGGGAGTCGTCCGGCGATCCGTGGCGCCTCGCCGCCAGGCGCTCCAGCAATCGACCGAGCGAGTAGATGTCGCTCCGCAGGTCCCCTCGCCGCGGATCGGACGGATCGACTTCCGGAGCCCGATACTCGGCTCCGAGTCCCGCTTCGGGAGCGGACGTCTCGATCGGTCGCGCAAGACCGAAGTCGATCAATACCGCGCGGCCGTCTCGATTGACGACGATGTTGCGCGGCGACAGATCGCGGTGCACCCAACCGACCGCATGCAGCGCCCCGATCGCATCGGCAATGTCGATCGCCCAGGCGATCGCCTGATCGGTCGCGACGGGGCGGCGGAGACGCGATTCGAGCGACTCCCCGAGGATCGGCTCGAGCAGCAGGTATTCCCCTCGCTCGTCCGCCTCGATCCCCAGGCAGCGCACGACATGCGGATGATCGACGCTGCAGAGCACCCGTGCCTCGTCCCAACCCGTCGCGTCGCGAGCGAGCGAACCGGCGGGATACCACTTCACGACGACATGACGCTGCGAATCGGGATCGTAGGCGAGGAGCACCGTCGCCTGACCTCCCGATCCGAGCAGATCGATCACCTTGAGCCGACCGATCCGTTCCGGCAACTCGCCGATCTCGGCGTCGCGCCGCGTCACGAAAGCGGCCAGGTCGCGCAGATGCCGAACGATCCGACCGAGGTCGGCGTCGCTCCCGGTCGTCGCCGAACGTCGCGATCCGCGTCGCTCGTCCGGAGTTCGATGCTGCGGAGTCCGCTGGCGGGCGGTGGCATCGGCGCGGCGAGCATCCTCCGAGGCCGGCGAACGATCGAGCGAGTCGGTGGCGGGATCGAGTTCGCTCATGATTCGCGCTCCGACGAGGGAAGGGCTTGGCGGATCCGGCGGAGCGCTCGCAGGAAGCGGGCTCGCGCTTCGGCCGACTCGCATCCGAGGCGCTCGCCGATTTCGCGAAAGCTCAGATCGCAGAACAGTCTCAGGCGAATCACCTCGTTCAGATCGGCCGGAAGCGATTCGAGGGCGATCGACAGGAGCAGTCGTCGCTCGGCGGTTCGAGCCGAATCGTGATCGAAGATCGTCGGCTCGAACGCCTCTCCCGACTCGTCCGCCTGACGCACGAGCGAGCGCTTGGCGGCCGCATGATGGCGCCGGAGTTTCGACAGGTGTCCTTGGGCGATCCGATAGAGCCAGGCGCGGATCTCGATCGGCGATCGCCCGCGCACGCGACTCCAATCGGTCCAGACCTGCACCAGACTCTCCTGCACCACGTCCGACGTGTCGGCGCGGGCGGCGAGCGGACCGCGAACCTGATTGCGACACCAACGCCGCATCAGAACGCGATAGCCGGCCAGAAGGGATTCCGAGAGCGGATCATCGAGCCGCTCGTCGACGGAGTCACTCGAATCGTCGACGAAACGACGATCGTCATCGAACTCGGCCAGTCGGTTCGCTGAGCAGGAATCACGCTCCAGAAAGCGTTCGCGGCCGTCATCCGGAGGCCGCGTCGCGGAGCGCTGAAGCTGAGAGCGAGCCGGATCGGCGACCGTCGTCGGCGCCACCGGCTCGAAAGAGTCGTCCCTCATCGGTCCGTCTCCGAGGCGATGCGAGGGAGGCGGCCGAAGCAGAATCGCCGGCCGCACGAACCACGCCATCGAAACGTCGACGAAGCAGAGCCGCTCGGGAGCGGCGATCGAAGATCACCTCCCGACTGCGACGACCTGCAACGCACACGTTCCGACGTCCACCCCGGACGATCCGGAGTCTAGAAAACGGCTCGATGCCGAGCAAGTAGGACGCCCCGATCGAACCTCTTTTCCGAACCGCGGTACGGCAGTGAGGCGCGGAGTACCGCGCGTCGCGACCGACCCAACCAGCCCGAAGCGAAGCGCCGGGATCTGCCCCGTCAGCAACCACGCGGCCCCGGCCACTCCGTGCCTCCCACCAGCCCGCAGCGTCAGCAAGGNNGCAAGGGGTCCCCGTGCCTCCCAGCCCGCAGCGTCAGCAAGGGGTCCCCGTGCCTCCCAGCCTGCAGCGCCAAGCGCAGGGGTCCCCGTGCCTTGATTCGAACGAACGCCGCGGCGTCAAGATTCCGATAGCCCCGGCTCGTCCCGAACCACGGGCGTGGGAATTCGATACCGCTCACGCTGCGTTGCTTCTCGATCACTCGGCGTCGCACGGCCGCGCGTCGGGGACGACGCGGGCCCACGCCGGGGCCGCGATTCAGGGAACCTCGTCGTGCGACCGACCACGGTTGCACGACGTGTCATCAGAGGTGGAGAGTCGGAGTGCCCCTGCGCTTGGCGCTTCGGGCTGGGGAGATCACGGCAGGGACCGCGAACGGACTGCGCTTCGTGACCGAGGCGAGGTTTCGCCCCGATGTCGCACGGCCGCGCGTCGGGGACGACGCGTGCCTATGCCGGGGCCGCGCGATTCACTGGAGACTCGGCGGTCAAGAAACGCGAACGGGTCGCGGCCGTCATTCGGCTCGCGACCCGTCGCGATGCGATTCGAACCCGATCAACAAGGATCAGTTGCTCTTGTTGGGATCCGTGTAGCGGTTCTGGCCGCTCATCTCGTTCATCTTCTGCATCGCCTGCTGGCGAGCCTTCTCCATCTGCTCCTCCGGCACCAGCTCGACCTCGTTGGGATCGATCGCCGGCTTGCCGCCGTCGCCGCATCCGACCAAGGGAGCGCCGAAACAGAGGGCGAAGAGGGCAAACCCGAACAACCGCTTCATGGCACCAATCTCCAGGAACGCACCACGAGTCGTGGCAGAATGAGGGAAAGTCAGAGCCCTTGATCCGGCGAGGGGGCAGATCCCTCCGCCGTACCGGGCGCAACGGACGACTCTAGCCAATCGACGACCGATTGCCAAGCATCCGCCTCGCGAGGCAGCTCGAGATCGCGGTAGTACTTGACCACCACCTTCAGCGCCTCGGGATCATCCAGTCGCCCGACCGCGACGAAGACGCGGTCCTGCACGTCGTCGTGCATCAGACGTTCGACCAGCGCCGCGCGTTCCGCCTGAGCCACCGCCTCGTCGGTCTTCCCCGCTTCGCGCAGACAGGCGGCGAGCATGTTGCGGACGCCCCAGTTGATCTGACCGGGCCATCGCTCGAGCGCCTTGCGATACGCCTCTTCGGCCGCTGCCAGATCACCGTCGACACGGTGCGAGTGGATCGCCTTGGCCCGCCAGTACTCGAAGTCGTCCTTGTCGCCGGGCCACTTCTCGAGAAGCGGAGCGGCTTCGGCGATCCGCCCCAGGTCGTCGAGCGCCGCGACGGCAACGGCGTAGAGCAGCGGATCGGACTCCGCATCCTGAGACTGCGCCAACGCCTCGTCCAGCATCTGCTGCGCGGTTTCGGGATCGCTGTGCTGCTGGAACCAGCGGGCAAGAGCGACATAGCCGAGCGACGATTCGGGCTCGAGCGAGCGGAACATGCGATAGCGCTTCGGCAGCACGCTATCCCCCGTCTCTTCGCCCGGAGCGAGCACGCCGAGCCGGACGTCCTGCTCCTTGCTCCGGCCGTAGTGATAGAACTCGTACAGGTACCAATCGCGAAGCAATCGCGCTCGCGATTCGTCCGACACCAGTTCCGCAGCATGCAAGACGTCGTTGCGCGCTTCGGGAGCTCGGCCGACCATCGCCAGGATCTGGAATCGGAGGGTCAGTGCTTCGACGTTGTCGGGGAATCGCTCGATCAGCTCGTCGAGCGTCCGGAGCGCCTGCCCCGGAGCCCGACGCGAATAGAACAGGATGAAGGCGGTCCGAAACCGCGACTCAGCATACTCCGGAGATTGCTCGGGGACACGAGACAGGAAGTCGAGCGCCAGCCCGACCGCCTGCATGTCGCTCTCGAAATCACCGGGAGGCGACAGGAGCGGGTCGACGATCAGCGACTCGGCCATCAGCAGATTGCCGCGCGGATGATCGGGGCGCCACCAGAGCGCGTTGCGCAGCACCAATCGCGCCTCGCGCCAGCGTTCCTCGTCGACCAGACGTCCCGCATCGCTGACTCGACTGTCGACGAGCATCCGCTGGGCGCCCGCCCAGGCGATGACCGCCGACACGGCACATCCGACCACGACGAACGCCAGCTTCTTCATCATGCGGAATTCACCGAGGCAACACGGAAAGGTCGACCGGCTCGGCGCCGGGCTCCAGTCGCCAGTATCGCCCTCGGGCGGACAAAATCCAACGCTCCTGCCGGCCGTCATTCCAGAACGCCGTCACTTCCACCGGCGCCTCGGCGGGTGCGCCCCCGAGCCCCGCGAGCAGGCGCGGGTCGGGGGAGGCGAGATAGCTCCCTCCCGCCGCGACGTACAGGACCTGAGTCGTCGAGCCGCAGCGGACTTCCAGACGTGAGCCGACGAGCGAGCGGCGATCGGGACTTCGGACGTCGAACCCGACCCAATCGGTCGCCCCTCCCTCGGCATTCGTCGCTGTCCCATTGCGCAGCAACGCCATCGGACGGTGGATGTGCGAGACGGCAAAGTCGAGATCGCCGTCGTCGTCATAGTCGGCCGACGCGAGCGAGCGGCCGAGATACTCGCCGGCGAAGTAGGAACCGGCCGAGTCGCTGATGTCGGAATAGTTGCCTCGCCCGTCGTTCAGCAGCAACTGCGGACGCATCAGCTCGGGAGGATGATCGGGACCGAGCACATGCCCGTTCGTCACCATCAGATCGAGATCGCGATCGCGGTCGTAGTCGAACGCGACGGTGCCGAAGCCGAGGAACGGGAGACTGATCCGGGCGATCCCGGTCACCTTGCTGTCGTCGGTAAAGAGCAGACCGCGGCGATTGCGATAGAGCGTGTTCTTGTGCGAGTGATAGTGAGTCAGGAAGAGCTCGGGCCAGCCGTCGCCGTCGAAGTCCCCCGACGCGATCCCCATGCTCGCTTCGGGCTGCCCCGTCTCGCCCGCTGCCGTACCGGACAACGTCCCGAGTTCGACGTAGGTCGTTCCGGAGTCGCTTCCGGCGGAAGCCGATTCCGAGGCGAACGGGTTGCGAGTCGAGAACAGGAAGTTCGCGACCATGTCGTTGGCGACGTAGATCTCGGCTCGGCCATCCTGATCGAGATCGAGCGAGACGATCGCGAGCCCCTTGCCGTTCCCCTTTTCGAATCCGAGCTCGATCGCTCGGTTCTCGAACGTTCCGTCGCCGCGATTGATCCAGACCTCGTCCTGCAGACCGACGTAGCTCCCCGGCCCGCAATAACCGTCTCGCCCGTTGTACTGACAGACGCGGTAGTTGGTCGGGTTCACGTCCAGATAGTTGACGACGTACAGATCGAGGTGACCGTCGCCGTCGACGTCGGTCCACAGACAACTCGAACTCCAGATCGCCCCCGATCCCGGCAACGCCTCGGTCGTCACCTCGACGAACGAGCCGTCTCCTTGGTTTCGCCAGAGCGTGTTGCGGCCGAAGTTCGCAACGAACAGATCGGGGAAGCCGTCGGCGTCATAGTCGCCGACCGCGATCCCTTGACCGTAGTTCGGCTCGCGGATCGCCGCTCCGACCGTGACGTCGTCGAAACGCGACGAGCCGTCGACGCGACGGCCTCGAAAGAGACGGTCGAGCGATTCGCGCTCGGGGCCTTGCCCTTCGAGCAAGCGGGCGCCGTCGGCGGCATAGAGATCGAGCACGCCGTCGAGGTCGTAGTCGAGCCAGCCGACGCCTCCTCCCATGATCTCCGGCAGGTAGTACCGCTTCGGAATGATGTCGGCATCGAACTGAAATCGGATCCCCGAGGCTTCGGCGACTTCCTCGAAGACCGGGATGATCGCCGGCCGCGCGACGGTCGGCGAACCGGCCGACTCCGTCGCGTTCCCGGAACCGACTCCCAAGTCGCGCAACGAAGAAGCCGACGGACGATTCTCCTTGGGGAGATCATCCGCCGGCTTCGACTGGTCGCAGCCGACCCAGAGCAGAATCGAACACAGCAACAGGCCTGAGCGATTCCGAACCGGGGGCATCGATTTCAGGTTCCTCGTCGTCACGCCGCAAGGCGCGACGAACCGGATCACGGGGTCTTCTCGGCCTCACCGACGTTGCGGGTACCGAACGCCCACCAGACGAAGTTGTTGACTCCGTTGGGAACGAAGGTGACCGAACCGTCGGCACGAGCGACGTTCACGCCGGCCGGGTGGCCCGAGTTGGCGGCCGCAAGCGAGTCGCCTTCCCAGTCACCGCGGTAGCTCCAGCACGACTTCTCGTTCGGCATCATGGTGTGTCCGTAGAACTCGCCCACCAGGTGCGAACCCCACGACCACGTGCTGCCACGGAAGTTGCCGCGGTCGACCTCGATGGCCGACTGAGCGAGGCACGACTGACGGACCTGAGCGGTGAACGCTCCGCCCGCCCACTGATACATCGCGTACTTCGGCACTCGCTGGGCGTTGTCCGGCACGAACTCCGAGAAGGCCGCCGTGTTCGACGAGCCGTCCGGAATGTTACCGAAGGTCACTTCCGGATCGCTCGCCCAGGCGTCCTGCGCCTTGGCCGCACTGAATCCGTTGTGCAGACCCGGGCGGTTACCGGTGTTGTCGATGTTCCCGTCACCGACTTGGACGCCGTGGCTGTTCCACGGAGTGCCCATGTTGATGGCGTAGGTGCAGTTCGCGACGCCGTTGCGGTTCTGCAGCGGAGCCGACGGACAGTTGAGCACCGGCAACTTGACCGACAGGTGAGTGTTCCAGTTCGCGGCCCAGCCGTGCGAGAACGGACCACCGTCGATCGAACCGGCCTGGCCATATTGGCGAGTCCGCTCGTAGATGGTGTTCTGTTCCAGGTACGGCATCAGTCGGAACTTGGCCGAGAAGCAGGTCGTGAGCTCCCCGATACCGGGAAGCGGCACGCCGTTCACCTGGTCCGACTTCCACGACGTCGAGATCGGGAAGGCATTGTGCGTGTCGTGGTAGTTGTGAGACGCCAGAACGATCTGCTTGAGATTGTTCGAGCATTGCGAGCGACGGGCGGCTTCGCGCGCCATCTGCACCGCAGGTAACAGTAGGGCGATCAACACCCCGATGATGGCGATCACGACCAGCAGTTCCACCAGCGTGAAACCGCCTCGCGACCTGAGCGAGCGTCGGACCATATGAGAGCCTCCAAGGCCGAGAAGAGAACGAAGCCGACCGAATGACGAGGCACATTTCGTCACGCGCCGGCTCGATTACGCCCGAGAGAACTCGATGACCGCCGCCGACCCCGGAGCGGGATCGGCGGCGGACGATCGTTCGATCAGAGACCAGACAAGCAGATCAGGATCACGGAGTCTTTTCGGCTTCGCCGACGTTGCGGGTCCCGAAGGCCCACCAGACGAAGTTGTTGACGCCGTTCGGAACGAAGGTGACCGAGCCGTCAGCGCGAGCGACGTTGACTCCGGCCGGGTGGCCCGAGTTCGCGGCGAAGATGGTGTCGGCACCCCAGTCCGAGTTGTAGCTGAGGCACGACTTTTCGTTCGGCATCATCACGTGCTGATAGAACTCGCCCGGGTTGCAGGTTCCCCACGACCAGGTCGAGCCACGATAGGTACCGCCGTCCCAACCCTGGATCTCGCTCTGCGCGAGGCACGAATTGCGGACTTCGGCCGTGTTGTTGCCGGCCGCCCAGGTGTAGGTGGCGTACTTCGGATTCCGAGCGCCGTTGGCCGGCACGAACTCCGAGAAGGCCGCCGTGTTCGACGAACCGTCCGGCATGGTGCCGAAGGTGACGACCGGATCATCGCCGTCCCAACCGGTCACCGGTCCGCCGTTCCACGAAGCGAAGCCGTTGTGCAGCCCCGCCGTGTTCAGCGTTCCGGTCGTACCCAGCACGTGGTTGTTGTGCGAGGTGCCGGCGTTGATCGCGTAGGTGTGATTCGCGATGCCGTTCTTCGTCTGGAGCGGAGCGCTCGGGCAGTTGAAGATCGGCAGCTTGATCGACAGATGCGTGTTGAAGTTACCGTCCCAGCCGTGAGTGAACGGCAGAGCATTCGGCGTCGCCTGATCGGTGCGCTCGTACAGCGTGTTCTGTTCGAGGTACGGGAGCAGACGGAACTTCGCACCGAAGGCGCTGCGAGTCGCGCCCGGACCATTGACCACATCCGGCTTCCAACCGACCGACACCGGGAACGCGTTGTGGGTGTCGTGGTAGTTGTGCGACGCCAGAACGATCTGCTTCAGATTGTTCGAGCACTGGGACCGACGAGCCGCCTCACGAGCCATCTGAACCGCAGGCAGCAACAGAGCGATAAGGACTCCGATGATCGCGATGACGACGAGCAGCTCGACGAGCGTGAACCCGCGTCGCGACCGATTGACCGAAACCGTCACGAAAACCTCCAATCGACCCAAACCGAATCAGAAAAGTGAATGAAAACGGGCCCCGAAGGGCTTCGGCAGAGCGTCGAAGAGACCGCGCAGGGCATCCCCCCCGACGTTCCGTCAACTTCGGATTGTATCCGGACGAACCCAGGTGTCAACTTCGACACAAGCAATAGAGTCGCTTGAGACTCCGATCTTGCTGACTCAAGGGGGAATCCGAATCCCTTTCGCCGAACAGCCCCCTTGCTCAAGGGGCCAGCGGCAACTCCGAAGTCATCACGGTCGCGACCGACGAGGTCGCGTCAGTGCCAAGGCTAACTCGCGTCGGTGCCGAAGGTTCCCCCTCGACCTGCGCTTCTTGCCTCAGCTTCCCTAGCCGCTGTCCGGACCGTTACGGACCGCGGAAGCCAACAGGAATTCCGCAGACGGACCGCCCCGGTCGACACCCTTGAAACCCGCTTACGGCTTCGAAAGTGTCGAAGCGGTCCCGAAGCAGGGGAGAGAAGGCCCGAGGGATCGGGGGGGAGCAGATCCGTGCCTCCCCAGCCCGAAGCNNGGCTCGGGACGAGCCGGGGCTACCACGGGGCAGCGCCGTTGCAGTGCGACCGGGGTCGGTCGCACTACGGGGCCGACGCGCGGCCGTGCGACATCAGGTGATCGAGAAGCTTCGCAGCGTGAACGGTGTCGGTGGAGGACGAAGACCGTTGCCCCGGGCTCTCCGAGCCCGAGGTCGGGTGGATGTCGACACCGCTGACGCTTCGAGGCTCGTTCGGTATCGGGACGAAACCTTGCCTCTGCCACCGAGTGGCCGGGCCCACGGCACTCCGGGCCTCACCATATTTGCGCAATCGCTGACGAGGCTGATCCCGGCGCTGCGCTTCGGGCTGGTTGGGTCGGTCACGACGCGAGGTGATTCGCGCCCCCGGCCGTGCCCTCCCAGCCCGTAGCGCAAAACGCAGGGGTCTCTGTGCCTCAATCGCGGTGAAACACGGTGCGACCGAGGGCGGTCGCACTACGGCGGACCAGTGCGACCGAGGGCGGTCGCACTACGACGATCCAGTGCGACCGAGGGCGGTCGCACGGCGCCATCACTGCGACGTCAGCTCGTCGTACCAGCGTTCGACGTTTCTGGCTCCCGGGTCGAGCTGCCGGGCCCGCTCCGCCCATCGCAGCGCCTCGTCCGGTCGCAACAGCCGCGACTCGAGCATCGACATCTGCAGCAGCGCGTCGACGTCCCGAGGCATCTCGTCCAGATAGAAGACCAGATGGTCGCGGGCCGGGCCGAGCGAGCCTTCGGACATCAGGATCGTCGCGATCGTCCGATGCGCCTTGCCGTACTTCGGATCGATCTCGAACAGGCGATCCCAGACGCGAAACGCCGTCCCTCGATTGCCGGTCAGGTAATGCGAGTAGGCGAGCAGATCATGCAGTTCGGCATCGCGAGGGAACCGCTCCGCCAACGGCTCGAGCGCTTCGACCGCACGCTTCGCCATCACCACGTCGTGCGACTTGGCGGCGGCGACCGCCATGGCCATCGCCAACGCCCGCGATCGCTCGTCGTCGGTCCAGTCCAGCGTCTCGGCTCCGAAGATCTCCCACGCGTCGACGGTCGACCGCTCGCCCATCGCCTGAGTCTCGCCCGGCGCCGGGCGGCGAAGAATGCGATGATCGGTCTGCGAGGTGTGAGGAATATCGTTGGCGGCGAGCTGAGGCATGTGACAGGCGACACAGCTGTCGTCGGGCTGAGCCGCCAGGCGAACCGTTTCGGGTTCGCTGCAACCGCTCCCCGAGCCATGACATTCCAGACAGGCGCGGCGGTACTGTCCGACCGCCTCCGCCTCGCTCGGCAGTCCGTGGGGATCATGGCAGCTGACGCAGCCGAGCTTCCCCCGACTCGCCACATAGCAGCGACTGGAGTTCATCTGCTGCACGTGACTGACCGCCTTGGTCGCGCCGGCTCCGTCGACCTCGCTCCCATGCACGAAGACCGACCAGATGTCTCCCATTCGATCCCCGGCGCGGAACTCCTCGTTGCGACGCCCTTCGCGCAGCACCGTCTCTTCACCCAGCAGATGACACTGATTGCACGTGTCGTCGCGCCGCTCGGGATCCAGACGGATCGGATTGACGATCGGATCGACTCCCGCCAAACCGGTCTCGACCTTCCGTCGATTCTGAAACGCGATGTGCGCCTCGCCCGGACCATGGCAGCGCTCGCAGCCGATACCGAACTCGACCACATGCGGATCGGGGTAGACGGCAAAGTCGACCGTTCCGCCGATCGCCTCGGCGGGGAGACCGCAGTGGCAGTTCAGACAGCGCGTGCCGATCTCGCGATTGAACCGCGGGTGATTCTCGGGGGGATAGCCGGGAGAGAGATCCCACTTCGCTTGCGACGAGTACCAGGAAATCGGCGACTCGTACATCCGCCCCTCTTCGACCGTCACGTACGTTCGGCCGCGGGCTCCGGATCCGATCGCGTACGTCACCTCCTCGGCGTGGTCGAAGAGGACCTCGCCGGTCTTCGGGTCGAGACCGATCTCGTGGTGAGTCACCTTGCCGTCGCGCTTGACGACTCGATAACGCCGATTCGCCGACGTCTCGAAGCCGACTTCCCCCGCCGCGAAGTCCTCGATCGCATCGGCGTCGCTCGCGGCGAGCGACATCGCGCGGGACATCGGGTGCGAGCGATAGCGCTCGGCGATCTCCTGGTGGCACTCGGTACAGGCGGCGCTGCCGACGAAGCCGCTGAAGTCGCGAGGCTTCCATGCCGCGATCGGCTGTCGCACCTCGGGCGCTTCGCGCTCGCCGCAACCTCCGGCCAGCGAAGCGACGATCGCCGCGAGAGCGATTCCGCCGAGCCAGCGCCGCGGGCGCTTCGGGCGACCGGTCATCGAAACGCCTCCTCTCCGATCCTTCGGCCTCGACGAAACAGGTCGACGACCCTCGTCATCGACCTGTCCCACGACTTCATGACGATCGACCCTCTCGACGGCCGATCGCGATTTCGCGCCTCGGCTCAGCCGTTGCCGCCGCTCGGAGCATCGCCGCTCGGAGCATCACCGCTCGGAGCATCGCTTTCCCCTTCGGGGCGCTGACGACCACCGCCGCCGCCGGACCGAGGCCCTCCCGAACCGCGACCGGCTTCCATCTGCTCGGCCATCTTCTTCATGTTGTCGCCGGCCCCCGACGCACGACTCAGGTACTCGGCGATCGCCTCGGCGGTCATCGCGGTATCGTCATCCTCGACGACGAGTTCGACTTCGGCGGCTCCCGCCTTGGCTTCGATCTCCAGCGGCGAGTCGCCGCGAGTCCGATACTTCGTCGGCGTGAAGGCCGGTCCCGGCATCGCTCCCATGCCGGGAAGCGAAGCGACGACGGTCAGCTTGTGCTTCCCGGGGAGCACGCCGTCACCGATCTTGCCGCCGCCGACATCGGTCATCAGCTGGATCATCCCTTCGGCATCGGTCGCGCCGATCCCTCCCGGACGCCCGTCTTCCAGATAGGTCAGCACGGTCGCGTTCGGCAGCGGCTCGCCGCGGAACGTGACCTTGGCCTTCACCGGCACGAGTTCCGACAGGTCGTAGACCGCATTGGCGGCCGACGAATTGTTCATGTAGACGAAACCGACGACGCCGCCGGCAATCAACAGCACCGGCAGAATGATGACGAGGACACGTCCGAGACTGAACCCGGACGACTCCGACGATGTAGAGGCCATGGAAACTCGACTCCTGATGATGGCGGATGCGTAGGAAGATGAGCGGGGCGAAAGGACGACCGACCGCCGCGCGACTCGCGACGCCCCCTTCGCCCATACGAACGAGTCGGCCATCGGCATCACGACGAACACCGACGGCGCCGATCGAATCGGGCGACCGGAGCCCTCGATCGAGCCGACCGACCACCCCGTGCGTCGCCGCAGGGGACGTCAGCGGATCGTGTCGATCCGGCGGATCTTCGGAGGAGCGTCGATGTCGCTCGACTCGACGACGACGTACGTCCCGTTCGGTTCGAAGCCGTCGACCGTTCGCGCCTGATTGTCGCTCCCCGGAAACCGGAGGTCGAGAGCCGAAGCGGAATCGGCGGTCGGAAGCGCGAGGACCAGCCGATAGTCGCTCTGCGACAGATAGCTCCCGCCCCCCGTCACCTGATCGGCGTAAGGGAGATCGCCGAAGCGGTGGCTGATCGTCGCTCCGATCCCGTCTCGATTGGCTCGGACGCCGACGAACCGCAGCTGCAGACTCGGCGGCCCGCTCCCGTCGCCGACGCCGCGCACCCGATTCCGGACGAGCGACGGCGCCTCGTTCTGATGTCCGGCGACGAAGTCCTGATCGCCGTCCTCGTCGAGATCGCCGATCACGAGCCCCCGGCTCGAATGGAACTCCGAGAAGTAGTCTCCTGCCGCCCGGTGCAGGCAGCGGAAAGTCCCCTGTTCGTTCCGAAAGAGCAGGGCGGGATTCAGGTACGGAGCGTCCTCGCCGGCGAGCGCCCGGTTGTCGTCGACGTGACCGTTGACGACGAGCAGGTCGAGCCAGCCGTCGAGGTCATAGTCCCCCATCGCCGTTCCCCAGGACACGTACGGCAGCGTCTCGCGACCGCCGCCGTGCTTGATGCTGACGTCGAAGAAGAGTCCTCGCTCGCGGTTCTCGTACAGCGCGCTGTACTCGTCCTTGAAGTTCGTCACGAACAGATCGAACGCGCCGTCCCGGTTGAAGTCGGCCGCGTCGACTCCCATGCCGGCCTGAGCCAATCCGCGTTGGCTGTAGGCGACTCCCGAAATCTCGGAGCGATCCTCGAACTTCCCGCCGCCGACGCTGATGAAGAGCGAGTTGGCGTTGAGATCGTTCCCCAGATACAGGTCGGTTCGACCGTCGTCATCCATGTCGGCCGCGACGACTCCCTGAGCCCGACCGGCTCGGGCGGTCAGCCCCGAATCGACCGAGCGATCGGCGAAGGTGCCGTCGCCGAGGTTCTCGAAGTACTTGTCCGGGCATGGCTTGATCGACTTCGGGCTGCAGAACAGTCGGACCGCGCGATTGCCGTCGGCGTGACAGTAGCCGTTGGTTTCGAGCGTCCAGTAGCCGTAGTTGCAGACGTACAGATCGAGATCGCCGTCGTCATCGCCGTCGAAGAACGCGGTGCTCGTCGCCCACTCGGGATCGTCGGTCCCCGACTCGGAACTCGTCTCGACGAACGAACCGTCCCCCTGATTCCGATACAGAACGTTGCGTCCGTAACAGGCGACATACAGGTCGGGAAAGCCGTCCGAGTCATAGTCGCCGACGGTGACTCCGGCCGAGTAGCCGGGATGGCCGAGACCGGCCGGAGCGGTCATCTCGACGAACCGCATCCCGCCGACGTTGCGATAGCAGCGGTCGATCGCTCCTCCCGCCGCCGGATCGATCGGAAACTCGGTCCCGCTGGCGAAGTACAGGTCGTAGCGGCCGTCGAGATCGACGTCGAGCATCGCGATGCCGCTGCCGTTGGCCGCCGGAAACTCGCGCAGTTCCGAGACGCCCGAGTCGTGAACGAAATCGATCCCGCCGCGATCCGCCACCACCTCGAACCACGGCGCGATCTCGGGGCCGGTCGGCAACCGATCGGCGGTCAGCACGCCGAGACCGGGATCGACCGCGGGGGGCGTCCTGTCCGACGTCTCGATCCCGGTGTCCGAGCCGGCCGACTTTTCGTCCGGCTTCGTCGAATCGCCGCAGCCGCCGGTCAGGGCGAGCAGAACGAACAACAGCAGCGAGCCGCAGCGACCGAGACGACTCACCGAAAGCTCCGCGTTCGCGTTCGCGAGCATCGCTCCCCCCCTCGTCGGCGACGGCTCCCGGCGCTTCGGATGATGGAATCGCGGCGTCGTTCGGCGCTTCATGACGAGTCGTCTCCGGTCCGGGATTCGCGTTCCGCACGCCGAACGCCGCTTGCTTCGGCGACGACCGAGTGCCGTCGACCGAGCGGCACGGAGCCGATCGGCCGGCCGTCGAAGGTCAGTCGTAGAGGTCGACCGGCAGGAGTTCGAACCCGGGGAGACTCTGCTGGTCCCGCGCCTCGATCGCCGCGATCAGCTTGTCGAGAAACGGCTGAGCGGTCCGGTCTTCGGCGCCGATCACCGACGCCAACTCCTCCGCTTCGACCCACTCGTTGGCGAACGCGGCGGCATGCGCCCGGATCGCTCGACCCCACATCGACGCCGGAGCGACTCGCAGTACGTCGTTGACGATCTTGATGAGCGACTCGGTCTTGCGCACCCGTTCGGCATGAGCTCGCCACTTCTCGGCTTCGACCGCATCGCCCGCTCGCGCGTAGGCCTGCTGCAGCAGGAACGCGGTCGACGAGCCGACCGTGGGCAGACCGAGNNGAGCCAGTCGAGCGCCTTGACGGCGTCGTCGTCCTCGAGCGCCGCGATCGCCAACAGCTCGCGCGCTTCCGACTGCATCGGATCGACTTCGAGCGCCTGACGCAGCGCGCGATCGGCCTGAGTCGCGTCGCCGAGGTCGGCGTGGACGCGACCGATCGCGACATACGTCTCGGCGTTCCGTTCGAGTTCCAGGCTGCGAGTCAGCGGCGCAAGCGCCTCGTCGCTGCGCCCCAGACGCTGGAGACCGGAACCGTAGAAGTAGAAGACATAGGCGGGCGAGACGCGCAGATGCTTCGCTTCGGGCTCGAGCTGCAGCACCTTTTCGAGTTCCTTGATCGCCTCGGCCGAATTGTCCAGCTCGTTGTGCAACGTCGCCAGCAGCAGATGTCCGCGCGCCTCGGCCCCCGGAATCCGTGCGAACCGCTCGGCCGATTCGAGCGCCGGCTGGAAGAGCCCCAGGTTGATGCGACAGGTCGAGATCTCGTACAGGACGTCCTCGTCGTCGGGACGCATCCGCAACACCTGCTCCATTACCGGCAGCGCCGCATCGTACTGCTCGAGCTTCATGTAGGCGCGAGCCAGATCGTGCAGCTCCTCGGGACTCGCCGCCTCGACCTCCTCGAACAGCCGCAACGCCTCGTTCGCCCGATCCATATGGACCAGAATCCGCGCCTGGAGCGCGATGGCGCCGGACGAGGTCGGATAGCTCTCGAGGTACTCGCTGACCAGGTGATAGGCGTCCTTGATCTTGCGATCGTCGGTCGGCTCGTTTCGCTCGATCGCCAGCGCCCGATCGTCGAGCCCCTGAGCCAGCAGCTCGGCTGCCTGGCGAAGCGGACGGTCCTGGATCCAGAGGATCAGCATGACGCCGCCGATCGCCGCGCCGATCATCACGACCAGCAGCAGGACCTTGGCGCGAAAGCCCGCCCAGGAAGCGCGGGAAGCGGCGACGGATGAGGGGCGGTCGGCGGCGGACTTCGTACGGGCAGTGGACATGCCGGGGACCGGAAGGGGAGGAGGCGGAAAGCGCGGGAGTCGGAGGGGAGCGACCGGCCGGAGCGACCGGAACGAACCATCGACCGACCACTTCTACGGTACTGCCCCGACCGCTCGGAGGGAATCCGCGAAGCGGAGAGCGACGGTGGCGACGCGACGAATCGTTCCCGCGGCGGGCTTCACCGCCGTCGTTCCGCGCTGACTACGCCGATCGTAACGCCGCGGTTCAGGGCGCCGGGCAGCGCTTGTCCCGGCTCGGCCGCTCCGACAGAATGGGCTCGCGCTGCGGAGAGCGGCGACCGGCGGCAGGGCGAGCGATCGTCCGGTCGACGGCCCCTCTCCGACCGCTTCCCGCACGACGTGCTCGTTTCCATGCACCGGAGATTCGAATCATGCTTCGCCACGCGTTCGCCCTGCTCGCGATCGCCATTGCCGGCTCGGCCGCCTCGGCCGACGACGGCAATCCGGCCTACACCTCGGCTGCCGACGCCCCGATCGACTATCGCTATCAGGGCGAGTACCTGCTGAGCGTCGAAGGGGAAGCCGATCAGAAGGTCGGCGTTCAGGTCATCGCGCTCGGCGAAGGAAAGTTCGACGCCGTCGGCTACCACGGCGGTCTGCCGGGGGCCGGCTGGATGCCGGGCAACGACGTCACTCGGGCGACCGGGGCGCTCGAAGGGGACACGCTGACGCTGAAGGCTGACCAGGGAACCGCCACCGTCCGCAACGGCGAGATGACGGTGCGAGACACGGACGGAACCGTGCTCGCTCGCGGCAAGCGAATCGAGCGGACGAGCCCGACGCTCGGCGCGAAGCCTCCCGAGGGAGCGATCGTCCTCTTCGACGGCAGCACGGCCGACGGCTTCGAACAGGGGAAGCTGATCGAAGGGAACCTGCTCGGCGCGACCAACTGCACCTCGAAGGAGACGCTCGGCGATCACGTCCTGCATCTCGAGTTCCGCACTCCGTTCATGCCGCTCAGCCGCGGTCAGGGGCGAGGGAACAGCGGCGTCTACATGCAGAGTCGCTACGAGCTGCAGGTGCTCGACTCGTTCGGCCTGTCGGGCGAGAACAACGAGTGCGGCGGCATCTACAGCATCAGCAAGCCGGCCGTGAACATGTGCCTGCCGCCGCTGTCGTGGCAGACCTACGACATCGAGTTCACCGCGGCTCGCTACGAAGGGGACAAGAAGGTCGCCAACGGTCGAGCCACCATCCGTCACAACGGCGTCGTCATCCATGACGATCTGGAACTGACGCACGGCACTCCCGGTTGCCAGCCGGAAGGAGCCGGTCCGCTCGGCCTGTTCCTGCAGGACCACGGCAACCCGGTCGCCTTCCGCAACATCTGGGTCGTGAAGAAGTAGTTCGCCCGATCCGACGGCGAACGTTTCGGCCCGCTGAAGTCACGGGGGACCCCGACGCTTGGCGCAACGGGCTGGGAGGGCACGGCCGGGGGGCGCGAATCACCTCGCGTCGTCACCGACCCAACCAGCCCGAAGCGNNCCCACCGATTCATCGGTGGGTCACACGTTCGCCGAAGACATGAACCGTGAGTCCCGACAGGGACGAAGGAACGGGCCCTGGGAACCCATGGCCGGCCGTGTTACGGCGCAGCTCGGTCGTCCCTGGCGGGACTTCNNGCGTCGGATCACGCGCGGGCACGCGCGCTACTCCCGGTCGAGGTTGCCCGAGCGGCGAATCGCCAGGATGACTCGGGCTCCGATCAGATGGCTGATGATCAGCCCGCCGAGTCCGATCAGACTCACCTCTCGAATCCCCCACCACCCTTCGCCGGGCAGCAGCAGCGGAGGGACCTTGTTGCTGAGCATCAGGCTCGATCCGACGAAGAGAGCGCTGGTCAGCATCCCCATCACCAGTCGATTGACCGACGGCCCGAGACGTCGGTGATCGAGGTGGACGTCGAACTTGCCCGACTGGATCTGTTCCAGGATCGTGCCGAAGCGATGCGGCAGATCCTCGGCCAACTGCTCGAGCTGCAGGTAGATCCGGCGTGCCTTGCGGGCGTGGCGAGCCGGCGAGAAGCGCCGCAGCAGCAGCGTGCGGCGAAAGGGGCGCATCAGTTCGAGCACGCTCAGATTCGGACTCAGACGCCGCCCGGTCCCTTCAAGCGTGATCAGCACCTTGATCAGCAACGCGACTTCGGCCGGCAGGATGATCCGGTGCGCCCGGATGATCCCGGTCATGTCGCGCAGCGCCGCGCCGATCGAGAACCGTTCCAGCGACGCCTGAGCGTACTGTCCCATGAATTCGGCGACATCGTTCGAGAAGGCGGCATCGTCGATGTCGGGAGGGACCGAACCGAGGCGCCGGATCAGGGTCGCGAGCAACGGCACGTCGCGACTGATGATCGCCAGCAACATCTCCTCGATGTCCTCGCGACTCCGTTCGCTGATCCGCCCGCACATGCCGAAGTCGAGCAGCGCGATCGATTCGCCTCGCGTCACCAGCAGGTTGCCCGGATGCGGATCGGCGTGAAAGAACCCCTCGTGAAAGATCATCCGCAGATAGATCTCGGCCAGACGTCGCGCGAGTAGCTCGCAGTCGTATCCGGCCTGCTGCAGACGGACCGTGTCGTCGATCGGAATTCCCTCGACGTACTCCATCGTCAGCACGCGAGGCGTGCAGTAGGCGCTGATCGGCTGAGGGATCCGGACGGTCGAGTCCTTCTCGAACATCGCGGCGAACTGAGTCAGATTGCGTTCCTCGCGTCCGAACTCGAGTTCGCGCCGCATCGTCCGAGCCAGTTCGCCGACGACCTGAGCCGGGCGATACGAGCGGTACTCCTCGACGCGCTCCGCAAGCTGCGCGAGCCCGACGAGAATGTCGAGATCGGTCTCGACCGTCCGCTCGATGCCGGCGTGCTGCACCTTGACCACGACCTGCCGGCCGTCGGTCAGCACCGCGCGATGAACCTGGCCGATCGACGCCGATGCGATCGGTTCTTCGCCGAACTCGCGGAACAGATCCTCGAGCGGTTGCCCGAGCTCCGCCTCGACCAGCGTCCGGACATGACCGAAGTCGTCCGCCTTGGCATGACTCTGCAGCTTCGACAGTTCGTCGGCCAGAGCGGTGCCGATCAGATCGGGGCGAGTGCTCAGCAGCTGCGCCAGCTTGACGAAGGTCGGCCCCAGCTCGTTCATCGCCAGACGGATACGCGTCTCGTGCGACTCGCGCGCCAGCGAGCCTCCGTCGGGCGAACGGATCCCGTCCTTCACGAAGTCGACGTTCAGCCGACTCAGCCAGTCCGCGAGACCGTACTTGCTGAGGACCGAAAGGATCTCGGTCCATCGCTTGACGTTGCGGTAGACCTGCGGGATGGAAGGGAGAGTGCGTTTCATCAGCCGTCGCGAAGGTCGTCACCGACATCGGAGCCGAAGCGGCTCGCCCTGCGGATCGCCGAGGGCTTCGTAGCGAGCGGGCATTCCGACCGGATATCATCTTACTCCGACAAGGCCGCTCCCGGTCGCCCCCACGCTGCGGGTCGGGAGCGGACGATCCGGTTCGGCGCCGAGAATCCGAGTTCCGCCGTTCGGAACGATCGGAGAGCGCGGCGAGATCGCCGCGCTGCTTCCCGTCCGTCGAGACCCCTTGTCGAGTTGACTCCCGCCCATCCGCCCACCGGAGACCTGCTGCCATGAGAGCCTGTCTGATCGGGTCGATCCTCTGTTGTCTGGGGCTGACCACCCTTCCGCCGCAGCCGCTGGCGGCCGAAACGCGGCTGCCGAAGGTCCTGACCGACCACATGGTCGTGCAGCGTCAGAAGCCGATCCGCATCTGGGGTTGGGACGATCCCGGCCAGGTCGTCCAGGTCTCGCTGGGGGACGAGACGGTGACCGGAACGGCCGACGACCAGGGGCGCTGGGCGGTCGATCTGGCTGCGCGCGAGGCGGGTGGTCCGTTCGAGATCAAGGTCGCCGGTTCGTCCGAGCGGACGCTCGGCGACATCCTGATCGGCGAGGTCTGGATCTGCTCGGGGCAGTCGAACATGGAGTGGCCGGTCGCGGCATCGGACAATCCCGAGCAGGAAATCCGCGAAGCGAATCATCCGCGGATCCGCCATCTGAAGATTCCGCACATCCCCGCCACGTCGCCGCAGGATGACGTNNGCCACCGACGGCTGGCAGGTCTGCTCGCCCGAGACGGTTCCGGGATTCACCGCGGTCGGCTACTTCTTCGCCCGTGAACTCGAGCGCGAGCTCGACGTCCCGATCGGACTGGTCGGTTCCAACTGGGGCGGTACTCGCATCGAACCGTGGACGCCGCCGCAGGGATTCAGGAGCGTCGAGGCGCTGAAGGAGATCTCCGACGCGCTCGATACTTTCCCGACGGTCAACGCCGACGGAGGGATCAACTTCCAGACGCCGCTCGCCCTGTACAACGGCATGATCGCGCCGCTCGTTCCGATGCGCGTCCGCGGCGCCATCTGGTACCAGGGAGAATCGAACAACGGCGAAGGGATGCTCTACCACGAGAAGATGAAGGCGCTGATCGGCGGCTGGCGCGATCTCTGGCAGGATCCCGAGATGCCGTTCTACTTCGTGCAGTTGGCGCCGTTCCGCTACGGCGGTGATCCGACCGCGCTGGCCGGCATCTGGGAAGCCCAGCTCGAATCGCTCGCCATCCCGCACACCGGCATGGCGGTGACGACCGACATCACGCAGCTCGACGACATCCATCCGCGAAACAAGCAGGACGTCGGACGTCGCCTCTCGCTCTGGGCGCTGGCCGGTCCGTACGGCCGCGAAGGGATCGTCGTTTCGGGGCCGCTCTACCGCGAGATGAAGGTCGAGGGATCGAAGATCCGGCTGCACTTCGACCATGTCGGTTCCGGTCTCGTCTCGCTCGACGAGCAGCCGCTGAACTCGTTCACGATCGCCGGCAAGGACGGCAACTACGTCGAAGCTCAGGCGACGATCGACGGCGACAGCATCGTCGTCTCGGCCGAGTCGGTGTCCGAGCCGGTGGCGGTCCGCTTCGGATGGCACCAGGAGGCGACGCCGAATCTCGGCAACGTCGAGCGACTTCCCGCCTCGCCGTTCCGCACGTCGCGCGACTGAGTCAGCGCTGCCTCGGATCGATCGCCTCGGAAGTCGGGGGCGGAGAACCGGTTTCTCCGCCCCCTTGTCGTTCTTGCGGCGCGCCTAGGATGAAGTCGGAGTAGACAACTCCGCCGCGGGAACCCGAGGCGCTGCGCCGCTGACGCAGTTCACGACGCGCGGCAGTGCCATCATGCCGATCGGACATCGCGCACCAGCTGCGTCGGCTGGTCGACTCGGGCAAGCTGCGCCGTTCGCGAAGTGACGCCTGTCGCTTGCGCTGCGGCAAGAGTCTTTCGATGACGCAAGGGATGACGACGCTCCCTCGGTTTCGCCGAACACTTTCCCTGCGGCGCGTCACTTCGGTGCTCGGAACTCCGCAGGGAACCGCGAGTCGTTCCGTTCGCTTCGGACGAACGTCGATTCGCTGCGCCGAATGCGGTGCAGCCTTCCGGTTCGCCATCGGGGATCGGATCGCATGTCGCACGCTCGCTTCCCTCCGGTCGACTCCCTACCTCACGGCTCGTTCGCGTCG
>DMPQ01000439.1 GCA_003455945.1 Planctomycetaceae bacterium
GATGGCTGCGCGGCAAGCCGCTTCGCTGGAACTGAAGGGGCGATCGATCGCCGAAACTCAAGCGGTCGCCGCCGAAACCTCCGGATGGTCGGTTTCCTTCGCGTCAGCCTCCTTCGTTTCGTCCCTTCGCGAATCGGCATCGGGCATGTCGGGCGACGGTGAGGTTCGCTCTCCCTCGCCGGTCCCTCCTTCACGCCGGAAGACGACGAAGAAGGCGGGGACGAACGCGAGCGAAAAGACGATCGCGGCGATCATTCCACCGACCACCGCCGCGCCGACCGCCTGACGACTCGCCGCTCCCGCTCCGCTCGCAGTCAGCAGCGGCAGGAATCCCAGGACCGACGAAAGCGCGGTCATCAGGATCGGGCGGAATCTCAATCGAGCCGCGTTGGCGGCCGCTTCGATGATCGACAGTCCTCGCCGTCGCTCTTCGGCCGCGAACTCGACGATCAGAATCGCGTTCTTGCTGGCGAGGGCCACCAGGAGCACGATGCCGATCTGGGTGTAGGTGTTGTTGTCCATGCCGCCGGTCGCCAGCGCCACGACGACTCCGAGCACCGACAGCGGAACGACGGCGATCACCGCCGCCGGCATCGACCAGCTCTCGTACTGAGCCGCGAGGACCAGAAAGACGAAGACGACGGCGAGGGCGAAGATCCCCAGCGGCGATCCCGCCTCACGTTCCTGGAAGGCCATGCCGGTCCAGGCATAGCCGACCCCGGACGGAAACTTCGCTTCGGCCATCTGCTCCATCAGGTCCATCGCCTGCCCCGAACTGCGTCCGGGAGCCGGTTCGCCGGTCACGGCGGCGCTCGGTGCGTTGTTGTAGCGGACGATCGACTGAGGACCGAAATCGTCGCGCACCTCGGCCAGGGCCCCGAGCGGAATCATCGCTCCCGAGCGACTCCGGACATCCAGACGCAGGATATCCTCCGGTTCGGCTCGATAACCGTGATCCGCCTGGACCCGCACCTGATACGTCTGACCGAACGCATTGAAGTCGTTGGCGTAGGACGATCCGAGACTGGTCTGCAGCGTCGCGAAGACCTGGTCGAGCGGTACGTCGAGCGACTTGACCTTGGTCCGATCGACATCGACATAGAGCTGCGGAACGGTGGCGCGGAACGTCGTGTTCAGATTGCGGAGGCCCGACTGGGCATTGCCGTCGTCGACCATTTCGCGAGCGAGCTTGGCGAGTTCGACCGGCCCGAGATCGCTCCGATCGAGAATCTGCAGCTGAAAGCCGCCGGCGTTTCCCAAGCCGTCGATCGGCGGCGGCGTGAAGGCGATTCCGATGCCGCCGCGGATCGTCGAGAGCGAACGACGCAGTTGCCCCACGATCGCTTCCTGTCGCGTCTCGGGAGACGTCCGTTCGTCCCACGGCTCGAAGATCACGAGCGCGAAGCCCGAATTGCTGGCGCTCGTGCCGCTGAGCATCGAGTAGCCGCCGATCGTCAGCCAATCCCGCACTCCCGGCGTCTTGCCCAGAGCCGCTTCGACCTGTTCGAGCACCCCTTCGGTCCGTTCGAGCGACGCGGCATCGGGGAGCTGCAGATTGATGAAGCAGTAACCCTGATCCTCCGTCGGCAGGAACCCGGTCGGCAGACGCCCGAAGCCCCAACCGGTCAGCATCAGCAGCGCGAGAAAGAGGACCATCGTCACGCCGATCTTCCGCAACACGACTCGGGTCAGTCGCTCGTAGCCGTTCGCCGCGACGTCGAAGGCCCGATCGAAGCGTTCGAACAGGAAGAACTTCCGTTTCGGTGTCGGACGCATCAGCAGACCGCAGAGTGCGGGACTCAGCGTGAGCGCGTTGATCGTGCTGATCACCACCGCTCCCGAGATCGTGAGCGCGAACTGACGATAGAGCTGGCCGACGATCCCGCCGAGAAAGGCGGTCGGAATGAAGACCGCCAGCAGGACCAGCGTCGTGGCGATCACCGGTCCGGTGATCTCTTCCATCGCTCGTTCCGCGGCGTCACGAGGTTTCATGCCCGAGTCGATCAGTCGCGCGACGTTCTCGACCACCACGATCGCATCGTCGACGACGATGCCGATCGCCAAGACGACTCCGAACAGCGTGATCATGTTGATCGAGTAGCCGACCCCCGCCATCACGGCGAAGATGCCGATCAGCGACACCGGAATGGCGGCGCACGGAATCAGCGTGGTGCGCCAATCCTGCAGAAAGACGAAGATCACCAGTACGACGAGGGCCACCGCCTGGAACAGCGTGACGTAGACCTCCGAGATCGCGGCGTTGACGAAGGCGGTACTGTCGAACGGAATCCGATAGCTGACCCCTTCCGGCAATCCGGTCGCCAGTCGCTCCATCGTTCGCCGCACCTCGGCCGCCACATCGAGCGCGTTGGCTCCCGGCAGCTGATAGATCGCCAGCGACGCGCTCGGCTGGCCGCGGAACTTCGACGCGTAGCGGAGATTCTGCGCTGCCAGTTCGACGCGCGCAACGTCGCGGACACGGACCGTCTGGCCATCGGAACCTGACTTGACGATCAGGTCGGCGAACTCCTCGGCCTCGGTCAGTCGCCCGCGCGTGTTGACCGTCAGTTCGTAGGGGGTGCCGTCGGGGGCCGGGGGCTGACCGATACGGCCGGCCGCCACCTGCACGTTCTGCTCGCGAATGGCGGCGACGACGTCGCCGGCGGTCAGCGAAAGGGCTCGTAGCCTGGGCGGATCGAGCCAGACTCGCATGCCGTAGTCGCCGACTCCGAACACGACCACGTCGCCGACACCATCGATCCGAGTCAGTTCGTCTCGGATCTCGCGAAGCGCGACGTTGCTCAGAAAGAGACCGTCGTGCTCGGGGCGATCCGAAACAAGGGCCACGAACTGCAGAATGGCGGTCGACTGCTTCTTGGTCGTCACTCCCTGGCGACGCGCTTCTTCGGGGAGCCGCGATTCGGCGATCGCGACTCGGTTCTGAACCAGCACGGTCGCCATGTCGAGATCGACGCCGATGTCGAAGGTGACCGTCAGGACGTACGACCCGTCGTCGCCGCTGACCGACGACATGTAGAGCATCCCTTCGACGCCGTTCACCTCCTTCTCGATCACGGCCGCGACCGTCTCGGCGACGACGCGCGCATTCGCGCCCGGATAGATCGCGCGGACCTGAACGGTCGGCGGCGAGATTTCGGGGTACTTCGCGACCGGAAGCGAGCTCTGAGCGACGAGTCCTGCGATCACGATCACGATCGAGATCACCGACGCGAAGATCGGACGCCGAATGAAGAATCGGGACACGGTCGGAATCCCAGCGGGAGATGGTTCGGGATACGGAGGGCTCGGCGGATCGCCGGCCGTTCGGAGGCATTGCCGATCGGTGGCCTTGCCGATCAGCCGCATGACTCGGTCGAGTCGCAATCAGGCATTCGACTCGTTCGCGCTCGAGACGGGAGCCGAGGCGCCGGCGGGAGGAGCGACCGAGTCGGAAGCGCCGGGCGAACCGTTCGCTTCGACGTCGGTCGACTCGTCCCCTTGTGGTGCCGGGAGCGTCTTCAGCTCGGTCGTTACTTCGGCTCCGGGGCGGGCGCGCTGCAGACCGTCGACGATCACCTGGTCGTTCGCCTCGACGCCGCTGCGGATCACGATCAGCGGACCGACCTTCGGTCCGGTCTCGACCGAGCGGCGTTGCACCTTGCCGTCGATCGCGACCAGCAGATAGGTTCCGATCGGATCGCGCCCGACCGCGGTCGCCGGTACCAGCAGCGCGTTCTCGAAGCGACCGATCGGCACGCGAAGTCGCACGAACAGGCCCGGCATCAGCAGACCTTCCTCGTTCGGAAAGAGCGCCCGAACCTCGAGCGTTCCGGTACTCCGATCGATTCCCTCCTGGTCGACGTAATCCAGATGCCCGGCGATCGGGAACTCGCGATCGCCGGCACGCTGCAGTCCGACCGGGATGTCGCGCAGATCGCGCTGCTCGCCGTTGCGGCGTCGCATCGCCTCGAGCGCCAGGACGGTCCGTTCGTCGACTCGAAAACGAGTCCAGATCGGCGTCGGACGGACGATGGTCGCCAGACGATCGCCCGGTTCGACCAGGTTGCCGAGCTTGATGTCCGAGACGGTGATCTTGCCGCCGATCGTGGCGGTCACCTCGGTGTAGGTCAGATCGAGTTCTGCCCGCTGGAGTTCGGCCGCCGCCTGAGACATCGCCGCCTCGGCCTTCAGCTGATCCGCCTCCGCCGCTCGTCGTCGCGCCTCGAAGCTCTGACGCTGCGCGAGAGCCGAATCGCGAGCGGCCTTGGCTCGATCCCGCTCGCTCGGCGAAGTCGATCGCTCGGCGAGCAGTCGTTCCTGGCGAGCGAATTCGGCTTCGGTCTGCTCGACGGCGGCAGCGACCTCCTGCAGCCCCGCATCGGCCACGGCGATCGACGCGACAGCCGCGGCGCGGTTCGCCTCGGCGCCGTCGACCGCGGACCGAGCGGCATCGCGAGCCGCTTCGTACTCGGCTCGTTCGATCCGGAACAGCGGGCTCCCCGCGGTGACTTCCTTCCCGGGCTCGAAGAGCTGCTCGACCAGGACACCGCGAACGCGCGCCCGAATCTCGGCGCGCTCCACCGCCTCGGTCGTGCCGACCTCCTCGAGATAGTCGACGACCGTCGCTCGAACCGGCAGAGCGACCGAAACGGTCGGTGGCGGGGGAGGCTGATAGGCGTTGGGTTCCGAGCAGCCGATCAAGGTCGCCAGCAGCAGCGACCATCGACCGAGCCGGGCGAGGCCGATCGCCTCGCCCGATTCGCGAGGTCGGTCCGAACCCGTCGATGCGAAGACCCGTCCGTTCACGTCCGAACTCCCCGATACCCATCCAGCGAAACCACGACTGATCCGATCGATCGCTCGTCGGCCACCGCGAGTATGTATCGAGCCGCCCCCCGGAGCCAGCGGCCGTCATGAGCGTTCGACGTCCCGCGTGAGGCCGCCGCTTTCGGACCTGAAGGTCAGACGTTCGAGTCGTTTCGGATTCGTCGGGCATGCGTCGTCATGAACGTTCGCCATTCTCCATCCGAGCCGAGCACGCGAGCGGTCAGCGTCCGATGGTCATCGTCCTGGAACTCGATGATGTCCTGATAGCGACTCATCCCTTTTCCGCCCAGAAAGTCCGGCCCCTCCGAGTCGAGCGTCAGACGTCTCGATTCGGGATCGAGGGTCCCTACGTAGGGCCAGAGATGCGTCATTGCGCCGGTGACGAAGGTGCCGACGAAGCGGTCTTGCCGCGGATCGAAACCGAGCGTCATGATCGAATCGCATTCGGCGGCATCGCCGCCGCTGAACCACTCGCCGATCGTCCAGAGCTTGCCGAGCGATCGAACCGATTCGCGACCGGTCGTTTCGGTCGTCGGCTGATCGGGGCCCATCCGGTACTCGCCGCGAATCGTCCACTCGCCGACCAGTCGCGATAGCCAGAGATGTTCGGGACTCGGTTCGGGAATCTGCATCGCTCGTCTCCGGTTCGTTGCGTATGTTCGGCTCGATCGACTCGCATCGCGTCATTCGATTCGTCGAGCGATCGTCAGCGTGACGGCCATCAGGTCGACATTCAAGTTCGGCGTGAGTGGCAGGAAGGTGCTTTCGCGTTTCCGGTCCCCTTCCCTGCCGGTTCCCGCAATCCGATCGTCAGCACCGACGAGGCGGACGGTAGAGTAGCGGCGAGCCGAACGTCCGAACCGTTCGGACGCCATGACCGAGTCCCTCGTCGAATCCGGACCATGAGTGCCGTCGATCCTGATCATCTGCGGACGATCCGAGCCGTCGCGGCCGGCGTCGACGACATCGCTCGGCAGCTGCACTTGCCCGCTCCGCAGACGGTCGCCGAGTTGGACCGGCTGATCGAGACGGCGTGTGCCGGTTCGGATGACGAGGGGCTCGGGAGCCTGGCGGTCGCCGTCGGATTTCGGCTGGGCGAGATGCTGTGCCGGGGGGCGGGAGCGCGATGGGTCGGTCTTCGAGAACCGGTTCCCCCGCGCATCGAACTCGCCGGCCGGATCGCAAGTCCGATCGAATTGGTTCAGCGTCGACTCGAAACGGGGGATCCGCCGACGCTTGCCGAAGCGGTCGCGGCGCTGATGACCGCATCCGACGAGACATTCGTCGATCGGGCGATGGCGATCGAGCGGAACCGGATCGCGTGGGACCGGCTGTCGAACGATCCTCGCTTCGCGGCCGAAACGATTCCCGAATTGACTCGCGAGCAGGCCGTCGCGGGACTCGATCCGTGGCTCCGCGACGAACGGCTCGACGGGAAGCGACTGTTGCTGCTCGGCGGAGCGGGTGGAACTCATGCGGCGCTGTACGCGATGGCCGGCGCGATCGT
The DNA here is from genome assembly GCA_003455945.1 of Planctomycetaceae bacterium. Taxonomy (GTDB): domain Bacteria; phylum Planctomycetota; class Planctomycetia; order Pirellulales; family Pirellulaceae; genus UBA11682. The sequence goes on from DMPQ01000439.1 coordinate 6,335, forward strand.
GACGGTAGTCGATCTGAGTCCGAGTCAGCTGGAGCGGGATCGGAGTCAGGCGGACAGGCTCGGGATTTCTCTTCGGTCGTTCGTCGCCTCGGCCGACGCCCTGACCATGATCGAATCCGAGTCGATCGACATCGTCGTTCAGCCGGTCCTGACCAGCTATCTGCCCGACGTGACGACGGCGTATCGCGAGGTGCATCGCGTGCTCCGAACCGGCGGCTCGTACGTGTCGCAGCATAAGATGCCGGAAGCGCTTCGAGCCGTCTGGAATCCGCAGCGCGAACGATACGAACTCGATCGGCGGACCGTGTTGCCGTCGATCGGCGACGAGGGCAAGGGGACGATCAGCCCGCTCCGCGAACCCGAGACGATCGAGTTCGCGCACTCGCTCGGAACGCTCCTCGGAGAACTCTGCCGAGTCGGGTTCGTGATCGAGGGATTCCACGAACCGTTGCGAAGCGACGTCTGGGCTCCATGCGGATCGATCGCCCACCTCGCCGATACGCTCCCGCCGTACTGCCGGATCAAGGCAAGACGCCTCGGTTGTGCCGCGCAGACTCCGACAGCGATGGCCCACAGGCGAATCACATGAGCCGGAAATCACGATGCCCAGGCAAAGCCAAACGATCCGATTCATCCTTGAGAAGACCCAGCCCCGGCCAGCCGGAACTGCGCCACATCGCCTTTTTTATCCGCTGGTTCAGGAGAAGCTCCATGTGTCTTATGATCAGGTAGCCGAATTCATCGCCGGTGACCAGGACACTCACGACTACTTTCTTGATACGAACTTCTTCACAGACCATCAAGTTAAGCAAACCGTTTGGGACGCGCTCGGGCAGAAACGCATTACGATGACCACCGGTGTTTGGAAGGAACTTTTGCCTTGGAGGTCAAATCCGTTCTACAACGGACACATGGTTCCCGTCTTCAATGACGCCAAGGAGGCGGTCAGCTCCACGATCCTTTTTGATGAAGATGCTGCGTGGGGAGTGCCATGCGGAGTATTTCGAAACTGGTATGTTAACGTCCTCGCAGAAAGGAAGCGAAGAGCACAGTCCTTCGTCGATGAATTCGTCGCGAATCAGGGTCGCCAGCCTTCATCGGAGGAGCTAAACACGCTCTTTCAAAAAGCGGGCAACGAACGAGATTTCCATATCTTTCGGAAAGGTCAGCGAGAGATTTCCGTTGGCGCGAATGTTTTCACGGATGAAGAGCTGGTCGCGACGGCTGCCATGGTTACCCTTGCTGCCGGCAGGAATACTACAATATTGACACGCGATCACGACGTACTTGAGCAGTTTTACAAGTTAACCGGGCTATTGACGATTCACTATCAGGCTACGCTTTTTGCCGAGCGCTGGACTGAGGGGCCTTCGCGTTTTCAGTCCCAGCCCATGCCGTCAAGTAAGGAATTGTGCCACTATTTCGTTGTGGACCAAAGCGTAATAATAAGAAAGCCAGTTGCGCCAGATGCGTTCTTCACGTGGCTGTTGCCACGCAACGCTGAGCCCCTTCGCATGCGTTGCGTTCTTTTCACTGGGCAAAATGATGGTTTGGCCATGACGCCGCTAACTTATATCTGCGAGACCCCCATGCTTAAGCTCGTCGAGGCGAAAGGCCAGTCCTGGGGGCTTAACACAGAGTTGCTTAACGGTAAAAATTGCCACGTCACAGGGTTTCCAGTTGGGATAAGCGATCCGCGCAGCTTTGTGGTTCTGGCCCTAGATCGGTTTGTCCGCGATTCAAATTCGCAGTACAAGTTTCCCCGACTGGATCTCGCCCATGCAACTACACATTTTGAGGAGCTCAAGTCAGTGTAGGTGTTCCATTGTTCGTCAGTCAGAGTTTGGCATAACGGATGGCTGAAGCTGACTGGGCCGGCATCTTGGTTTACCGAGCTTCAAAGTGTTTGTGGGCGGCCCCCGCAGCTTCGCCTTGTCGTTCGTCGATCGCTGCGACGTAGTGCGACCGACCGCGGTGGCAGGTCCGAACTTCCGTGGCCGAGGCAAGGCTTC
>DMPQ01000196.1 GCA_003455945.1 Planctomycetaceae bacterium
AACGACCTGGCGTCGTACTCGTCGCTCCTGGTCGCGAAGGTCGGCGGGCGCAAGCGGCTGCTGGCGTTCGCTCGAAGCGGCTTGTGGGTCGTCGAAACCGCCGCTCCGCAGAACGAACCGATCTTCTTTCCGTGGCGAGCCCGGAATCTCGAGAGCGTCAACGCCTCGATGCCGGTCGTCGACGGGAATCGGATCCTGATCGGCGAGACGTACGGTCCGGGAGGGGTGCTGCTCGAACTGACCGACGACGAGCGTCTGGTCGAAGTCTGGAGCGATGCGGCCAAGGGGCGCGACAAGTCGCTTCAGACGCACTGGAACACCCCGGTGCTGCACGACGGGTTCGCGTATGCGTCGAGCGGGCGGCACACCAACAACGCCGAGCTTCGCTGCATCGAACTGGCGACCGGCACCGTCCGCTGGCGCGAGCCGCGTCTGACTCGCTGCTCGATGACCTATGTCGACGGCCATCTGCTCTGCCAGGCGGAAGACGGCCTCGTTCGTCTGCTGACGGCGACGCCCGAGGCGTATGACGAGGTTGCGACCCTGGACCTGGAAAATCCGGAGCTTCCCGACGGTCCGCTGGCGCCGATCGGTCGACCGGGAGCCCGGCGTCTGCTGAACTATCCCTGTTGGGCCGCACCGATCGTTTCGCACGGCCTGATCTACGTACGCGGCGAAGGGCGCGTCGTCTGTCTCGATCCCGGCACCGCGTCGCAGAACTGAACGGTTACGGCGTCTTCACGGCGTCGGCTTCGTCGCAACGGCTTCACGGCGTCGGCTTCGCGGCAACGGCTTCGAAAAGGACGAACGGAGCCGACCGAGGGGAGGGTGCGGTAACGGCCGACGGCGGTCTTCGCGATCGTCTTGCCGTTCGCATCGCGACACCGGTGGCGTCCGTCGTTGCCGCGAGGATCGACGAAGCGTCGCCGGCAACAGGGACCGCCGGACGTCGCGTTCCTTCTCGATCGCCGACATCGTTCGATCCGCTCCGTTCGTCTCGCGTCGTACGCCGACACCGCTCGCCTTCACCGCTCGCCGACATCGCTCGCCTGCACCTCGATTTCACTTCACCGAAAGTCGCGCGTCATGGAAGATCTCGAATCGCTCTGGAACCGTCTCGTCGCCCACGAACGGCAGACCTCGCTCCTCACGTCGATCGTATCGATCCTGTCGTGGGACGAGCGGACGGGGCTGCCGCCGCGAGGGGCCGAATGGCGAGCCGAGCAGCTGGCCTATCTGGCCGGCCAGGTGCATCAGCGACGGACCTCGACGGAGCTCGGCGATCTGCTCGAGCGATTGCGCGAGTCGGAGCTGGCGGCCGATCCGCACTCCGATCGAGGCGCCACGATCGCGCGGCTCAAGCACGACTACGACAAGGAACGGAAGCTGCCGCAGCGATTGGTGGAAGAGCTGAGTCGCGCCGAGGTGCTGGGGCAGCAGGCATGGGTGGAAGCGCGAGCGGCGCGCGACTTCGCGAGGTTCCGTCCGTCGCTCGAAACGAACCTCCGTCTGCGGCGCGAACAGGCGGATGCGACCGGCTACGAGTCGAACCGTTACGACGCGCTGCTCGATTCGTACGAGCCGGGTGAGACGACCGAGAACGTCCGCCGCGCGCTGTCGGATCTGCGAGCGGCGCTGCTCCCGCTGTTGGCCCGCGTGCGCGACTCGGGCGTTCCGCAGGACGATTCGATCCTGCACGGCGACTTTCCGGTCGATGCCCAGCGACGGATCGGTCGCCGCGCCGCCGAAGCGATCGGGTTCGATTTCGAACGCGGACGACTCGACGAGACCGATCACCCGTTCTGCACCGAGGCGGGACCGCACGACCATCGGATCCTGACTCGCTACGACGCCGGTGGTTTCGCTCAGGCGTTCTACGGAACGTTGCACGAAGCGGGGCACGGCATCTACGAACAGGGGCTCCGCTCCGCGTTCTACGGTCTCCCTCCCGGCGCCTTCGTTTCGCTCGGCCTGCACGAATCGCAGTCCCGATTGTGGGAGAATCTGGTCGGCCGGAGTCGGTCGTTCTGGGAGTTCCTGTACGGCGAAGTGCGACAGGCGTTTCCGGCGGCGCTCGGTGCGATCGGACTCGACTCGTTCTGGCGGGCGGTCAACGTCGTGCGGCCGAGTCTGATTCGAGTCGAGGCGGACGAGCTGACCTACAACCTGCACATCATCGCCCGATTCGAACTCGAGGAGGCGTTGGTGAGGGGGGATTTGCCGGTCGATGAGCTGCCGGCCGCATGGAACGCGAAGTACGCCGAGTATCTTGGAATCGTCCCGCCGCATGACGGTGTCGGCGTGCTGCAGGATGTCCACTGGAGTGCGGCGCTCTTCGGCTACTTCCCGACCTACGCGCTCGGCAACCTGTATGCCGGACATTGGTTCGAAGCGGCGCAGCGCGACTTGGGCGATCTCGATGCGATGTTCCGAGTCGGCGACTTCGTGCCGCTCCGCCGCTGGCTCAACGAACACCTGCATCGGCATGGCCGCTGTTACCTCCCTCCCGAACTGCTGCAGCGGGTCTGCGGCCAGTCCCTTTCGTCCCGACCTCTGATCGCCTACCTGAACGCCAAGCTCGACCGGCTGCTCGATCGCTCGTGATGCGTCGTCCGAACGAGCGGCGTGCGACGTCGCCGGGACCGAGCGAGACGTTTCCGAATCCGACCGAACGTTCCCTTCGAGGACTCATCGATGACGATCGCCCGCTGCAGCGTCTGTGGGGACGAGGTGCGGCTACCGACGGGCGCCTCAGGTCGCGCGACNNCTGCTCCCGCCGCTGCTGATGGTGATCGACGATCCGGAGCCGCATCCGGTCAGCTTGGCGGTCGACGACGAGCCGGCGCTCGAGGCGGTACCGAAGTTCGACTTCGTCGAGCGAGCCGCTCCGTCGGCGGTCGCCGTGCAGCCGGCGGTTCGAACCGGTCGACCGTCGACGTCGGTCCGGCGGCGGGCTCAGCCCAAGGGGGGCGGCCTGCTGGGGATCGCTGCGGTCCTGGGAGGCGGCCTCTGCGCGCTCCCGCTGGCGCAGCTCGTTCTCTGGTGGCTCTTCGGTCGCGATCCGGTCGAGTTGGGGCCGAAGGTCGCCGCCTACGTGCCGTTCGTCGTCCCGTCGGAACTGCGNNTGCGATCGACGTGTCCCCTCGACCGATGCGGCCGACGACCGATCGGGGAACGAAGGGCCCGGTTCGCTTTCGGTCGCACCGCCCAACGGCAGCGCCTCGCCCGGCTCGCTCGCTCCGCTGCCGGCGCGTCCGGCCGAACTCGACGATCTGGCTCCGGCCGACATCGACGAGATCGATGCCGAAGTCCGCACGCTNNCCGACTGGGCGAGCGGCTGGCTCGGTTCGATCCGCACGATCCTGAAGCGGATCGGATTCTCGGGATCGTCGACGGAACGCTGGCGGGACGACTGGACGATGCCAAGCTCCGCGCGTTCCTGGCGAATCGGACCGAGCGAAAACTGGACGACTCGACTGCCGTCGACGGCTCCCCCGGCATCGCCCTGGTCGGCACCGTGGCAGCGATCGAACCGGGGAGTCCGTTTCGGACCGTCGTGATGCGATTGGGAAGCGGCAACGGCGGGACGGTGCGCATCGCGGCCTGGGCGCCGTTGCCCGGAGCGTTGCAGCCGGGGGCGACGGCGGTGGTGCTCGGCCGGATCGATACTCCCGACCGGTTCGGCTGGGATCCGACGACGGCGCGAGGCGCGGCGATTCTCGGCGGCTTCGTGCTGGTGCTCGACCCGGCGAGCGGCGGAGCGCGGTAGGTCGACGCGAACGATGGCGAACGGAACGTCGACACCGCGAACGTCGACTCCGCGAACGTTGCTCTCCGGGAACGGCAACGACGGACGAATCGAAACGAACGATCGGTCGCTGCGGCGACGAACTCCGCTCGCTGCTGACGGGCGGAAGGAGAGGATGGCGTGGGGAACGAGACGAGCGGAACGAGCGGCAGCGACGGCGGACGGCGCGCTGCGGAACCGGCGGTCACTCAGGTCTGGAATCATCTGGTCTACGGCTTGAGTCTGCCGGAGCGGGCGATGCGCGCGACCGGAGCGATGGTCGGCGGAGCGCTGCGCGAGTCGGCGAATCTCCTCGTTCCCAACGCCTTTCGCACGAGCCGCTCGTATTCGATCTTCGTGCAGCAGTCGCTCGACTTCCTGTCGGAGAAGGTCGGCGGCGTCGAGCGTCCCGGCGGCGCGGCTCCGTCGCCGACCGAGGTCGACGACTTCGTCGCCCGCAAGGCGGTCGGGAACTTCGTCGAGCTGGCGGGGCTCGCCACCTTTCACCTGTCGCCGATGACGATCCTGGCGGTGGTCAGCGACGTCGCCTACGGCTCGCAGACCTTCCTGAAGGAACTGTCGACCGAACTGAAGCGACAGGGGATCGTTCCCGAGCATTCGACGATCGACAACGCCGGGGATCTGCTCGAGGCGCTGCGCGATGCCAGCGGCACCGCGGCTCAGGCGTTCGACCTGCCGCCGCTGAGTATCGAAGGCCTTCAATCGACGATCGATCAGACTCGCAAGGCGGTCGGCCGGATCGATCCGACGGCGCTGATCCCTCAGGCCGAACTGCAGCGATTGTGGAACGAGATGCGCGATGTCGCCGACAAGCAGAAGGTCGGTCTCTTCGAGCTCTCGAGCGCGATGTCGATGTTCACGCTGCGACGGGTCGGCGAGTTCGGCGGCGGGGCGCTGTCGACGGTCCGAGTCGCCGGCAATCTGTTCGACCGCCATATTCTCGAGCACTACTCCGAGAGCCTGCGGACGATTCGCGACAAGGGCTACTACGAGACGCTTTCGGAGGTGTCGAAGCCGTACTACGACGCGGTCTGGCGCAACTTCGCGTCGGATCGCGCGACGGTGACGGCCGAGGTGCTCAGCGGCCGCGCGTTCGGCCAGGCGTGGCGAGGCGTCACCGGCTGGATCGGCGTCGGCCGGACGGCGCCGACGAACGACAAGGGGTCGGGAACGCCGAGCGGCGCCGCGAGCGAAGCGACGGTCGAGATCGATTGGCGCGTCTCGATCGCGCCGGGGCTCGAAGGATTGCAGGTCGCCGTCTTTGCCGTGCGCGGTGCGAAAATCGCCGCGTCGACGCCCGAACAGGTTGCCGAGTGGGAACGTCTGGTGAAGCCGGTGCTCGACGGCGATGCCGAAGGGGGCGAGGGGCGGCGTCAGGCGATCCGCGGCCTGCTGCGTCGCGGAGGCTTCAAGCCCTCGGGCCGAAGCAAACCGGCTCAGGAGTATCTGCTCGGCGTACTGAAACGCGACGGCCGCCTGCCTCAGATTCTCAACGCGGTCGATGCCCTGAACGCCGTCTCGGTCGCCTCGGGGCTGCCGATCTCGATGCTGTCGCTCGATCGCTGCGGGACCGAGTGGCATCTGCGGTACGGTCGCGAAGGAGAGACGTTCGTCTTCAATTCGGCCGGCCAGGAGATCGACGTCGCCGGCGCGATCGTGATCGAAGGGGATGCCGAGAACCTGGTCGACCGAATCTCGGTCGGCTCCCCCGTGAAGGATTCCGCGTGGGGGAAGATCACCGAAGCGGATCGGGAGTTCGGCGTCTGTCTGTATGCGTCGGACGAGGCGATCGACGAAGGGACGCTGAAGGGATGGGCCGAACGCCTGGCCGACGCGATCGCTCGCTCGACCGGCGGCAAGCGGAGCCCGGTCCGGATCATCGGCGTCTGAACGATTTCGACCTCGCGATAACCTCCGCGCGACTCTTCGAGCGTCTCGATCGGCCGCAGCGGTTTCTCTCCTTGCGCCGCGGCTTTCGTTCGAGGCGTTCCGCAGGAGGTCGTGCGCCGCTCGTTCGGGGCTTGCGGGCCTGGCGCTGCTGCGAGGAGCAGCGGCATCATCGACGACGGCAAGGCGGGTCGCCCGCGTTCGCGTGGCGTCGATCGAGTCGACTTCAGTCGTTGCGCGGTGCCGTGTCTCGGTCGTCAGAGTCACCGCAGGGGGCAGCGTTTACCGGACCGAACGAATCGTCAGGTCCGTCGATGTCGTTCGCGTTCGCTCCCTTTTCGCCATGACTCGTGTTGCGGAAATCCGACAGGGTCTCGTTTGCCGTGTACGTTTCGCCGTTCGAGGAAGCCGCACTGCGCCGTCGCGGTCACGGAATGATCGCTCCGAGGATGGAGCGAATCGGGACCGGACGAGAGCGCTGCGGACCGGCTCGGAGGAGTCGGTAGGAACGGCGAAGGTCTCGCGACTTCGCCCCTGCACGGAGGTGCCCAGGCAGGAGTACGGCTGATGGCGACGATCGCGTCTCGCGGCGAACGACTCTGGTTCACGACGGCAGGCTGGTTGCTGGTTTGCGGCCTTGCCGGCTGCGGGAATCTTCGCCTTCCGGCGATCGATCCCAGCGGCGAGCGATTCCTGCTCCCCGCTCCCGCCTACACGACGCTCGCCGAAGCCGAGGCGGATCGCTCGAGCGGCGTCTTTCCTCAGCCCGCCTTCACGCAGCCGCCGGTCCCTCCGCCGTGCGACGGACTGCTGGGCAATCCGACCGGAGCCGGTCTCGCGGGGCGACTGCGCCCCGCCAAGCTCGGCGAACTGCAGGTCGTGCCGACTCAGGTCGTCGCGCCGGTCTCGAGCGAAGTGATCATCGTCGGCGGCATCTGCGGCACCAACGGCCGCTATGTCCCCGGCAAGACGCTGGAGTGGGTGCTCAGTCAGGAGAGCGTCGGGAACTTCGTCCAGGCAGGTCGAGGCCCGTACGGCACGCTCCAGCAGCTGATCCATCCGACCAACGGCAAGCGAAGCGCCAACTTCATCAAGACGACCGCCGCACGCAACGCTCAGGTGATCGATCGCGGGACCCCGTCGACTCTCGATGACGTCCCCGTCTCGGCCGGCCAAGGGTGGGTGACGATCACCAGCCCGAGCGAAGGGACCAGTCGCGTGACCGTCTGGTCCCCCGACGCCGAAGGCTGGGACAAGCGGCGCAAGACGACCACCATCCACTGGCTGGATGCCGCGTGGAGCCTGCCGCCGTGCGCGGTGGCGCTGTCGGGAAGCCTGCATCCGCTGACGGTCAGCGTGCGACGCGAGTCGGACGGCGAACCGGTGCCGGGCTGGCGCGTCGAGTATGAAGTGCTGCCGGGGAGCGTTCCCGCAGGCTTGGTCACCGGCACCGGTCAGCTCGCCACCAAGGAAGCGGTCCTGACCGACGAGAACGGTAACGCGACGCTGATGATCCGCCAGCCGAACGATCTGCTCGGCCCCGGCACGTCGCAGGTGAAGATCGATCTGATCCGCCCCGAGAACCTCGCCGGCACTCGCGAGCGGCTGCGCGTCGCCTCGACCGTTTCGACCATCACCTGGTCGGCGCCGGCCTTGACGATCCGAGCCGAAGGACCGAGCAGCAGCGGCCGCGGCGGCGAGTTCGCTTACGTCGTCGACGTGACCAACCCGGGCGATCTCCCCGCCGAGAACGTCCAGCTCGCGATCGGTCGCCCCGACGCGATCGAGATCCTTTCGTCGCAACCGAGTCCGACTCAGTTCGGCGCGAACTGGATCTGGAATCTCGCTCGTCTCGAACCGCACTCGACGACTCGGGTCGAGGTGGTGGTGCGAGCGGTCGGCCGCGGCAAGATCAAGACCTGCTTCACGGTCGCCGCGTCGAACGTCCCGTCTCAGGCCGAGGCGTGCGTCGAGACCGACATCGCGGTCACCTGCCTGAACTTCGCCTTCCTGAACGAACCGCGCGACGTCCGAGTCGGCGAGACGGCCGATTATCGGTTCCGGATCACCAACGACTGTGATCAGCCGCTGACCGGGATTCAGGTCGAAGCGGACTTCGATGCGGGGCTCTCGTTCGGCAACCAGCCGACGCCGATCGGACTCCCGCCGTTCGATCTGCTTCCGGGGCAGTCGGAAGAGGTGGCGTTGCCGCTCGTCGTGCTCGCTCCCGGCAATCAGTGCCTGCGAGTCGCGGTGTCGGCCGACGGCGGACATACGGTGCGGGCGCAGAGCTGCCTGGATGCCCGAGAGGTGCCGCGAGCGATGCTCGACGTCGAGATCCGGGGCCCGCAGCAACTGACCCGAGGGATCGTGGCGCCGTACGAAGTGCGGGTGATCAACCCGGGGAACGTCCCGGTCACCGGTGCCCGCATGGTCGCTCGCTTCTCGAACGAGCTGAAGGTCGTCGGCTCGAACCCGGCCGGCCGCTTCGAACCCGAGGCGTTCGTGATCGATCTGGCTCCGCTCGATCCTCAGACCTCGACGATCATCTCGCTCGATCTCGAAGGAACGACTCCCGAGACGGCGGTCTTCGAAGTGGTGGCCGAAGGGATCGGAGCGATCGATCGCGATCCGGTCGCCTCGCCCCTCCGCCCCTTCTCGATCGAGATCATGCCGGCTCGCGGAGACATCGTCGACGAGTTCCCGGGGCGGATCGTTCCGCCGGGCGAACCGATCGCTCCGGCGGTTCCGAACCCCGGTCCGACCACCCCGCCGGCCGGACCCGGCGCGGGGAATCTCGGCAATCCGCCGACGACGGCCGGTAACGGACGTCTGGAACTCGCGCTGACCGAACTGGTTGACCCGGTCGATCGCGGTGGCGAGACGTTCGTGATCGTGACGCTGCGAAACGTCGGTCAGGGAGCGGACAGCGAGATCGAGGTGACGCTCGGGCTGCCGGCCGGACTGCAGTTCGTGCAGGCCGATCAGGGGACGCTCAACTTCGCTCAGGATCCGCGATTCCCCGATCTGCTCAGGGCGACGCGTCGCGAGATGCGCCCCGGGGATGTCCTGACCGCGCGGATCCAACTTCGAGCGATCGCCGCAGGGGATCAGGTGATTCAGGCGGCGGCCGCGAGCACCGGCTCGGTCGACCCGATCGCCGCCTCGACCGCGATCACCGTCAATCCGTAAGCGGCCTCGAATGCTGTCGACGACCGCTTACCGCCGGGGGAGACGCCTCTCCCCCGGCGGCCGGCCGACGCCCGAACAGTCGCACGCGGTGCCGGTCGGCGGAGCGATTCTTCACTTTTTCGCTTCCGCCCGAAACCTGCCTGATTTCCGTCGGTTAGATGCGTGTCGGATTGCGCCTCGAGAAGGCGGGGATCGCATTCTTGCGATCGGCGCGGCCGACGGCACGGACTCTCCGTAATCAGTCAGGATGCTCGGACCAGGGACGTCGTCGTTCGGAACAGGGGATCGAGCGGGCCTCCCTGTGACGGGAAACCGCCGCGAGGTCCCCGGGGCTCCAAGCCCCTCGACCTTGGCCCGCTGCAGGACGACTCGACCGATCCTCGGGCGATGGCTGACGCGAGTCACCCGCGATTCGCTCGTCGCTCCGCGCGGCTCGTCGCGACCTGCGAAGCGTCGTGAGGAACCCGGACAAAGAGCGGCGAAATGCGGCCGGAGAGCGTCTCGCGGGGAGTACGAAACGGGCGTCCCTCGCGAAGGACGCGACCGACCTGGATGGGGTGGGGTGAGGTTTGAATCTATCGGAATCCGCGGCGTGGCTTGCCCGCCGATACGAGCTGATCGATCCGGACGTGCGGCTGATGCTGCAGGTCCGGAACGACAATGCCGCGGCTTTCGAAGAGCTGGTGAAACGGTACCAGTCGCGCCTGATCGCGATCCTCGACCACCTGGTTCCTCACCATGAGATGGGTGAGGAGCTGGCTCAGGAGGTCTTTCTGCGGGTCTACCGGGCGCGAAAGTCGTACGTACCGGGAGCCAAGTTCTCGACCTGGCTCTTCACGATCGCCAACAACGTCGCGAGCAACGCCATCCGTTCGCTGTCGAAGCGCAAGGAAGTGCAGCTCGGCAGCTCGGCCCTCGGCCAGTCGGGACCGCTCCGTCTGGAATCGCTCGCCCCGGCCGGCAGCGGTTTCATGCCGGCCCGTGTCGCCGACCGGGCGGAGCTGACCGAAGCGGTCCGCTCGGCGATCGCCCGTCTGAACGAGCGACAACGGATGGCGCTTCTCCTGTCCCGATTCGAGGGGATGAGTTACGAGGAGATCGGCGAGACGATGGGGCTGTCGGTGCAGGCGGTCAAATCGCTGATGAGCCGGACTCGGGAGAAGCTGCGGCGGATGCTGGAGCCGTATGTGGAACACGGCCGCGGCGTCGCGGAGTCGCGCGACGATCGAGCGGACGACCAGGACGACGACGACGGGAGCGTCGTCGACGACGTTTCGGCCACCGAGGCCGATGCAACGGGCGATGCCGAGGCAGGAAAGTCTTGAACCCGGCGCGAGCGACGGCCACAATCGAGGTCGCTCGCCGCCCAACGTTTCGCGAGTCGCTGCATGACGACCGATGACCGACCGATCGACCCTCCGGACGACGCCGCCGAAACGGCCGTCGACGCGGAGCATGACGACCTGGTCGCCTATCTCGACGGCGAGTTGTCGACCGAAGACACCGCCCGCATCGACCGTCGTCTGACGGAAGAACCGCGATTGCGCCAGCGCCTGGCGACGTTGCAGCAGTCGTGGGACCTGCTCGAAGCGCTCCCGCGATCGAGCGTCGCCGAGAGTTTCACGCGCAGCACGCTCGAGATGGTCGCTCTCTCGGCGCAGCATGAATTGGCTCAGGCACGCCCGACGGGGCGTCGAAGTCGACGCGGCGGTTGGCTGCTGATCGGCTCGCTGGCGGTCGCCGCATCGTTCGCCGGCTTTCTCGCGGTCCGCTATCGCCTCGATCAGAGCAATCGGAAGCTGATCGACGACCTGCCGGTGATCGAGCGAGTCGATCTTTATCGGAATGTCGGCGATATCGAATTTCTGGTGCGACTCTCGGAAGAAGGGCTGTTCGATGCGCCGACGGCGGACGGGGAATGAGCCGAATCGCGTGACGGCCGGCGCTCGCTGGGCGCTCGGCCTGCTCACGCTCGCCTCCGGCTCGCTCGGAGTCGCAGCGTCGTGGTCGTTCGGCAGCGACCTCCGCGGCGCAAGCGACGTCGCTCTTCCGGCTGAAGAGGCGTCCGAGGGAACTGCCGCGGCGGAATCCGGCTCCGCGGCCGGCTCCGCGTCACCGAACACTGCTCCCCCGGCGACTGCTACGCCCGCCCCCTCGCAGGACGATCCGCAGCTTCTTCCGGCGTTGCCGACCGATCCGTTCGAGGTTCGCTCGCTTCCCGAAGAGCGCAAGGAGACCTTGTCGCGGCGGCGCGAGCGTTTCGACCGTCTGGCGAACGACGAGCAGGAGCGACTTCGCCGCCTGCATCGCGAACTGACGCGACGCGACGACGCTCGGGCGCTGGAAGAAGTGCTGCTGAACTACAACCGTTGGCTCGAATCGCTCACGAGCATTCAGCGAGCCGAACTCGCCGATCTGACGATCGAGGATCGGATCGCTCGCATCAAGGAACTCATGCGTCTGCAGGAAGAGCAGACCCTTCGCGATCTCGCCGCCAGCGTCGGTCGAGCCGACATCGAGCAGATCGGACGCTGGACCAACCTGATGGCCGAACGACATGGCGAGGTGATCCTGGTCCGCATCGAAGAGCACCGCCGCAACATGCCGGCGAACTGGAGTCGCTTCTTCGCGAACCCGCCGGTCGAACCGGCCGCCCGAGCCCGTTGGCTCGCGTTCGCCATGATGGCGCTTCCCCCGGCCGTGATCGCCGATGTCGTCTCGGACGAGGACATGGCGACTCTCCGCGGCAGCCTCGGCGATCAGGCGCGCAGCGTGCTCGATGCCGAACTGACCGAGGAAGAGCAGATCGCGCAGGTCGGTCGCTGGCTTGCCGCCGACTTCGCCAGTCGCATGCGAGCCGGCATCTCGTCGGCCGAACTCGAGCGGTTCTTCGCCGAAGAACTCGACGATGCGACGCGAGCCGAACTCGACCAGAAGTCCCCCCAAGACCGACTCGAACGACTCCGCGATCTCTATCTGCGGCGCGGCTTCGGGCGAGGCTCGAGACGTTTTCCGAACTCGCCGACCGAGGGGCCGTCTCGCCCCGAACGCCCCGCTCTCGAACGGACTTCCCCCTCGCCCGAAGATCGCTCGGAGCGCGACGAGCGGTGGTGAGCCTTCACCAGGCGGAAGTCCGCCGACGAAAATTCCGCTTTCCCGGGGACCACCATCTTGCGAGGAACTCGGGATAAGTGGATCATTAGGTCAACAACCCAGGGTAAACCCGGCGATAATAGGGTCAACGTCATGCGAGCCGCGGTTCGCTGACGCCCGAAGGTTCGACCATCGAATTCGATCTTGGGCCCGGTGTGGGCAATCGTGTCGGCTATCCCCGTCGCCGACCGACGCTCGCCCGGGCCCTTTTCGTGCGCCGAACGAGCCCCCGGCCCAGAACGTCCCGAGCGACCGACCGGCGATCCCGCTGACGCTCGCTCGCTTCGCTGAGGCACGGCAGATCGAGCCGCTTCGCTTCGCTCGCCGGGCTCTTTCGCGAGCAGCCGGCGCGGATCGACTTCTTCCCGGCGCAACTCGCTCGACATGCCGCTCGGCAGGTCGACGCGACGTTTCCTTCGGTTCGGCAATCCGGTCGGTTCGTCGCCGCTCAGGCGATCATCGAGCGGACGACCGAGCGCGAGTGCGCGAGGATCTCGTGGAACGGCTGCCCTTCGAGCTCCTGGCCGAAGAGTTCGAGTTCCAGGTAGCCGTCGTAGCCGATCGCGCCGAGCTTCTCGAGAAACGATTCGAGCGGCAGGTTGCCGGTGCCGAGCAGGCACCGATTCTGCTCGTCGGACGGAGGATCCTTCGCGTCGGCCAGGTGGATCAGACAGATCCTCGAGCGGTGGCGTTCGAGCCACAGCGGCCAGTCGGGATTGCGGCAGATGTGGTAGTTGTCGAAGACCAGTTTGACGTGCGGCGAGTCGAGTTCTTCGACCCAGGTCAGCAGATCGGGGACCGACTCGGCGATCGACCAGCGTTGACCGGCGGCCGGGTCCATCGGCTCGATTCCCAGCACGACTCCCAATCGCTCGGCGTGCGGCAGCAGACGCCGCATCGCTTCATTGAACAGTCGCCACGAGTGAGGCCGCGTATGGCCGGCTCGCGAGCCGGAATGGACGACCAGACAACCGGCTCGCAGCGCCGCCGCCGCCTCGATCAGCTGGATCGCATCGGCGACGCACGACTCGTACGACTGGACTTCGTCGCCGGTGAATCCGCCGGCCCACTGCAGACTCGACACGCTCAGCCCGAACTCGTCGAGCATCTCGATCGCCTTCTCGACGCCGAACTCGAGGAGCTTGTCGCGGAAGAGGCCGATTCCTTCGTAGCCTTCCTGTCGGACGGCGATGACATCGTCTTCGAAGCTCGTTCGCGGCGACATCAGCTGACTGGCGGCAACGCGAATCCGAGGTCGCCGATCCATGCTTCCACCGTTGCGAATCGAGGAGCGATCGCGAAGCGCGAGCGACGGAAAACTCGGACGTCGACGAGCCGTTCGAGCGAAGCGTTCGTCGCGGTCCGAGAACCGAGGCGTCCAATCTACGGCGGCGGCGCGGCGACGAAAAGAGCGCGGCACGCGCGGCTCGCGGAGTGCTGTCGTCGCGAGGGACCGGCGGGGACAACCCAGGGAATTTCAGGGGCCTGCAACGATTCTGACGGGCGGCCGCATCGTTCACCTGGTGTCGGGGTGATCGTGAAGGGCGCTCCTCAGGGGCGATCCTCAAGGACGCTCGCTCGGCGCGCGGCGACGGCCTCGAACTCCCGCGTCGGAAGATCGAGGCCGTCGAGAATCGTCACCGTACGTGAAGCGAGCCGACATCGCCGAAGCGTCGCGCGGCGACCTTGCGGCGCCGCCGTGCATCGACCGCCGAGCCTTAGCGGCTCGGCGAATGCCGGTCGCTCGACGGCCGCTCAGCGGAGCAGCTTGTCGAGTTCGTCGCCGAGTTCCGCAGCCGACTCCATCACCTTCACCACCTTCCCGTCCGCTCCGATCAGGATGAGCGTCGGGAAGTTGACCAGGCCGAAGCGAGCGGCGAGAGCGCCGTCGACGCCGTCGCCGTCCATCAGCTGCGGCCAGGCGACTCGCTTCCCCTGCAGGAAGCTCTTCACGTCGTTGCGTTCCATGTCGACGTTCAGCCCGACGAACTGGAGCCCCTTCGAGGCGTACTTCGCCTGCAACGATCGGAGCGTCTCGAACTCCGCGACGCACTGATCGCACCACGTCGCCCAGCACTGGATGACGATCGGCTTGCCTCCCATCGACGCCAGATCGAACGGCTTGCCGTCGAGATCGGTGCCCGNNCCGCCAGACCGCTCCGCGAGCCTTGGCGGCGCTGTCGCTGTCGGCGTACTTCTCGGCGATGGTCCGGTAGCGCGCCAGCGCCTGTTCGGTTCGCCCCGAGATCTCGTCGACGAACGCCAACTCCCGCAGCGCCTCGGCCGCGACCGAGCTGCTGGCGAAGTCGACGGCGAACTTCTCGAGATCGGCCGACCACTTCTTCTGCCGCTCCTCGTACTGCTCCGCCGTTTCGGCCGGAGTCNNGAGTCGTCATGTAGCGGAGTTCGATCGCGCGATAGTTGGCATAGGCGAGCCCGTCGGCGGGAGCGGCATCGCGGGTGAGCGTCGCGGCGAGATCGGCCAATCGCTTCGGAGCGTCGGTCAGTTCGCCTTGCTGAGCCGCGACGTAGATCGCGTCGGTCGCCTGCCGGATCCAGTTCACCTTGTCCGCCGTGTCGGTCGCGGTTCGGGACAGGGCGACGAGCTGGTTGAGGTAGCCGTTGAAGGCGGTGGCCCTCGCGGCCGGCGTCTTGGCCTCCTGCAGCTGCGCCTCGAACTTGCCGAGTTCGAGCAGTGCCGCCTGCATCTCGGGGCCGAACCCGTCGACGCCGGGGGAGCCGTTGGCTCCATCGCTCTCGCGGGCGCTGGCGACCTGCTGAATGAAGACGCTCCCCTGAGCCATCGCCTGGCCCGAGACGAGCGATTCCGGAGCATCGACGACTCGCCAGCCGTCGCCCAGTCGGACGAGCGTGCCGACCGCCAACTGGCGATGCTGCCCATCCTGTTCGATCATCGCCGTGACGCTGTCGTAGAAGACGATGTCGCGTGTTGCGCCGTCGGTTCCTTCGGGAAGCAGCGACGGGCGGGTGCCGCCGAAATACTCCCACTTGCCGGTCGGCCCGACGACGGTCTGAGCGGCGGCGAAGCTGTCGAACTTGGCTCGCGCCTCGGTGATCCGGCGTTCCAGTTCGGTCCGCTGCCCGGCGGCGACGCCGAGCGAATCGAGATCTTCCTTGCGGAGCAGGACCGCGGCGAACCGAGCGGCATCCTTGTCTCGGACCGCCGCCACGATCTCGGCCGTCACCTCCTCGGCGGAGATCGTCTTCCACGAATCGATGCGGCCGTCCTCATCGGGATCGAGGCCCCAGCGGGTTCCGGCGGTGCCGAGCCATCGGTATTGGTCGGCTCGCTCGTCGCCATCCGAATCGATGTCGCGATAGACCTCGACGCCGTCCTTGTAGTAGCACCACTGGTCGAGCTTGTCGTCGCCGTTGGAATCGACGAAGCGGCGGAGCGTCTTGTTCGCCTCGTCGCGCACGATCCAGCCGCGCTGGCCGATTTCGGCGGCGCTCTCGACCTTGCATCCCGCCTGCTGCGCCTCGGTCGGCCGGTCGTAGTCGATCCCCTTCTGGAGCGGCGCGAGCTTGAGCGCCTGGGCGACCGTCGGCGGCGCGACGAGGGGAAGGGGAGCGAGGGGGAGCGCCGCGGCCGGCAACGCGACGGTGAACGTCGCCGAGACGGACTGCGACGAGGCGGGGGCGGCGGGAGCGAGCGACGCGAGCGTCAGAGCGGCTCCCGTGAGAACCGCTCCGGGCTTGAGCATCGAGGCGGGAAATCGAGTCGGCGGGAAGGGGGGCTGTGTCACGGGCGTTCACTCCTGCTTGCCGTAACCTGCGAGAGGGCTCGACGGACCTCCGCCCGTCGCCACGGTCGTCTATAGCAGAAACCCCCGTCGGCTCAAACGCGGATCGCTCCGTTCGGCAGTTTCGGCAAGCGGCGTCGACCTCGAGGAGCGGCCGAGAAGGGACTGCGGGGANNCCTCCCGCCCGTTCGACTCCGTACGATCCCGGGTGACCGAGAGGGACAGCAGACCGGGATAGGCAGAGCGAAGGCGACGGCGAGCGATCGCCGAGAGGTTCTTCGCGAAACCGAGAGGCCTGAAACGGTCCGAACAACGCGGTGCGAACAACAAGGTGCGACAAGGCCGAAACCCGGCCGATCGATCGCCGGAACGGGAGACGACAGGGAGACGAAGGGATCGGCAGGAGCGGATACGGGGCGAGGAATCGCGAACCCCTTTGACAGCCGCGCATCCGTTTCTAGAATGACCCTCCGCTCACGAGACGCCCAGCGTCGTGTGAGCCGAGCGTGAAACGGGCGTGTAGCTCAGTTGGTTAGAGCACGTCGCTGATAACGACGAGGTCTCAGGTTCGAATCCTGACACGCCCACTCGAGTCGCCTTCCTTCGGGATGGCGATTCACTGGTCCGCCCGACGCAGCACGAACCCGGATCCTGACCGACCGGTTCGACGAGACGTCGATGGACGAACGACGATGAAACGATCGATTCGCTCGCGACCTGGTCGCGGAGAAACGGTTCATCGCTCGAAGCAAGGCCCGGGGACGTAGCTCAATTGGGAGAGCACCGGCTTTGCAAGCCGGGGGTTGTCGGTTCGATCCCGATCGTCTCCACTACGGGACCTGTCGCCTGGTGCGACGGGAACCGGATCGCGGAGCGGCTTCGGCCGCCGCCGCGAGCGAACGGTAACGACTCGGAATCGATCCTCGAGATCGACCGATCGGAACCGCGAGCGAGCCGGTCGAAACCGGTTCGGTCGAAGCGAGGTCCACGAGCTGCGGCTCGGGTCCGAGCCGCGACCGAGAGGCGTTTCGAGCGGAAAAACAAGGGGTTCGCGAGAAGCTCGGAGTTCCTTCCGAAAAACTTCTCGAAGGGCCTTGAGCGAGAACGGCGGATCGATATACTTCGCTCTCTCGCTGACGGAAACGCGGCTCGCACGAGTGCGAAACGCGACTCCGGAAGCAGGCAAGTCACGACGGTACGAGCGACTCAAGTCGCTGCCGACTGACGAGCCTCGACCTCGCCGCAGGGCGAGTCGACTGCAGCCTGGCGGCTCGCACGACTCCTCCTCGACGAAGTCGAAAAAAGTCTCGGGCCGGCCTTGACGGCCGCCCGGCGACTCGGATAGATTGGCCCCTTCGACCTTGCGACATCAAGCCAAGAGAGTGCTTCACGAAGCCTTCTCTTCGCCTGATGGGCGAGGAGCACCTTCGGGTGTTTCGTTCTTTGACAATTCGGTTGTGGGTAATGACGGCATCTCGAGCCAGGGTACACGCCGTCCCTTGCCTTCGGGCGAGTGACGGATGGGGTATCTTGAGCAGCGCTTAGTTCGAAAAAAGATCGTGAGATCGTTACCTGGTAGTGTCACCGGTATCGGTACGACCGGTTGTCGCCTCGCAAGAGTCGACTCCGAGAGGATTGGATATTGGTGGTCAAGCTACTAAGGGCGCATGGGGGATGTCTTGGCGTCGAGAGGCGATGAAGAGCGTGGAAACCTGCGATAAGCCCTAGGGAGCCGGTAAATAGGCAGAGATCTAGGGATGACCGAATGGGGCAACCCACCCGCAAGGGTATCTGGCACTGAATGCATAGGTGTCAGAAGCGAACGTGGAGAAGTGAAACATCTCAGTACCCACAGGAAAATAAATCAACCGAGATTCTCCTAGTAGTGGCGAGCGAAAGGGGAATAGCCCAAACCTGTATACTACGGTGTGCAGGGGTTGTGGGACGTCGACATGTAGCCCGACTGTTAGTCGAACCCTCTGGAAAGTGGGGCCAAAGACGGTGATAGCCCGGTAGGCGAAAATAGAGAGGCGCTAGACGTATCCCGAGTAGGACGAGGCACGTGGAACCTTGTCTGAATCCGGGGGGACCACCCTCCAAGGCTAAGTACTCCCTAGTGACCGATAGTGAACAAGTAC